>CAJCIT010000103.1 GCA_903970405.1 Acidobacteriaceae bacterium | reverse complement strand
GCGGAGGAGGAGGTGGTGGTGGTGGAGGTGGCTCAACCGCAGCCGCTTTCTTGGCCCTTGGCTTCCTCGGCTTCTTGGGGGGTGGCGCCACGGGCGTCACCTCGATGATCTCTATTACTTCAACCACGCTTTCGGTTGAAGGCGGCGTGGCCTCGGTGTGATGAGTGTGCGAGGTCCGCTTGACGTCATTCAGTTCATCGTCCTCCAGATCGTCATCGTACTCGCCTTTGTCTGATTCAAGCTCGACGTGTGCGTCTTCGTAATCGAAGTCGTCGTCTTCCTTCTGCAGTTGGTAGTCCCAGCTCATGCGCGGCTCCTATCGCAACGATAATCCGAATGCATCGAATGATGCAAGAAGCCAAATCATTTCACAAGGTGAGGCTCTTGGCAAGAGTTTCGTCCAAAAACATGCATGAACGATTGTGTTTGGACCTTTTTGAGGCTCTAGAGAGCCCGGGAAGGGTGCGTGTGGGTGTCCGGAGGGCAAAAATCCGGGAGTGGCCCGGCTTAACGAACATCCAGCCTAATGGACGACGGAAGCGCTCCGCGTCATGGCCTTCGCGTGCAAAGACCGGGCGGACGCGGCATTAGACGCGGCGATATGCGCCACATGCCCGGCTTGAGCCTGATGGCCGCTCTTGAAGCGGGCCTTTCCCGCGCCCTTGGCTTGAATGGGCTGCGGCTGCTCGTGGAAAGTGACCGGGACTAACAGGGTCTCTCCCGCTTCCAACACGTCGCCAGCCCGGTTCGCCTCGTGAATGCGCTGGGGTGAACTGTGGTACCGCTGGGCGATTGAGGCCACCGTATCGCCGGATTCGACGCGGTGCAGTCTCCATGCTTGCCGGTTGTTTGCCGGTACCTTGTTGAGCGCGTCCAAAGTCATCGCGGAGACGCCTTTCGGCAGGTTTATCGCTAACCCAGCCGGTGAAAAGTTGCGCAGCAGGGATGGGTTCAAATCCCGGATAACCGCAACCGGCTGTTGGGCAGCATCCGCGATCAGATCGAGGCTGGTTGCCGCATCCAGGCGAACGGTTTCATACTCCACCGGCGATTCCTCTTCAATGGCTTGCAGACCGTAATCCTGGGGATTCTTGGCCATGATGGTCATGGCGACGATAATCGGAACGTAGTTCGAAGTCTCACGCGGCAGCGCATTGCGCCTCAGCAGTTCCCAATAGTCCGAATAGCCGGTGCGCTCCACGGCCCGGTCCACATTACCGGCCCCGCAATTGTAGGCAGCCATCGCCAGGTACCAATCGCCGTACCGGGCGTGGAGGTCGCGCAAGTGGCGCGCGGCCGCGCGGGTCGCCTTCTCGGGATCCAGTCGCTCATCGAAATACGGGGTCCGAACCAGATCGTAAGTGGCGCCGGTTGCCGCAATAAACTGCCACATGCCGACGGCCTGTTTGTTTGAAACTGCGCGCGGCAGAAAGCCTGATTCGGCCTGGGCCAGGTAGATCAATTCCTGCGGAACCTTTTCCTCAGCCAGAATTCTCTGAATGAGGGGCTTATAGCGGCCAGCGCGCCGGAATCCATTCAATAGCGTGGCGCGTCCGCGGTCACTCGAGAAAAAGTGAATGTAGGTAAGAACGGGATCGGAGAGATCGAGAGGGATTCCAGACTGGGTCTGCTTGAGTTCGGTGGTCACCTTGGGAGCGAGCATGGTATCCACCTCAAAAGTCATGTGGCTGATTTCATCGATCGGCGCCTTATCGAACTCCACCGCATCGGCCGCGTCGCCGGCTCCCAGCTTGTCGATATCGTAGCGATAGATCAGATCGGAAACCTGTTCCAGCCGCCGTTCTATTCGCCGGCGATCGGGCAAACCATCCGGGGCATTCAACAGCGCATCCACCGCGGCGTCGAATTCCCGGCGCGCGCCCGCCAAGTCGCCTTGGAAGTACGCCGCGCGGCCATTCGCCAGATGTTGATCGCAGCGCCTGATCCAATCGTCCGTTTCCGCTGAACGAACCGCGCTCCAGGCATCTCCCACGCCGGCATCCGGGTCGCCCGCGTTGGCTACCGGTGAACCGGGTTCCGGAAGGGCGGAAGCCGCCGCCTCATGTCCCCCTGCCACGCTTGCTGCTTCCAGCGCAACCTTACCGCTACCGGGGTTCGTCGCCGCGATTCCGGGCGCCGCACCGCCCAAGGCAAACAGCGCCGCGGCGAGACAGTAAGAAATGGTTCTCGTCATTCGTTAATCGAAAGCCAGTAAAATCAACAGCCCTACATCCTCGAAATGAAACGGAATCACAACTTTATCCCAGGTACAGTAGGTGGTCAAGAAAAATAGTGGGCAAATTCCAAATTTTGTAGCACCGATTCATTTCACAATCTCGTTGCCTTGTCGAAAAAAAAGCCGCTTGGCTCGCTCCCAGGAGTACCGAACCAAGCAAGAAAGATATTTGCGCTTCCGATTCAATAAGCGAAACGCATATGTTCCCTCACCACTGTTTATAGCAGACGCCGGTCGATTGAGCCGCCACTGCGGATTAAATTGTGTTAATCCGCAGTGGCGTTACCGCGTTGGGACGGGCAAAAGCTTGCGGCTGTCAATGACGCGGTCGATAATTCCGTATTCCACGGCCGCCACGGGTTCCATGATGTAGTCGCGATCAACATCGCGAGAAATCTTGTCAATGGGTTGCCCACAGGCGTCCGCCAGAATCTCATTGAGGTTCTGACGCATACGCAATATCTCCCGGGCGTAGATGTCGATGTCGGCCGCCTGGCCGGCGAGGCCGCTCATGGAGGGCTGGTGGATCAGAATCCGGGAGTGAGGCAGACTGAATCGTTTGCCCTTGGTCCCGCAAGCTAAGAGAACTGCTCCCATCGAGGCTGCCTGGCCCAGGCAATAGGTGACGATGTCAGGCTCAACCAGCCGCATCGTGTCGAGAATCGCCAACCCGGCGGTGATCGATCCTCCGGGAGAATTGATATAGAGCGAAATATCCCGTTCGGGATCCTCCGCCGCCAGGAACAGCATCTGGGCGATAATCAGGTTCGCCACGTTGTCGTCGATGGGCGTGCCCAAAAAGATGATGTTCTCTTTGAGGAGCCGGGAATAGATGTCATAGGCCCTTTCCCCCCGTGAGGTCTGCTCCACCACCATCGGCACGAGCACTGAATTCTTCATCGAAAAACTCCTTATCGATCCGGAGGACCGGATACGAATGCTGCTGTAACGAGTCACATGACTGCCCGAAATTGGCAGTCGTACCCCGCAGTCGTACCTCCATGATAAGGGATCGTGGCGTCAGGAGGGCCCCTTTAGGACACCGTGGGAGTGGAGTATTGACGCCCGTACACCTCGCCATCCATAGTTAAAGTGGTAGTTTCGTACTCAATGGAATTGCTAGGAGTTAGGCCAACAAACGGCGTTGCCGAGGAAAAGGTTTCCCCACCTTGGCCGATCTGTTGCTTATAGTTCCCAGTATCCGCTCATGCGAGTCTTGATAGCAGATGACAGTTCGATATCCCGCGCCCTTCTGAGGAACACCTTGACCCGTTGGGGTTATGAGGTTCTTGAGGCGGCGGACGGCGATGAGGCTTGGGCCATCCTGTCAAGTTCCAACGCGCCTCATCTGGCGATCCTCGACTGGGTCATGCCGGGTCTGACGGGACCCGAGGTCTGCGCCAAAGTCCGCGAGACCCACCGCGAGCCATATACCTACCTCATCCTGCTCACCTCAAAGACCAGTAAAGACGAGACTGTGGAAGGAATGGAGGCCGGCGCGGACGACTACGTCGTAAAGCCGTTTCACGAACACGAGCTCAAGGTGCGCCTGCGCGCCGGAAGGCGCATTGTGGAACTGCAGCTTGAGCTGCTGCAAGCCCGAGAGGAGCTTCGTGACCGGGCGAACCGCGATCTCTTGACTCTGCTGCCCAACCGCCAGGCGATTGAGACCATCCTTATGCATGAGATTTCCCGCTGTCACCGGGAATCGAGCCAAGTGGGCATCATGCTGTTGGATATCGACCACTTTAAGCGCATCAATGACACCTACGGCCATTTCGCCGGCGACGCGGTTCTGCGTGAGACGGCCAGCCGCCTGCGGGCGGCCATGCGCGACTACGACCATGTCGGCCGTTACGGGGGCGAAGAGTTCCTGGTGGTGATGCCGAATTGCGATCTGGAGCAAGCCCGGCTCCAGGCCGAACGTCTGCGCCTCAAGCTCTGCGACCATCCGATGCTGGTGGATGGCACCGACCTGACCATCTCCGCGAGCTTTGGGGTGACCATCTCCGACTGCACCGAACGCAGCCCGGACGTCTTTGTGAGGGTGGCCGACGAGGCTCTGTACCGCGCCAAAGACGCCGGCCGCAACTGCGTCTCGGTGGTCTCTCTGGACGAATCCCTGCTGCGCCCCGTTGTTTAGGGCTTAGCCAAAGCGCTTTCGGGCTCCGCTAACGGCCTGTCACCAAACAAATTATTTCGTTCCTGGAAAGGCTTTCAGCCCGCTGAGCCGCGTGTCATCTCGGCTGTTCCCCGGCCCCGTTCCCTCGCACTCAACCAACGATAATCCTCGGATTTCGGGGCGCGCGTCCAGGAAAGCGTCTTCCTGGCATACCTTGATGACGACCTCTTTGAGCGGATGAAGAATCGCCTCACCGAGGTAGTGGATCCCCGATTGGGATGAGGCGCATGTCTTTGAAATATGCGCCAACTGTGAGAAGAAAAGTTGGTCGCTCGGTTTGGGCGAAATAGCTGGGGATCCGCTCTGGTACATCATCTAAACCATTGCGGGTCAAGAGCTTAGTGCGATTGGGAAAAGCGGCTCTTTGAGGGGGAACGTCGGGCAAATCGTTGGTCGAGTGGGGGTTAAGGCTCGTCTTGGGGCCCTAAATGAGGCATTGATTGAGGCGCAGATTTGGCGTATAGTGGGGGCATCCGGCATTTTGCCTCGCAACTGACTGATTACGCGGGCATTACGAAGACCAGGGTCCGGACTAACGCCCCGATGAGAAGGGGATTGAAAC
>CAJCIT010000102.1 GCA_903970405.1 Acidobacteriaceae bacterium | reverse complement strand
GCCGTCCACCTCCCGCATGTCAATCAGCGTGAACCTGGCCTCGCCATCCGCCCACCTGTATTGACTGTCCATCCGCAAGCGTTCCCGGCCCACGTACAGAAGAATTTGCCGCGGCACGCGCCCGTACAGTCGATTCACATGAACCAGATATTCCAGCATCCGGAGGCCCATGCCGGTCTGGTTCGTGCTTTGCACCTCGATCTGTATCAGCTCGCCGTCCGCTGTTTCGCCGAGCAGATCGACGCGCAGGTTCTGCACTATGGGGAGTTCGGTTGAGAGCCAACGCACGACCCTCTCGCCGGTGAGCCGCTGGTGCGATCTCTCCAGCAGGCGCTTCAAGACAGTGTCGTACTCATGCATGTGGCGGGGGTCTCAGGGTATTACTTCACCACCATTACTTCACGATGGCGTCGAAGGCTCCGGTCTCAATCGTTTCGCCATGCTTCATCTGAACAAAGATGCGATAGCGGCCGGGCGTAGGGAAGCCGTATGGGAAGCTGACTTCGTTCGGCAGCGCCGCGGTAGACACACCGCTTCCGCCCATACTCATGCCCGAAAGGCCCATGCCGGCCATCGATCCGTGGTCCATGCTCATCGCGCCGTCGCTTGTGGCAGGCTTCGGTGCGCCAGGCGCGGTTCGCCGCGGGCGGCCTGCCGGAACCAGACTATCGTCGTCACTGTCGTCGGAAACAGGCGGTCCGGAGAGGCTCTCGCCGTTTCCGCCCGCTTCGCTCATGGGCGCACTCGTGTTTTTCTGCTGGGCAATCGTATATGCCGCCATCGAAACCGTGCCGAGGGGATGGATATGCGCGAAAACCGTGCCATCAGTCTTAAGAAACGCTCCGTGGCCGAGCATGCCCATATAAAACGTCATGTCCGCTGGCGCGGCGCCGGCAGGCGTCAACAGCTTGAACCGCAGTGAATAGCCATGTTTGGCGGTCAAAGGCTCAGAAGGCAGCTCCCATGCCATGCGGTAGCCATCCGGAAGAGCAAACGTCGTGGTCTGAGCGGAAGCATCTGAAACGGCTGGCGCATGACCCACGGCATCGTCTCCTGCGAGAGGCCGGCCATCGATGGCGGGAAGCTGAATATTCGTAACCGGCGTTTCCGGAAAGCCGCTTTTATGCACCACGTCCGCATATAGACGATACTCGCCGGCGGACATGCTGGGCAGCGCCAGACGGAAGACGCCTTCTTCCGCAAGATCGGGATGCAGGTGGTAAACAACGTCCATGCCAGGTTCGCGCACCATGTAGAGGTGCATCAGATGATTGTGGTCGGGGACAAAATCATCGATTCTGCGTGACTTGATCCATCCTGGGTCTGAAAGCTCAAGCTTGAGGTTGTTGCCCGCTTCGACGGTCGCCGTAAGGGCCAACGGCTTGTAAATGTAGCTGCTATAGTCATCGGCCTCCGATTGCCACCACTTCTTGCCAAGCCAGACAGTAGCCAGCAGAAACAGCAGCGCTCCGGCCATGATCCACACAGACCGCTTTCGCCGCTTGTCATCCGCCACCAAGCCCGGTTCCAGTTGCGCCTCGCGCACGCCGGCGCCCACAATCGCCACCATGCCCACCACCAGGAAGGCCATCAGCAGGAACAGAAGACTTCCCAAGCCAGCCTGCATGGTCTTGGTGCTTTGGGCAACAGCCGGAACCGGCACCGAGACCACGCCTTTCCCGTGCGGCCCGTCGGCCGTGATGCGGACCTGCCAGGCGCCGGAGGCCATCAGCCAGAGGGCGCCCGTGTAGTCTTGCGCATCCAGCGGCGACCGCTTCAATCGATCGGCCGTAGGCGCGTATCGGGAGCCCGGCCCAGTCATCGGCAGCGGCGCGGCCGTCATCGACGTTACGCCTTTATCTTCAGAGCGAACCTCGATCTCCGCCACGCCGGGGATCGCCGTGGGCGGACGGATGGTGACGAAGACCTTATAGGGACCCGCATTGGCATCCAGATAAATGTCAGGGCTGCCAACGTGCGCGGACACCGTGAGCGCCACTGCTGTGAGCAGTGGAAGAACGCGAGCAAGACGCATGGTTTTTCCGGTCAGCGCTGAATCTTTTTCATCCATTCGCCCCAGGCGAAGCCCAGGCGCGTGCTCAAAGCGGCGAAGAGCACGCTAATCCCAATCCACAGGCTGAATTCCCCGGCCGACTCCGGCATATAGAACATGTGCCGCGCCGTGTAGGAATTCGGCGGCGTACCGTAATCCAGTATGCCGGTGCCGAAGAACCAGTTGTTCGAGGTCGTGCTGTTGAGGAGGTTACCGAAGGGCCACTCAGCGGCAAGATAAAATCCGGCGAAGATGGCGCCGCTGGCCAGCGCCAGCAGCCAAGGGTTCCATTTACGAGTGCGCTGCCATAACATGTCCAGGAAGAACGCGGGCACGATGAAGAGCGCGGGGAACGGCGGCGGAACGAACGTGGTGACGTTCTGGTACACCGGTCCGAGTTTCGGTTCGGCGGGGAACAGTGGCAGAATCCAGACCAGCCCCAGCATCATCAAGGTGAACACAGCCGTGACGATGGTGGCTGCGTACTTTTGCCCCGACGCCCGCCAGACGCCGGCCAGAACCACTGGAATCACAATCGCCGCGGTGCGGTAAGGCATTGAGCTGTGCAGCAGCGCCACGGAGGAAAACTCCATCAGAAAGACGTTAATCAAGGCAACAATCATCCCGCCGATGTAAAGGAACAGAAGATCGAATTCCTTCTTCAGGCGGTCGCCGGCGCGGTTCATCTGACTCAGGATCAGCGTCAGCGTTCCCATATCCACCGCCAGAACGCCCAGAATCAGCAGGATGTGGGGTGGAGAAACAATTTTGACATCCAGGCCATAAGCAGCATGCCACCAGTTATCGAAAGGGGCGGACGTCAGCATAGCCACGCCGCCCCAGGCGGCAATGAAAGCGCCGAGCGGCCCGCGAAAGCCCAGTACGCGAACCGAGGAGTTTGCCAGCGCTGAGCCCCTGCTCAGCGTGGTGGCAAGAATCAGGTAACCGCATGAGATTCCCGCCATTACGCCACACAGGTAGATCGCGATGTGGGCAGGAGTCCAGAAGGTGTCACGGCCGATAGAACGATGCCATGAGATGTCCCATTGCCCCCCAATCATCGCTGAGGTGACACCCAACACCGCGCACCAGATGTACCACGGCACGCCCGTGGAAAGGGCTTTCGCTTGGCTGCGGGGAATGGCCTGAGAACTGGTCAATAAGGTAGATGCCATGCTTGAACTCCGATATCTTATTGTGCAACGGATGAAACGAAAATTTGTGAGCTCGCGAATCTCAAGAAATTCTGCTGCGGCCCTATTTTGCATCCTCTTGCCACCGATCTTGTTGGGCTTGGGCGAGCAAAGCTACGTCGAGCGGATTCCTCACGCCGGGAGCTTTCGCGTCACTGCCTCCGGACACTGCTCCGCAATCGACGTCGATGCGGCTGAGTATCCGGGAGTTGTGCGCGCCGCGAACGATTTGAAAGCCGATGTCAATCGCGTAACGGGCTGCACACCGGAATTGAGTGCCGGGCATCTTGCTGGTTCGGTGATCCTGGTGGGCACGCTCGGCAAGAGCAACGCGATCGACCGGTTGGCTCACGCCGGAAAGATTGACGTTCACTCCATCGCCGGCAAATGGGAAGCGTTCGTCATACAAACGGTGGTGCATCCGTTCCCGGGCGTCGACAGCGCACTTGTGATTGCCGGAAGCGATAAGCGCGGAACAATCTACGGCATCTATGACCTGTCACAGGAAATGGGCGTATCGCCGTGGTACTGGTGGGCGGATGTGCCCGTTCAACATCGCGATGCCGTATACGTCAAAGGCGGCCGTTACACTCAGGGCGAACCGGCGGTGCGGTATCGCGGCATCTTTCTCAACGATGAAGCGCCCTCGCTTTCGGGTTGGACGCGCGAAAAATTCGGCGGATATAACCACAGGTTCTACGTAACCGTCTTTGAATTGCTGCTGCGGTTAAAGGGCAACTACCTGTGGCCCGCCATGTGGGGCAGCGCTTTCAATGAGGACGATCCGGAAAACGCCAAGCTCGCGGATGAATACGGCATCGTCATGGGCACGTCGCACCATGAGCCGATGCTGCGCGCGCAACAGGAATGGAAGCGTCATGGCAAGGGCCCTTGGAACTATGCGACGAATGCCGAAGTGTTGCGCGCCTTCTGGGATGCCGGCGTCACCCGCAATAAGGACTTCGAAAGCATCGTCACCATCGGCATGCGCGGCGATGGCGACATGCCCATGGTGGAAGGCGGCGACATGGCCGCGAATGTGAAACTGCTGGAACAAATTGTCGCGGATCAGCGAAAGATTCTTGCGAATCGAGTCAACCCCGATGTTACGCGGATACCGCAGAGTTGGGCGCTCTATAAGGAGGTGCAGGGTTACTACGAACATGGCATGAGAGTGCCGGACGACGTGACATTGTTGTGGTGTGACGACAATTGGGGCAATGTGCGGCGTCTGCCTACCGCGGATGAGAAGCAGCGCGCTGGCGGCGCAGGCATTTACTACCACTTCGATTACGTCGGCGACCCCCGCAATTACAAGTGGCTGAACACTGTGCCCATCGCTAAGGTCTGGGAGCAGATGAACCTGGCCTATGAGTACGACGCGAAGCGTATCTGGATTGTGAACGTCGGCGATTTGAAGCCAATGGAGTTTCCGATTGAGTACTTCCTCACGCTGGCGTGGAATCCGAAGGCTTGGCCCCACGAACGCATCGAGGAGTTTGGACGCTTATGGGCGCAGCGCGACTTCGGGCCTGAACATGCCCCAGAGATCGCGGATCTTATCGCCAAGTACACCAAGTACAACGGCCGCCGCAAGCCTGAGCTGCTGGAGCCGGGCACATTCAGCCTTGAAAACTATCGGGAAGCCGCCCGCATTGAACAGGAGTGGGACCAGCTTACGGCGAGGGCCGATAAGCTGTATGCGGTGCTTCCCCCGAATCAGCGCGACGCCTTCTTTGAGTTAGTGCTGTATCCGGTGAAGGCCTGCGCGATTGTGAACCGGCTCTATTTGGCGGCTGCGCGGAATAACTTGTACGCGGCGCAACAACGCGCCAGTGCGAACGAATGGGCGGAGACGGTGCGCCAGTTCTTTCAGGCCGATGCGGATTGGTCAGCCGAATACAATCACAAGCTCGCCGGGGGCAAATGGGACCATATGATGGACCAGACGCACATCGGCTACACCTACTGGCAGCAGCCGGACAAGAACAATATGCCGAAGGTGGCGGAAGTGAGTCCGCCGCAAAGCGCCGCGCTGGGAGTGGCGGTGGAGGGTTCACGCGCGGCATGGCCCGCGACGGCGGCCGAGGCGGCGTTGCCGCGCTTTGACTCGTTTGGACAATCTATCCGCACCATTGACGTGTTTGATCGCGGCCGCGAGCCGTTCGAATTCACGGCAACAGTAAGCGCGCCGTGGATTGTTCTAGACCGCGCTAAAGGCACGGTGGGGCCGGACCAGCCCGTGCATGTTCACATCGATTGGGCTCACGCGCCGCAAGGCGAAGCGAACGGCGCCGTCACAATAACCGGAGCTGGCGCGGAGGTCCCTGTCACCATTATCGCCGCGAAGCGTTCACTGCCGCCAGGCTTTCACGGCTTCGTCGAGGGCGATGGCGTGGTGTCGATCGAGGCTGAGCACTTCGCGGCCAAGTCAGAGGCGAGCGGCGCCCATTGGGAACGCATTGCCGATTACGGGCGCACGCTCTCCTCAATGACCCTGTTTCCCGTCACGGCGGCGAGTCTGCCGCCGCCCGCGAAAGCGCCTTCGCTCGAATACCGGATGTTCCTGTTTGAGCCCGGCCCGCTTCGCGTGGATGCCATCGTCGCGCCGACCCTGAATTTCGTGCCGGGCCGTGGCTTACGATACGCCATCGCGATGGATGACGAGAAGCCGCAGGTCATTGACATCCTGGAGCACAATTCAACGAAGGACTGGGGCGAGTCTGTAAAGGATAGTGTTCGAACGGCAAGTTCCAAGCACGTCATCGCCGCCTCAGGTCCCCATACCCTCAGAGTTTGGATGGTGGATCCGGGCGTGGTTCTACAGAAGCTGGTGGTAGACGCAGGCGGCCTGAAGCCGAGTTATCTTGGGCCGCCGGAAAGCGTGAGGCGTTAGTCTCGCAACTACCCTGGGTAGCCCTGAGGTGTTCGCGAATCTAAGAGTCAGTTCTTCACTGTTCACACAAATGCCAATCAGCTCCGCAAGATCCACATCCAACTTCTGAGAAGACTGTTCCCAAGTGAGTTGCCCCGGGAGGGAAATCCGCCCGGCACTGCACTATCCTGGCATATGGCTCGATTCGCACGCGCTGCAGCGGTGGGGGTGGCGCATCACGTCACCCAACGCGGCATCGACCGCCAGCGCGTCTTCTTTACCGACTCCGACCGCGATACGTATCTGGACTGCCTCCAGGCGTACTCGGAGCAGGCCCGGCTGCGAATTCTCTCGTATTGTTTGATGAGCAACCACGTTCATTTGGTGGTCGTCCCAGACGAACCCGCCTCCCTCGCCGTCGCTCTACGTCGCACCCATGGCCGATATGCGCTCTATCTCAACGCACGCCGCCGCCGTGTGGGTCATCTTTGGCAAAACCGTTTCTACTCTTGTGCTCTCGACGAGCGGCACGTCGGGGTCGCGCTGCGATATTGCGAACGGAACCCCGTCCGTGCCGGTCTGGTGGAACGGCCCGAGCAGTACCCATGGTCTAGCGCCGCGGCACACCTGGGCATCGGTACCCTGTCCCCGTGGCTCGACTGGCGGTTTCACGCTGAAGCCGGGGGCGTTTCGAGATGGACTTCGCTGCTGGCCGAGCCCGAGGAACTGGTTGCTATACGAGCCTTGCAGCGTGGCACTTTCACCGGCCGGCCGGTGGGCAGTCCCGAGTTCGTCGACCGCTTGGAAGAGGAGCTTGGCCGTCCGCTCGCTCCCCGCAAGGGCGGACGTAAACCGGATGCTTCCGCAGCTATAACCGGCCGGTGAGGCCACTTGCGTACCTACACGCCGAGGCGCGAGCCGGGATTGGCTCCCGCCACATGCCATTGCTCAATTGGGGGCCATGTCTCTCCGTCCCTGTATTCCCCCGACGCGATGGTGGAGCGAGGGCGGGCTGAATACAACAAGGGCAGTATCCTCGTGCGCAGCAAGCATCCCATGGACGAATGCCTGCGACGGGGCATCATTGAGGACCAGCATCACGAGATAGCCAAGCGCGTTCGCAATTACCGCGACTGCGCCGTGTCAAAGCTGAGCGGCCATCGCTATAACGCCACTGGCGAAGGCGATTCCGAGATGGACGCTGGCACCATTTACGCGAACCTCATGCGCACGATGATGGCGACATCCGGCGGACGCAATCAGTGGAAGCTCGTCAACATCGTCTGCTTCACCGAGGCTGACATCGACGGGAAATATCTCAATGAGCAGGAATACAGCCTGTTATTCAGCCTGGCTCCAAACATTCAGAATGCGCTGGAGAACGTCGAAAAGGTGATCGCGGACGTGCGCAAGACTCTTCAGGAAAGGATTGAGGCCGAGAAGAAGCGTCTGGAAAAGTTATAAGCTCTTTATCTTTTCACTTGCACTTCCGAATGGATTCTGTAGAATGCGCTTACTGACTCGCTATTCGTGTCTCTTGAGTTTCGACTGCGGGCTTAATTCCTTCGGTTGGTCGTAGCGCTCTCCATTCTGATAACGCGCCATTCCCTCGCATAGTAATTTCTTATCGTCGTCGGAAGTGCTTCCTCCGACTTCATTCAGAAAATTCGAAGCATCGATATCGTGCGGGAAGAATGACCCGATGAGCTGTGTCGGGACTGATTGGCAATGCAATTCATTTTGAAGCCCGAAGGTATACGATTTGGGATACGGAAACTTGAAATAGGCGACCTCGATCTTCATTCCCCCGTAAAGCGGCTGCTCAATATATTGTCGGCAATCGGCAGGAACTAAATGAAGCGTATCGCACATCTGGTTAACACCAAGCTCGGTCGGTCCGGATATCATTGCTCCCGGTATGATATCGACGAGCGATAACACTCCGGTCTTGTTCAGCGAATCATCTGGCACCTTTACGTCTCGGACATCAAGAGCGACGAAATCACTCTTAATGTCGTATTGCAATGACCATTGCTCGGTTTGAGGATCGGATACGCCAACGGCGAAGCCATCGAATGGAGAAAACTTGAATACGTTCGCACCAGCAGCCGGATCCTGAACCCTCTTGAACGGCTGTACATACAGTCCGACATGTTCAAGTACTGTTCTTACTGGGCTTCCAGGTTTGGGGAAAATCGGAGATTTTGGGTCAATACTGTACAGATAGACGCCGTCGGCACCGGAACCATAGCAGTACCGATTCGAGTGTTTACACTGCGGATCTTTCATTACCTCGGAGCGGACCAGGTGTTTGTATTCCGTGAGCCCCTCAAAATCTTTCGTGAAATATAGAGTGAAATCGGTCCGCATTCCCTTGAACGGGTAAAGACCCCGCTGTACGGATTGCAGAAGCCTCTCGCTCTTCAGTTTTTCATCTGCGGCTGTCCGCTCCGCGCTGAAGTAGTCGTAAATCACGGAGCCCGATCCAAGTGTCCCAGCTACGATGATGCCGATCAGTGCCACTCTGCCCTTGGGTGTGAGCTTTATATCGTCCTTGTTCCTGACATCCCTGCCGAGGCCCAATATGCCGAAAAGTGCGGCGGCAATGCCCGCAAAGAGTTTCAGCAGGAATCCGACAAACGGATGTTGAAGAAAGGAAACCAATCCATCCATAGTGCAAATCCTTGAAAATTTTAACACTTTGTGGTGTGATGAGGGGGTGGGCTCGTTTTTAGCGGTATCGCTGCAAATGGTAATGCGCGCGATCGAAATTCCACCCTCGCCCGGCGATTCGCCCGTTCCCGCCAAATTCTAGCCAATAGGTATCGCGTGATTAAGTGGAGCGTCGAGACGCGCAAGCTCGTCGAGTTGAAGGCGTATGAGCTGAATCCGCGCCGCATCACTGAGAAAGGCCTGAACGACCTCATCAAGAGCCTGGAATTGTTCGGGCTTGCAGAGCCCATCGTCATCAACCGCGACGACACCATCATTGGCGGGCATGCCCGCGTGCAAGCGCTCAAGCGCATTAAGGGCAAAGAGGCGAAGGTCGAGGTTTACGTTCCGGACCGCCTCTTAGATGAAAAGGAAGTCCAGGAACTCTGCGTAAGGCTCAACAAGAATGTTGCCGGGGCGTTTGATTTTGACATCCTGGCGAATCAATACGACACACGCGACCTTGTGGCGTGGGGCTTCAGCGAGGAAGATCTTGGTTTCGGCGGGGCCGGAGAGGAAGAACAGTCTGCTGCCCATGGTTCCGGCGAGGGCGATCGCAAGCAGGAGCTCGAAGTTATCCTCTGCCCCAAGTGCAGGCACGAATTTAGCGTGGTCGAAGTTCGGGCGGCAAAGCAGGGACGGAGAGATATGGCCCCGGAAAGGAAATCCGCCGGCACGGCACTATCCTGGCATATGGCTAGATTCGCGCGCGCTACCCACGCCCATGGCCGCTATGCACTCTATCTCAACGCGCGCCGGCGGCGTTTCGAGATGGACTTCGCCGCTGGCCGAGCCCGAGGAGTTGGTTGCCATACGAGCCGTGCAGCGTGGGACGTTCACCGGCCGGGCCGGTGGGCAGTCCCGAGTTCGTCGACCGCTTGGAAGAGGAGCTTGGCCGCCCGCTCGCTCCCCGCAAGGGCGGACGTAAACCGGATGCTTCCGCAGCTATAACCGGCCGGTGAGGCCACTTGCGTACCTACACGCCGAGGCGCGAGCCAGGATTGGCCCGCCACATGCCATTGCTCAATTGGGGGCCATGTCTCTCCGTCCCTGTATTCCTGCACAGCTCCAACTGCCGGGCTACTTCGGCCACGCTGCGGCCGCTATCGATTTCGCGTATCGCCGCGATCTTCAACTCGCGGCTGTAAATTCGTCGAGCCAACTCCATTGAGATTCTCCATTCAATGAATTTAGCCCCTTAACTTGCTGTCTCACTTTTGGGGTGCACTCCAGGGCCATGTCTCTCCGTCCCTGTATTCCCTCCGTCCCTGTATTCCCTCCGTCCCTGTATTCCCTCCGTCCCTGTATTCCCTCCGTTCAGTTCTCCATTCGCTGAAAAACTGTCCCGGGTTACGGTGTCTCACTTTTGGGGCGCACTCCATCTCTCCGTCCCTGTATTCCCCTGTATTCACGAATGCAAACCTGCGCCCAAAATGACTGTGCCTGAATAACTTACGCCCGTTCGCGGACATCCAGCCGCCCCCGCTATCCTGCATAGCTAGCTAGACGAACGCCAGAACGCCCACAATCGATGCCGAAAATCACGTATTTTCATCCGCCGGCCCTTCCGTGTGCTCGAATTTGACGCCCGCACTCACCCGAACAATTCGTTTCGTAGCCGGGTGCAGGGCAGGCCGTTATGCCTGCGGCCGGTAATTCGCAGCCGGATCCTTCCCGGTGGTTTCCAGGTACCGGATTTCATCGATGTACGCGCGGGTGTTCGTTTTGCGCTTCATTCCGTCCAGCGACATATAGCGAAGCGCGCCGAAAACGGGGCGCTCAAACCACGGACGGTCATGGAGGCCGAAACACCAGAGAATGTTCGTGAACGTATTCGGGTCGCGGCCGTCCAGCGCGTATTTCTCATGAATCTCCACCATGGTGTCCACCGCGCCTTGGAACGTCGGCGACCATTCCAGAATCTTCTTGCCCCAATACATGCGGTAGTAGCCGTGGATGATACCGCGATGAAGCATCTCTTTCTGAGTGGCATTCCAGAGTTCATCGTGTGTCTCGGCGCGCTCCAGTTGTTCGGGTGAATACTCAGGATCGCGCTTGTCTTTCGAGTGTTTCTCCATGACCTTTTGACACCACTCGGGCAGGTTTCCCAAACTTTGAGGGTTGTCCACAAAGCGCGCGTAGTTGAAGGCGAGCTCACGCCGCACAATCAGCTCTTCCAGGTATTCGGCGGCGTTCAGGTTGTGCTGGGCGGCGTGTTCTTCCACGGCCAGCGCAATCTCAAGCGGCGAAATGTGGCCGAAGTGCAGGTACGGACTCATGCGCGACGTGGCCTGTTCGCTGGGTTCATTGCGCCCTTTTGCGTAGCGATGCAAGTTATGTTTGAGGAAGTACTGGAGGCGCTTTTCCGCGGCATCGCGGCCTCCGGTGAAGGTGGGCGAGGGCTTGATGGAGTGGTCAATCTCGCAACTCGCGGCCAGTTGCGGAATCGCGCCGCGCTCCACAGTGGTGTGCATCGCCTGCATCTCCGGCTGGTGGCTAGCCGGCCATTTATGCTTTGGGCGAATGGGGCCGGCCGCTTTGAGATATGTCTTCAGCTCGCGATGAATCTTCGGCCTGATGGTATAGGCTGCATACTCGCGTTTCGCCATCACGGACATGGGTACGATGCAGCTTGAATCCACCGCGATGTACGGGATGTCCAGCTTCGCCGGAACCCGGGTATTGTGGGTGCGGGCGATGAAGGTAGGGTAGTCATCGGTGACAACGGCGGCTGCGTGTTTGGCGAGCCGGTACAGCGTGTCGTTCCGATCGGCTGTCCGGCGGCGCAGCGAAAAAACGTAGCCGATGCCAAGTTTCTTGAGACGGCATTCAGTATCCGGCACGCCTTCCAGGATGAAGGTATGCAGGCGGAGGTTGGCATGGGGGTAGGAACAGGTAAGTCCCTCGTAATAAAGGACCGGCAAGCCCAGGCGGTCGGCGATTTCGATGGCGTGGAGCAGGCCGTGATTGGACTCGACGCGGCGGTTCATCTGCGCCCAGTAGATGACGTACTGAGCGCTATCCTTGCGTAGCGGGGCTGAGTTCAGGGCACGAATGCGTTCGCGTTCAACGGCCATTTATGCCCGAGCGGTTGAAGATTGGCGCCTGACTGTCTAGCTTCAAGTGCAACTAAGTGGCTTTGGTTCCGGTGGTCTCGCCCTG
Source organism: Acidobacteriaceae bacterium (assembly GCA_903970405.1). Lineage (GTDB taxonomy): Bacteria > Acidobacteriota > Terriglobia > Bryobacterales > Bryobacteraceae > CAJCIT01. Next base: position 32,549 of record CAJCIT010000102.1, on the reverse strand, counting down.
GGCGTCCCCGCCGGACCATTTGCCCGCCAGTTTTCCTTCCACGTATTTCACTTCAATGTCGTAGAAATCGCCGCCATACGGCACCTTCAGCTTCACGACGCCATCGGAGACCGAAAACTCCTTGGCTTCCACTTCCCCTTCGTCCGACTTCAGGCTTCCGGCGAGCTTGCCGTCGGCTCCTTCTTTGATAGCCAGTATCCACTTCACCTGATCGCCATCCGGCGATACCGAAACCATGTTCCAGGTGCCCACCAGAGCATTAGCGTCACCATGGGCGGCGTCCGCCTGGGCAAAGGTAGCCGTCGCCGCCGCCATAAGACCCACGCAAACCAAAATCACGTTTATTACTCGATTCATCCTGCGCAAACGTTGCATACCCACATGATTCCAGAGGAGGCACTGAAGAAGCAAGGAATCTTGGATGAGCGGCGCCACCACCCACAAGTGGTTCTATTACCGGTCGCCGCCTTACGGTCGCGGCTCGGCCGGCGCGGGAATCAAGCGGAGTGGGTTTATTCTAAGAGCATGTACCCGCTTAAGAAAGGCCAAGTCGCCAACCAAGCCCACGTCGGATTGCCTCCCGGAACCTATGAAGAAGAGCACGGCCGCCGAGGTTTTTACGGAAAGTCGGCCCATCTCTATCACACCCATCCGCCTACGGGCTGGATCCGCTTTGAGGGCAAACTCCGTCCGCACTGCTTCGATCTCAACAAGCTGACGCCGCCGGATCTGCGTGATCCCGATGGCGGACCCGTCGCGTTCCTCGGCAATCGCGACGTGAAGGTCAGCGTCTCGCGCCGCAGCTTTCCCATGCCGTTCCTCTTCCGCAATGCCGATGGCGACGAGCTTTACTTCGTTCATCGCGGCGAGGGCGTGATTGAGACCGATTTCGGCCCGCTGCCCTTCGAGAAGGGCGATTACATCAACCTGCCTCGCGCGGTCACCTATCGCGTGGTCCCGCGCACAACTGACAATTTCTTCCTGATTATCGAGTCGCAAAGCGAGTTTGAGCAGCCGGAAAAGGGTCTGATCGGCCACCACGCGCTCTACGATCCAGGAGTGATAATCACGCCCGATCCAGCGCCCGCTCTTGACGACAACACTTCGCAGACGGAATGGGAAGTCCGCATCAAGTGCGAAAACCAGTTCTCAAAGGTCTTTTATCCGTTCAATCCGCTGGACGTTGTGGGCTGGAAAGGCGACCTGACAGTGTGGAAGGTAAATATGCGCGACATCCGCCCCATCATGAGCCACCGGGCGCATCTGCCGCCCAGCGCCCACACCACCTTCGTGACGCAGGGCGCCGTTGTGTGCAGCTTCCTACCGAGGCCGCTTGAAGAGGATGCCGAGGCTTTGCGCGTGCCGTTCTTCCATCGCAACACCGATTACGACGAGTTCCTCTTCTACCATGACGGCGATTTCTTCAGTAAGGACAACATCAAGCCCGGCATGGCGACGCTGCATCCACGCGGAATCCATCACGGTCCGCATCCGAAGGCTCTTGCCAATCAGGGCAAGAAGACGCGCACGGATGAGTATGCGGTGATGCTGGATGGATTGAATCCAATTCACGTCCTGCCGGAAGGCGAGGGCGTCGAGTGGGCGGACTATTGGGCCAGTTGGCAGGCGCCGCAACCAGTGGGTGCGAAATCGTGACCGAGGTCCGCTCTTCGCGGGTAGTGGATCCTTCCGGAGCGGCACCCACCGATATTTACAAGCTGATGGTGGGCGCAATTGTGCCGCGCCCCATCGCCTTTGTCTCGACGCAGGCTGAGGACGGCATATTAAACCTTGCTCCGTTCAGCTATTTCACTGCCTGCAGCGCCAACCCGCCCTGCATCCTGTTCAGCACCACCAGCCGCGGCGCGAATGCCCGGCCCAAGGATACGCTCAAGAACATCCGCGCGACGGGTGAATTCGTGGTCAACATCGTGTCTGAAGAGTTTGCGGTGCAGATGAATATTACGTCGGCCGATTGCCCTCCCTCGGTCAGCGAATTCGAGATCTCAGGCCTGACGCCTATTCCGTCGGAGCGTGTCCGCCCGCCGCGCGTAGCGGAATCGCACATTCAGATGGAGTGCCGCCTCCGGGAGATCGTCACGGTGAGCGACTCGCCCATGGGCGGCTTTGTAGTGATTGGAGAAATCGTGCTGTTTCACCTGGACCCCGCGGTTCTGGTTGACCCGGACGATCCGTTCAAGATCGATCCGGACCGGCTTCGGGCGATTGGGCGCATGGGCGGTCCTACGTATTGCCGCACCGTCGACCGCTTCGATCTTCAGCGGCCTGCTTGGCCGTTATAGAATCGAAGCCCGGAGTCGCTTGCCCCGCCACAATGAGCATTGTCTGGAGACCGAAGCAGTCAGAGGTCGTTCGCACCAACATCTACCGGTTCATGGACCGTCTTGGGTTCACGGAACTGCCGGCTTTCCTTCGTTTTTCAGTCGAGAAACCAGAGCAGTTCTGGGCGGAACTCGATCGCGAACTCGGCATTCAATGGTTTACCCCGTACTCGCAGGTGGTGGACACCTCTCGCGGCAACGAATGGACGCGATGGTTTGCCGGCGGCCAGCTAAACATCGCCGCGAACTGTCTGGACCGCTGGGCCGATAAAAAGCAGCCCGCGTGCCTGTGGCGGAACGAGAGTGGAGATCGACGGGTTATCTCGTTTCTCCGGCTCTCGCAGGATTCGAACCGGCTCGCCAACTTCCTGGATTCCATCGGCATCAAGACCGGCGACCGCGTTGCCCTTTGCGTTCCCATGGCGCCGGAGTTACTAACGGTCATTTATGCCTGCCTCAAACTGGGCGCCATCGTGGTTCCCATCTTCTCCGGTTTCGGCCCCAGCGCCATTGCTTCACGGATCGAAGATTCCGGGGCGCGTCTGATCTTTACCGAAGAGACTTTGGTGCGCCGCGGCCGCGCGGTTCCTTTGCGAAAGAAGGTACTGGAGGCCATTGGGCGCAACGCCATCGCCGGTGAAACGAACCGCGTGGACCGCGTCATCAATCTGAGTGAGATCGCCGCTCTGACCGCCGGTCAACCGCCGATCTTCGAAACCCGGCCGCTCCCGTCCGACGCGGTGGCCTTCTTGCTTTACACCTCCGGCACCACTGGGCGGCCCAAAGGCTGCGTGCATACCCATGCGGGCGCGCTGATACAGACCGCGAAAGAAATCTTCCTGGCCTTCGACCATCAGCCGCGCGATCGTTTCTTCTGGCTGAGCGACATCGGTTGGATGATGGGCCCCTGGACTATTCTCGGCAACCATCACTTTGGCGGCACCATCTTTCTTTACGATGGGGCTCCCGATTATCCCGTCCCGGACCGGTTGTGGCAGATGATCGAAGAGGAGCGGATCACTACATTCGGCGTCTCGCCCACAGCCATCCGGGTGCTCCGCAACACTTCCGATCCGGAGAGCTTCCCTTTCGATTCGCTGCGCCTTCTGGGCTCCACCGGCGAGCCCTGGGACGAAGCGTCCTGGCTTTGGTACTTCTCGAAAATCGGAAAAGAGCGCTGCCCGGTGATCAATATCTCCGGCGGGACCGAAATCATTGGCTGTTTCCTGATGCCGATGCCCATCCAGCCATTGAAGCCCTGCACGTTGGGCGGGCCATCGCCCGGCATGGCCGCCGATGTGGTGGATGAAAGGGGCCGTCCCTTGCGGCGCAAGACTGGCTACCTGGTCTGCACCAGGCCCGCGCCTTCGATGACCGCCGGCATCTGGCGCGACCCCGAACGCTATATCGCCACCTACTGGTCACGCTTCCCCCGCTGGTGGCACCACGGCGATTGGGCCAGCATCGACGAAGACGGCTTCTGGTTTCTGCACGGGCGCGCCGACGAGTCAATGAACGTTTCAGGCCGGAAAGTGGGGCCAGGTGAAGTGGAAGAGATCCTCTGCGAACATCCGGGTGTTGCCGAGGCGGCGGTGATTGGCGTTCCCGACCGCACCAAAGGCGAGGAAATTGTGGCGTTCGTCGTTCCCCGCCAGCGAACGCGCACCCCGCTCCAAGTCTCTGACCTCGCGGCTCACGTCGTCCGTCAGATGGGCGCCGCCTTCCGGCCCAAGGCGGTTTATGTTGTCGCCGAACTTCCCAAGACCCAGAGTGGCAAAATTGTACGCCGCCTGATTCGCCAGAAGTACCTGGGCGAACCGCTTACCGAAATGTCGAGCGTCGCCAACCCGGCGGTACTCGAGTTTATCGCGGGTCCGCTAAAGCCCTAGGCTCAGCGGAAGGCGTGGCAGCTTCATCCCCACCGTTGATAGCATGGTCCGCATGTTTCAAACCATGCTTCGGACGAAAGTGGCGCTGCTGCTGGCCGTTGGAGTTCTGCCGGCGGGCGAGCTATCCACCAAAAAGTCTCTGAATTTTGCCGCCGTGAAGACCATGGTGGCGGCCGCTGAAGCCGAGGCCGAAAAGCGCGGTGTTCAGGTCACTATCTGCATCGTGGATGAAAGCGGAAATCTGCTCTTCCTTGAGAGAGAAGACGGCGCGAGTCTCAATACCATCCAGTTCGCCCAGAAGAAGGCGCGCCATGCCGCTGCGTTCCAGGCTCCGTCAAAGGTGGCGGCGGACCAGGTGAAGGCCGGTAATCTTGCCTTCCTTGCGTTTCCCGATGCTTTTCCGAACCAGGGCGGCCTGCCCATTAAAGTAGGCGGCCAAACCATTGGGGCCATCGCCGCCAGCGGCGCGAAGTCTGAGGTGGATGAGGCCATCAGCCAAACAGCCATCGATGCATTGATGGCCTGGCTTGAGAAGAAGTAGACCGCGAGCTATGGCGTTGCCACGGTCTGCTTGACCACCCGGTTGCGCAGAACGCCGATCCGTTCAATCTCCAACTCCATCAGGTCTCCTGGGGAGACCCAGCGGTCGATCTCCATTCCTGAACCGCTCCCGACGGTACCGGACCCGATCAGGTCTCCCGGCCGCACCTCATCGCCCGCGGAAAGGAATTCGATGATTTGCGAGAAACTCCAGCGCATGTCGCGGGAGTTCCCCGCCGACCACAACTCGCCGTTGACGCGCGCCGTCATCGCCAGTTCCTGGGGCCTGGGAATCTCGTCGGCGGTGACGATCCACGGTCCAATCGCCGTTGCCCAGTCTTTGCCCTTTGCCGGACCCAGGCGCACCTTCATTTCTTTGCGCTGCACATCCCTGGCGCTGAAGTCATTCATCACGGAATAACCGAAAATGTGGGCCGCCGCCCCGGCCGCTGCAATATCGCGCCCGCCCTTCCCCATCACCGCGACCAGTTCCAGTTCGTAATCGAATTTTTCAGTGAAGGAGGGCCACTCGACATCCGATTCCGTCCCCAGCAGATTGTGGGTCGCGCCCTTATAGTAGACCGGCATTTCGTACCACTCCGCCGGAATCGATTCGCCGCGTTTCGCGAATCCCAGTTGTACGTGCTTCTCAAATGTGTAGAAATCACGCAACGATGGCGGATTCGGCAAGGGCGTTACCAGCCGCACTTCGTCGCGCGGATAGAGCAGCGTCTCTTCGTTCGGACCGGTGTCCGGGCGTTCGGCTGTCCAGCGGTCAAAGGTAATGTGCGCCTCATCCAGCGCCCGGCGGCCGCCCTGGATGAACCTTAGCATCGACGAAGGGACCAAGGCTTCGGCCATCTCCCGCGCGAACGTGTAGCCGTCCGCGGCCAGCCGCCAGGCGGTTACGAAATTCAAGTCGAGAATGTTATCCGACAGAATCAGCCCCAGCCTGTTTTGACGGCCGAGGTCACTTCGAATTTCAAGGGTACACAAACGCACGGATTCAATAAACTCAAACGATAACGTATTGTTGCGGGGAACAGGAATCGCCAAACCAAGGCGAACCGCCTTACAGACCTGTTAAGGAAGCCGGGCGACGCCTTCTTTGCTGAGTGGATCTTACTAAGTTATACGACTATAGGTTGCCCCGCAAGGCCTGTTCTCGCTCAATCGCCTCAAAGAGGGCCTTGAAGTTCCCTTTTCCGAAGCTGCGGCTGCCTTTTCGTTGGATGATCTCATAAAACAGCGTGGGCCGGTCCTCCACCGGACGCGTGAAGATCTGCAGCATGTAGCCCTCGTCGTCGCGATCCACTAGTATCCCGAGATCGGCTAATTCCGTCACAGCCTCGTCAATGCGGCCGACGCGCCCTTCCAACTCTTCATAATAGGTATTAGGGACGCGCAGAAACTCCACACCTTGGCTCCGCAACCGGCGTACCGTGTCGACGATGTCGTTCGTCGCCAGCGCAATGTGCTGGACGCCCGGCCCCTGGTAATAGTCCAAATACTCTTCGATCTGCGACTTGCGCTTTCCGGCAGCGGGCTCATTCAGAGGGAACTTAACCCGTCCGTTTCCGTTCGACATCACCTTCGACATCAGCGCCGAGTATTCCGTGCTGATGTCCTTGTCGTCGAACGTCTGGTACAGATCGAAGCCGAGGACGGTCCGGTAGAAATCCACATACCGGTTCATGTCGCCCAGAGCCACGTTGCCCACCATATGATCGATGTGCAACAAACCCACCGGCCGGCTCACGATATCCTCCTCGGGCGCTGGCTTGTAGCCGGGTATGAATGGCCCACGATAACTCGACCGCTCGACAAACGTGTGGAGGGTCTCGCCATAGGCGGCAATGCTGGCTGTCCTCACCACCCCGAATTCATCGCGCAGTTCCGCCGGCCCGGCTGCGCTCTGTGCGCCGCGCGACGTCGTCTCCCGCCAGGCGGACTCCGCGTCATCCACCATCAGCGCAATCGCCTTAACGCCGTCTCCATGACGATGGACATGCGCGGCCACGGGATCGCCCGCCCGCAAAGCGGTGGTCAAGACAAAGCGAACCTTACCCTGCTCCAACACGTAAGAGGCCCGATCGCGCATCCCGGTTTCGGGCCCGGCGTAGGCCACCAGCTTCATCCCGAATGCCGAGCGGTAATAGTGTGCCGCTTGGCGGGCATTGCCCACATAGAATTCCACATGGTCAGTGCCGTGGAGCGGCAGGAAGTCGCGTTTCGTGAGTATTTCGGTTTCAGTAAGAACAGCCATTGTTAATTCCTAAAATGTGTGGCGGCTCAGCAAGCCAGAGCCAATGGCCGTCGGCTAGCACGGCGCCATCCTGCCCATAACAAGGAAAACTCCTCGTCCTCGGCGACTTGGTCCATTGCGTGGAGACAAAACCCGGTATCTTCCATCGTGCCCGCCGAGATGCGCACGCAGTGGGGAAGGCCAAAACCGGCCAGCGGGCGGATGATGACGCCGCGCTTCAAGAGTCCATTGCTCATTGCCGCCGCCGCTTCGGGCGTCTTCATGTCGATCATCATGAAGTTCGCTTCCGATTGAACTGCCGCGTAGCCGCGCTCGGTAAGCCCCGCGGAAAGAAGCTGCATGGAGCGGGCGTTCAGCTCGAGCGAGCGGTGGAGAAAGGCCTTGTCGCGCAAGGCCGCAATGCCCGCCACTTCGGCGAGTGAACTCGGCTCAAACGCCAGCTTCACCTTCAGGAGATTGCCGATCAGACGTTCGTGCGCAAAACCGTAGCCGATGCGGGCGCCGGCCAACCCATACACCTTCGAAAACGTACGCAGCGTGATGACGTTGTCATGCCGGTAATGCATCGAATCCGGGTAACGCGGATTATCCTTCGCGTATTCGAAGTATGCCTCGTCCAGGATGATCAGCACGCGTTCCGGTATGTGACGGTAAAACGCCTCGAACTCGTGCCGGCTGAAGATGGTTCCGGTTGGATTATTCGGATTCGCCAGATAAATGATTTTGGTGTGTTCATTCACCGCGTCGGCCAGCGCGCTCAAATCGTAATGCCAGTTGAGGTAGGGTACGGTCCGGTAAGGCACGCCGCGCGAGCGCGCAATGATCTGAAACCCGCCAAACGCCGCTTCGGTAGTCAGAATCTCATCATGATCACCGAGGAACGTCCGGACGATGTTCGCGATGATGCCGTCAGATCCGCTACCGACAATGACATTCTTCGCGCTGACGCCATGCTCGGCGGCCAACACTTCTCGAAGCGCGGCCCCGCCGCGCGGGTACAGGTGAAGCGTTTGCAGGCGATCGCCGATTGCTTCCACCGCCAGCGGCGACGGACCGAGCGGATTCTCATTCGAAGCGAGTTTGACGACGCGATCGAGATTGAACTCTCGCCGGACATCCTCAGCGCTCCGCCCCGGTTCATAGGGGCGCAACGCTTCTATATAAGGCGGGACAAGCGACATAGGCCCTGACACACGTATGTTAACGCGCGGCGGTCTCTACGGCGGCCGCCTCTGCTCCACTGGGCCGGAAATCCTTCAGCGTGGCGCTCCAGGTCCCATATCCCTGCTTGCGCGCATAGGCGTCCTCTTCCACCTGAAACAGCACATCGAACCTGCTGCCCTTGATGAACTGTGCGGCGCGGTCCCCGAAACCCCAGGCTTTCATCGTCAGAACGCGCCGTCCTTGGCGGAAAGGGATCCGGCAGTGCTTCCCTTCGCTCATCAGAGTGGGCGGGCCCGCCACCTCAACGCAGTTTGCCTGCAACAGAGGCGCCGGATTCCCAGCGCCAAACGGCGCCAATTCGAACACGTCCGCCACGGCCTGCTCAGTTAACTCGTCGAAACGCGCTTCCGCATCCACCAGAAGGCGCGGACACAAATCCTCGGGCCGCAGTACCGACTTCGCGAATGCGGTGAAGCGCCGGCGAAACTCCTCAATCCGCGCGGCCTCAATCGTGAGGCCCGCAGCCTGCCGATGGCCGCCGAATTTCTTGAACAGGTCCGGCATGCTCTCCAGGGCTTCCAAGATATGAAAATCAGGGACACTGCGCCCGGAGCCCGCATAATGCCCTTCCTCACGCCCTTCCGATAGGACAAACACCGGGCGGCTGAATCGCTCCACCAACCGGCTGGCGACAATGCCGACCACGCCCAAGTGCCAACCCGGCTGCGCGAACACCAGCGCCGGCTGAGTGTGATCGAACTCCGTTGCGGCGCACTCCTTCAAAATTTGTTCAACGGTTGACGATTCCTCGTCCTGCCTCTCTCGATTGAGAAGATCGAGCTGTTGGGCAATGACGCGCGCCCGCGCGCCGTCGACAGTAGAGAAGAGTTCAATGACGTCCGCTGCGCTGGCCATGCGGCCGGCGGCGTTAATGCGCGGCGCCAACCGGAAAGCTACCTGGCCCGCGGAGGGACAGTCTCCCTCCGCAAATCCGGCCACCGAGAGCAGCGCCTTTAATCCCTCATTCCGGACGATGGCGAGGCCCGAAAGTCCTCGGCGCACGATGACGCGATTCTCACCGGTCAGGGGCACAATGTCGGCGACAGTCGCTACCGCCACCAGTTTGAGAAATGAATCGAGTAGCGCGCGCCGCCGTTCCGCAGTCAGCCCGCTTACGCTCAGCAGCCCCTGAATCAGCTTGAGAGCCACGCCCGCGCCGCAGAGGTTCTTCTCGGGATACCGGCAGCCAGGCCGGTTCGGATTCAGCACCGCGAATGCCGGCGGCAGGGCTTCTTCGGGCAGGTGATGGTCAGTCACAATCACATCCATGCCCAACTCGCGCGCCCGCCCCACTACGGCGGCTGCGCGGATTCCCGTATCCACGCTGACAATCAACCGGATGCCCTGTTTGGCGGCCCGTTCAATCGCCTCCGGGTGCATCCCATAGCCATCCTTGAGCCGGTGAGGAATGTGCCAATCCACGCGCCCGTCGAGGATTTCAAGGGCTTTCTTGAGGATGACAATGGATGTGGTCCCGTCCACGTCATAGTCGCCGTAAAGCAGAATCGGCTCCCTGGCGTCAAGGGCGTGCTTCAGGCGGGCAACGGCGCGATCCATATCGCGCATCGCGAAAGGATCGTTGAGCTGCGTTAGATCGGGCGCAAGGAACGCACGCGCAGCGGCCGGGGCGGTGAAGCCGCGCTGCACCAGAATCCGGGCCGCCAGCGCGCTGATCTTCAACTCATTCTGCAACGCTGAAGCGAGAGAAGGCGCCGCCGCCGGGGCGATCCACCGCGCCACCGCTCGGGAAAACGGTCGCGGCTCTGAAGGGTTCGTCAATTCTTGGAAAAGTACCCCGGCATCGGACCCTGGTCCTCCTCGTCTTCGTCATCGTCGTAGTCGGTGGTTTCGTCGATCTCGGAAAGGATCTCGCCCAGACTCTGATACCAATCGGTCCTCAGCTCAAAAATGTAGATACGCCCTTCGAAGTCGAAGGTCAGCTCCACCGTACAGGTGAAGCCTTCGTAGGCTTGCAGCTCCCGCAGCCGCATCTCAAAACTCCGCTTTTCCTCGCGGGTCATCGTGGTGTGCTCCAGCCGCTCCAGTGCGTCGTCAATCTGATCCAGCGTGAAGGCGCGGTAATGAAAGACCACCAGCTTCACTCCCGCCTTTCCCGCGACGTCCAGAAAAGCGCGAAAATCCGGATGACTATCGACGTCCCAATACACAAACGGCAGGGAGTCCAGCATGCGGGAGTATCCGTAAAACACCGCGAAGTCATTGGCCTGTAGATAGCTCAACATCTCCGCACGGATTGTTTCTAAATCGAGCGACATCTGCTCCAACCTATCAAATCAACAAAAATTAACACCCTGCCGAAGCGAAACAGTCAACCCTAAGAGCAGGCAGGACGTACAAACTAATGAACCGGCCCGTCTGAGCGCTTGCGCGTCCCGCCGGGCATTCAAGGCGGAACGAGTTAAACCAACCCTGTTAAACCAACCCTGTCAAACCAACCCTGTCAAACCAACGAGGAGAAATACCATGAAAAACCTGATTCGAGTGGCCGCAGCCACTTTTCTACTGGGTCTTGCCACAGTTCTTGCCGCAGCCGATGCGGCCGGAAAGTGGGTGGCTGAGATGCCGGGCCGCGACGGCAACACGATGAAACAGACCTATGATCTGAAAGTGGATGGGTCGACACTCACCGGCACCGTGTCTGGAGGGCGCGGCGGCGAGACGCCCATTCAAAATGGCAAGGTGGATGGCAACAACATCAGCTTTGAGGTCACCCGTTCCAGAGGCGGGGATTCGTTCACCATGAAGTACACTGGCACCATTGACGGCGACACGCTGAAGCTCGCGTGGACCGGACCGAACGGCCAAGCCCGCGAAACAACCGCTAAGCGCGTGAACTAAGAGCTAAGGACAATCCCCTTTGCGCCTCATCCTCCTTGCGTGGCTTACCCTATTGGTCTCCGCCGCGGGTCTCCGGGCCCAAAGCGGATTTGTGCGCTCCGGCACTCAGCCCATCCCCGGCGCCACCGTCACGGCCACGCAGGGAGAGAAGACTGTTTCCACTGTTACCGATGGCGACGGGCACTACACATTTCCGCCGCTCAGCGCGGGAACGTGGAGCGTTGAAGTGCAAATGTTCGGATTTCAGAGTTTGAAGCAGGACGTGGACTATGCGTCCACCACGAAGCCGGTCAACTTTTCAGTTCAGCTCGAAGAGTCGCAAACGCTCCAACGCTTCCGGAGAATGGTCCAGACCGCGGGTGCGGCAGGAGGCGCGGCGGGAGGAAACGCCGCGGGAGGCACGGGCCAAGCTCAGCAACAGAGCGCGCAACTGGAGAGCATGATTCAAAGCGAGACTCCGGCGATCGGCTCTCAGGGCGGTTCTTCCGACCCCAACGAATCCTTTATCATTCAGGGAAGTTTGAGTTCGGGTCTGAACCCCAACGCGCAGGCCGACGCTCAGGCGATTCCGCAGTTTGGACCGGGCATGGGCATGAACGGGCCCGGCGACCCCAATGCACCGGGCGGGCAGAATCCGGGGTTTGGGCAACAGGGAGGCGGTCCCGGTGGCGGCTTCGGTGGACCTGGCGGCGGTTTTGGCGGAGGAGGATTCGGTGGAGGCGGCGGCTTCGGCGGACGGGGCGGCCAGGGTGGTCCCGGCCAGCGCGGCACCATGGGCGCCGATGGGAGGCCACGAGGACAATTCGGCAATCGACGCCAACAGAATCAAATCCGCGGACAGCTCTCTTTCACCCTCAATAACTCCATCTGGGATGCGAAGCCCGCTTCGCTCACCGGCCAAAGCGTTCCGGAACCGGCGTACGCTCAAAGCCGCTTCAGTCTGAACGCGGGCGGTCCGCTGGTTATTCCGAAGCTGGTGAAGGATCCCAGCACGTTCTTCTTCCTGAGCTATTTCGGCACGCGCCAGCGAAACCCTTACTCAGCGGTCGCCACCGTGCCCACCGATCTTGAGCGCGAAGGCAATTTTTCACAAGCCGTGCAGGGCACCTCATCCGGCGGCGGCGTCACCGGCGTTCAGATCTTCGATCCCGCCACACATCAACCGTATCCGGGCAACATCATTCCGTTCACCCAAATCAGTCCCATCGCCACGGGCTTGCTTGCCTTTATTCCTCACGCCAACCAACCCGGACAGGTGAATAACTACCAATATCTGGCCTCGCCTGCAAGCGATACCGATAACGTAGGCTTCCGCATCCAGCGCAATATCACGAAGAAGGATCGCCTGGCGTTTAACATGAATTACCAGCGGCGCGACGCGCAGACGGCGCAGCCATTCCAATTCTTCGATACCGTCCACGGCTATGGCTTCAATCTCCAGTTGCAATATACCCGCAACATCTCCTCCACGCTCATCAATAATCTGCGGGTGGTCTTCAATCGAAACGTAAATCGGACGGACCCGTACTTCGCCGATGGCGTGGATGTCGCAGCCGAACTCGGAATTCTAGGCACGTCGAATAATCCTCTGAATTACGGGCCGCCCAACCTGAACTTCACAAATTTCGGCGCGCTCAGCGACAGCAACTCTATCCTCACCCGGAACCACAGCGATGAAGCGGGCGACACTTTTTCGATGATTAGGGGCCGCCATAACGTCCAATTCGGCATCGACTATCGCCGTAACGATCTATCGACTGTCTCTAACGCCAATGGCCGTGGCGCTTTCAATTTCTCAGGTGAGGCCACCAGCGAGCTGATTAACGGAGTTGCGGTCCCGGGCACCGGCTACGATTTTGCCGACTTCCTGCTGGGCCTTCCTCAATCCGCCTCCATCCGTTATGGCGACACCGCCACGTACTTCACGAACAATGTCTATAGCGCTTTCGTGACGGATAACTGGCAGGTGAGCTCGAGCCTCACGCTGACCATCGGCCTCCGATATGAATTCTTCTCGCCTTTTACCGAAGAATATGGACGCATGGCCAACCTGGACATTGGACCCGATTTCTCAACGGTCGCCGTGGTGACGCCCGGCTCCATCGGCCCCTTCAGCGGTCAATTTCCGGTGGGATTGATCAACCCGGACTACAAAGATTTTTCGCCGCGCGTCGGCGTGGCCTGGAAGGTCCCGCACCAGAAACACTCCTTGTTGCTTCGGGCCGGCTTCGGCATGTATTACAACGGCCAGGCGTACTTTAACTTCCCATCCAACTTGGCGCAACAGCCGCCCTTTGCTAAATCCAGCAGCGTGGAGAGCAGTCCCGAGGATGTCCTCACGCTGGCCTCAGGATTCACCACCGCGACAACCGGTGAGGTAACGAATACCTACGCCGTCGAAAAGAACTACCGGACCCCGTACGCGATCACCTGGAATGCCAGCATTCAACACGATCTGGGCAAGGGACTCTTTCTCAACGTCACGTACCTCGGCACCAAGGGCACCGGGCTTGACGTTCTGATTGTGCCGAATGAAGGTCCGCCCGGCACGGCGCCGCAGCATTTCACATCGTCGAACATTACGGGCTATAGCTACGATGAATCGAATGGCGATTCCAGCTACAACGCGCTGCAGACGCAATTGACGCAGCGCTTCCGGCATGGCATTTCGTTTACCTCTTCCTATCAGTTTGGAAAATCGATCGATGACTCCTCGTCATTCGGAGGAGCGGGGAACACGGTTGCTCAAAACTGGCTCGACCTTTCGGCTGAGCGCGGCCTCTCCAGTTTTGACCGGCGGCATACTTTTAACGGCACGTTCATCCTGACGTCTCCCGTAGCCTCCGGCACTTCGCGTATCCCGCCGTCCTCCTGGCAGGGCCGAGCTTTCAAGGATTGGACACTGACCGGCGGGTTGACGGCTGAAACGGGCACTCCGTTGACGGCGCGGGTACTGGGAAATCAGGCCAATAACCTTGCTCAGACAGGCGGCACAGGCAGCGGCCGTGCTGACGCAACCGGACTTCCCGTTGATGACGGCACGGGCCTCTTCAATCTTTCAGCGTTCGCTGTGCCGCCCGCGGGCCAGTTTGGCAACGCCGGCCGGAATACCATCCCGGGACCTGATTTGGTGGCGCTCAACCTCACCTTTGGACGGGCCTTCCAGATCGGCGGTGAAACCCGGCGCCGTCTGGAGTTTCGCTGGGAGGCCAATAACGTGGTCAATCACGTCAATTATTCGAACGTGTACACGGTGGTCAATGCCAGCGACTACGGTCTGCCTTCCGCGGCCGGTTCGATGCGCAGCATGGACATCGTGATGAGGTACCGGTTCTAATGCAGAGCCATTCGCCGTCGAGGCAATGTTCCACCGCGCTCATTCTGTCAATCCTCCTGGCTGCGGGCCAACCCATCGGAGCTCAGGATTCCTCGGCCGCACGATCTCCGCAGGCGCCTCAAAAGACCTATACGTTTTCGACCACCGCCAACATCGTCATCGTCAATGTTTCCGTCATCGGACACGATGGCAAGCCGATTGAGACTCTCACAAAGAACGATTTTCAGGTCTATGAAGACGGTAAGCTCCAGACGCTACAGTCCGTCGATCTGCAGCGTCTGGATGACAAGGTGATGCCGGAGTTCAAATCGGCCGACACGGAGCCACATCCGCCGGAACCGAAGGGCTATAACCCGGACGACGAAAAGAACAAGAAGAAGTCGATCGCGAAGTTTCAGGACCGCCGTCTGATTGCCTTTTTCTTTGACATGTCATCCATGCAACCGGCCGATCAGATTCACGCCCGGGATGCGGCCGTCAAGTTCGTCAAGACGCAAATCACGGCCAGCGATCTGGTCTCGATCCTGGTTTATGGCAGCTCGCTCCAGACCCTGCTCGACTTCACCGGCGACCGGGACCTGATTCTCACGACTCTCGATAAATTGCGGATTGGCGACTCCAGTGAAAGCGCGACCATGGGCGACACCGGCGCGGACTCGCAGGACGTCAGCGGATCCTTCGTCGCCGACGACACCGAGTTCAATATCTTCAACACCGATCAAAAGCTCGCTTCTCTTGAAGATGCAGCGCGCCAACTGGGACGCTTCCCGGAGAAGAAGGCGCTGGTCTATCTTTCTTCGGGCGTGCAGAAGACCGGCGTCGAGAATCAATCGCAGCTCCGCGCCACGGTCAATGTCGCGGTGCGCTCGAACGTCTCCTTCTATCCCATTGACGTGCGTGGACTCTCCACTCAGATTCCGGGCGGCGACGCATCGCAGGCCGCAGCAGCCGGCTCTAACCTTTACAGTGGAGCGGGTCAGCAGTCGCTCCGCAATAACTTCGACAATCAGCAGGAAACGCTGTCTACCCTGGCTGACGACACAGGCGGGAAAGCGCTGCTCGATTCCAACGATCTGACCGAGGGAATCAAGCAGGTCCAGAAAGACATTGGGACTTATTACATCCTGGCTTACGCCAGCACGAACACGGCACAGGACGGGCGTTATCGAAAGATCACCGTGAAGCTATCGCCGCAGATTGCCGCTCTCAAGCCGAAGCTCGATTACCGCCAGGGTTACTACGGACCTACGACGTTTGCGAGGCTCTCCGGCTCAGACAAAGAAACGCAGTTGCAGACGGCTCTTGAAAGCGATAACCCGGTGACGGACCTGCCGCTGGCGGTGGAGGTGGATTACTTCCGGCTGGCCAAGGACAAATACTTCGTTCCGATTTCGGCGCGCATTCCGGGCAGCGCGCTGATCCTGAAAGGGAAGGGTTCGAAGCAGGCCACGGAGCTCGATTTTATCGGCCAGATCCGCGATGCCCGAGGCCGCGCCGCCGCTGTTGTGCGCGACACAATTCCGATCAAACTCAGTTCGGACGTGGCGACCACGGTACAGCACCGGCAGATCCAATACGATACCGGATTCACTCTTCCGCCCGGCAAGTATACGTTGCGTTTCGTGGTTCGCGAGAATGGCGAAGGGAAAGCCGGGACGTTTGAATCGCCCTTTTTGATTCCCGACCTTTCCGCAGGCGCCGCGTTGCGCATCAGCACGCCGATTTTCAGCAATCAACGCGAGCCGGTGAAGCAGCAGATCGCCACCGCGGAGAAGGACAAGAAACTGATCAAGCAGAATCCATTGATCAATGCTCAAGGAGAGAAGATTGTCCCGAACATTACTCGCGCATTCCGGGAGGGCCAGAATCTGATGGTTTACCTCGAGGTTTACGATCCAACCATTCCCGAATCGCTGCCGGAGAACTATCGCGTAGCCGGCGTGATGGCCAATCTGGCGTTCTATAGCGGTGAGAAGAAGATCTTTCAATCGGCCACCGTCCGGGCCGGGCGGATGTTAGCGGACCGGCCGGGAGTGCTTCCTGTGAATATCCAAATACCGGTGAACAAACTGGACCCCGGAAAGTATATTTGCCAGGTCAACGTGATCGACGAATTCGGAAAGAAGTTCGCATTCCCGCGGACCACGCTCGCGGTGTTGAACGCTGAAAAACCCGTGGAGCAGCCTGCTGCGCCCGCCGCCGCAACGCCGCCCACCAAGCCATCCGAATAACCTGACTCGCTTTACTGCTTCGTTCGGGCGGGTGGCACAACGCGCGGCGTGGATGGGTTAATACTCATCGGCGGACCCAAGGGACCGGCCGGGGGCAAGCTGCCCGAACCCGCAGGCACAGCCGTTTCGAACTCCTGACGCCGAGCCTTCTGCAGGTCGCTCGCCAGTTGCCTGGCAACGCGGGCGGCAACATCTGCGCCGGCGCCTCGGAATTTCGCTCCAAGGCTTTCCTGGGTGGTGGACCAGATCACGTCGCCGTCTTTGTTGCACAGCCGCACGGCGGCGTACGCCTCGTGTTTTCGTTCTTCGTCGCGCGTCGATTCGCGCTCGCCGGCGGATTCGGTGGCGTAGCCTCCCGGTGATCGAGTCGAGCCTTTCACGGCCGCGCCATAGATGCCCATGCTCCCGTGTACCGACGTGGAATCGTTCGCACTGAAATGGTCAGTGAATATGTCGTCCTGCGCTGCGCCCTTCAGAACGGCATCGGCTCGCTCCTCGTTTTCCGTGATCAGGAACTCGTGGGAAGCGCTCACGCTGGCAATGATCAAATCGCGGAGCGTATCGGCGCCCCGGCCGCCCGTCAGCGCCGCCACATAAATTCGCTTCACGTCGGCCAGGCTGGCAACGGGCGTGCCGGCCGCGCCGCTCCCGCTTAGCGAACCCGCCCCGTTTGGCGGAGTAGGGAGTGGCGGGCTGACCAAGTTGCTGTTGCTCACACGGGTTGAGGCGAGCGTCGTGGCCTTGGGAGCAGTGGCCTCGGGAGTCTCGCGATCCTGCCCAGCGTCGGCTGCCGCCGCAAGACCCATAACCAGGAAGACTCCCCATATCCGTAACGTTTTCATCCTTTGCCGCCCCTTCTCGCTGCGTCATCCTGGTACTGCACCCGCTGCCCGGTTCTGGCTTCGAGCGAAACCAGGATCGTCCGGATGTCATCCTTATTCACCTTGAAGACCAGCGCCTGTTGGCGGCCGTCGTTGTCTTCGAAACCGATGGTCAGGAAGTGTTCGCGCTTCTTCGCCATCAGAAATAGCGGCGAGATCAGGATTGCCTCGACCATTCGATTGCTTACCCGCTGGCCGTACTCGATTAGATTGATGCGCTCATACGGTACTCGCACGCTAACGCCGCGCCCGGAAAACACAAAGAACACGTTATCGATGGCGGAGAGCGTGCCCGCTGCGTTGACGCGGATTGCAGGCTCAGTGCCCCCGACATAGTCGGCATGGCCGCCGGCATCGGCGCCAGCGAGGGCGGAGGCAACCAGAAAGCAGTTTAAGACTAGTACAATGCGCCGCATGTCACCGATAGAGTAGCGTCAAGATGGAAGGCGTCTCGCCAAGGGTAGCCTTAGTCGGGTGAGGGCAGGGCATAGAGCCGGCGATTGGGTCAGGCCATGCCGATGGAGGCCGACTGTCAATCGGCCGGTCACAGGTAGAAGGGGTATCCTATGCCGCACTCGAGCCTCGCGGTGTTGCGCGGGACTCGCTCAGCTTGCGGCAAAGCCGCGGTGAGACATCTGAGGCGGCCGCGCCGCGGCCTTTTCCCTGCCGCCACGCAAATACAGAATCTCCACTACGTTGCGCACAATCTGTTCGGAACCAAGAGGCTCGATATCCTCAGGCGGAAACTCGACCAGTGAAAGGAAGTATGCCGCCAGCGCGTCGAAGAGGCGAATACGGTCGGCGTCGTTCAGTGAATCGCGCCGGCGCAAAGCCTCCACCGCTACCGCACCCGCCTCGGGCGCCGCCAGTTTGCGCAGTCGAGCGCACAGAACCTGATGTTTTAGAAACGAGTTGTACTTGGCGCGATTGAGCGCGGAGACATCGCGCAGTTCCGCCCGCCGTTCACGAATCACGACAGTGCCGGCAGCCAGATCACCGAGGCGCTGACGGTGCTCCGTACACAGAATGAAGATGCCGCCCACCAAGCCCCACGCAGGAAGCGTGTCAACGAATCGCAAGACATTGCGAAGAGCCACCTGCGTGAATTGCAATTCCAATCCGGTCCGGTCAAGCACGCGCAGGCCGAGGAGCCACTTGCCCACCGTCTGGCCCTTCCAGAAGTGTTCGCACAGGATCCCATAGCCTGTGCCGATCACGAAGTAGCCGATGGCATAGATGGCATAGGCCCAGCTCCCGCTGAATGCCTTGATGGCTTCCACGACTCGGGTGAGGATTCCCGTCATCACCATAATGACGAACGTATCGAGCGAGAAGGCCACCAGCCGGATCAGTGGACCGGCTAGCGGGAGGCGCAACGTAACGCCTTCAGGCAAGCGGATCCGAAGTTGCGCGGCATTGGGCGTCATTTGGCGGACGGTTCCTTTGCGGTTTGAGGTTCGGCGCGCCGTCGGCCCACGAAGAAGAAAAAGTAGATGAGGAGAATCAGCTCCACGGCGCCGAAAGCGATCTTGGCTTCGTAAGGCAACACGGGCTTATGGTACTGCGAGATGTACGATTCCACGATGCCTGCCCAGACCAGCATCAGGGCGGCGCCGGCCGCGAGGGTAAATACGTCGCTACTCACCGCGCGTAGACGGTCGCGCCGGCGCACCCGGCTGTTCCAGCCGATCAAGGCGCTTGCCAGGACCAAACCGGCCTGGCTCGCGATCAGAATTGCCGGGATCTCAATGACCCCGTGAGGCATGAGCCAGCCCAGCAGAAACTTCGTCTCGCCCGCCCGCACGTAATCGAAGCAAACCGCGCCTAGGGTGATGCCGTTCGAAAACAGGATGATCATGGTTCCGACGCCCCAGGTGAGACCCAGCGCCAGAGCGGTGAGCGCTACCCGCGTGTTATGAGTCATCAGCATGGCGGCGAACCCGGCATGCACCTCGCCGTTTGGGTCTTTGGTCTTGTGCTCCTCTTCGTGGACCCGATCCTTGGGGTCGCCCAACAGGTTGCTGAAGGGCAGGATTCCCTCCTTCGCCGCGGGATCCCAGGCCAGAAACGCGGCGCCCAGCGCGCATCCGAACAGCGTGACACCCAGCGCCATCTGAAACGCTCCAATCTGGCGGCGGAAAGTGGAGGGCAAAACGATAAGCAGCCATTCCATCGGCTTGAATCGAGGGCGGCGGCGGCTGGAATGAATTTGCGCGTAGGCGCGGGTGACCACCGAGCTTAGCTCATTCGCGATATCCACATGGCCCCCCTCTTCGAGGCGCGCCAGATCCGCCACCGAACGCTGGTACAACTCGAAGAGCCGCAGGGATTGCGCGGTGGTAGGACGGAAGAGGCGGTCGCGGTCATAGACCGACAGCAAAGTCTCCAGTTCCTGCCATAGCGGGCGTTCCACCGCGAGAAAGCGATCGAGATCGACAATCACAACAACTGCCTTTCTTTGATATCCAGGTAGTCGGCGGCGGCGGCCAGGCCCAACCGGCCCGGCGCCACTACATTCATGCGGATGCCGAAGGCCGAAAGCCGAGCCCGCAACTCAGCGAGCTTCTTCCACATGAGGTGACCGGCGAGCTCGCCGTAGAGATCGTCGAACGTGTCGACAGCTTCATTCGTGAAGAGCGGACGAACCTGCCGGTCAGCAGGGGAAGCCACAACCACCAGGTGCTGTCGCGCCAAAAGCTTCGCGGCTGTGGAGAACGATTCAGCAAGTTGCGGCTCAGAGACACTGGTGAAGAAGATCACCAGCGCGCGCCGCTTGACTTGTGACCGCAGCAGGGAAGCCGCTTCCTCATAGGCCGGCGCCACATACTGCGTCTTCAACGGATGAAGCGCCAGCCGAAAGGTCCGCTCATACGTGGAGGCGCTGGTGGCTTTGAAGAAGTGATGGACGCGATTGCTGAAAGTCAGCAGGCCGAAGCGGTCCCCGGCCTGCCGAATGGCGCATTGCAGAAGAATCGTTGACTTGACGTACTCATCGAGAACGGACACGCGCTCGCCTTCGCGGGAAATGACGCCGCGGCCGGACAAGCGCGAGGCATCGAGGCAAACATAGATGTCCTGGGTGCGCTCAATGCGGTACTGACGCACAACCGGGAAGCGGCGGCGCGCGGTGGCCTTCCAATCCACGTCTCCGACGTCATCGTTCGGCACATACTCGCGCAGATGCTCAAACTCGCGGCCGCGCCCACTGCGGGCCACCAGCCGTTCGCTGCCCTGGGTGTGCGTGGCGACGATGCGCGCTGCTTCGCGAGCGATGGCGGGAATGGAGAATTGCACCGATAAGGGGACTTGAAGCGGTTCCGTGCGGCGGAGTTGCCAGAGGCCCAGCGCCGAGGTCCTGCCCAGATAAGCGGGGCCGGCGATGAACTCGCCGCGCTCGCCGCCTCGGAATTCAAACTCCACCTGCATGGAGCGGGCGTCCGGAATCACCGCGATCTCCAGATCGTCGCGCAGCACATCGACGGCAGCGGGAAACAGAAGTCCGAGCCGCAAGGTTTTCGTGGACCACCGCCGGTCGGGCTTGCGAGTGACTTGCAACGGCACCTGAATGGGCTGGCCGATGTTTCCGCGCGCCTCGGCTGGCCCTGTGACCCGCAGGAGTGAGAGCGCCCGGCGCGAAAGCAGCAGGTCGGCGGCGGCGACAGAGGCAATGGTGAGTCCCAGAGTCGCGATCCAGAGAAGGCCGTTCGGCACAAACGCCGGCGCGGCGCAAGCAGGCACGAACACGATCGCGATGAGCCAGAGGAAGCGCCGGGTGGGATAGAACATGAATCGAGTCTATTAGCGCGGAACCGGCACGTCAGCCAGCAGCTTGACGAGCACGTCGGCCGCGGTGGTCCCTTCCATTTCGAATTCCGGCTTGACGATGATGCGGTGCTCGAGCACGGGTTGGGCCAGCACGCGCACGTCATCGGGAGTCACGAAATCCCGATTTTCGAGCGCCGCGTAAGCGCGGCTCGCGAGCAGCAAAGCCTGCGTCGCGCGTGGACCGGCGCCCGAAAGAATGGTGTCGTAGGAACGAGTGGTCCGAACCAGTTCAACAATATAGTTCACCAGTTCCTCGCGAACGGTGATGGCGCTCAGGCTGTTGCGGAGTTGCGCCAATTGATCGGTATCCAGCACAGATTGCACTTCGCCCCGTTCCAGAGCCGCCTCCGGCGCGTCACCCCGCAGCATGCGATGCGCGAGTTCCAGCTCCTCTTCCGCCGTCGGCCAATGGATATTGATCTTCAGCAGAAAGCGGTCCTTCTGGGCTTCGGGCAGCGGATAGGTGCCTTCAAACTCAATGGGATTCTGGGTGGCAAACACAGTGAAGGCGGGCGAGAGAACATGAGTTGTGCCGTCAACTGTGACCGTGCGCTCCTGCATCGCCTCCAGCAGCGCCGCCTGCGTCTTGGCTGGGGCGCGGTTGATTTCGTCGGCCAGCAGGAATTCGGTGAAAACGGGGCCGCGGCGGAACTCAAACACGCCGTCCCGCATGTTAAAGACGCTGGCGCCGGTGATGTCAGAAGGCATCAGGTCCGGCGTGAACTGGATGCGCTGGAACTCGCAGCGGAGAACGCGCGCCAGGGTCCGCACCAGCAGCGTCTTGGCGAGGCCGGGGACGCCTTCCACCAGCGCATGTTGTCCGGTAACGATGGCGATCAATGCGAAGTTCAGCGGACGTTCCTGGCCGATGATGACCTTCGCTACTTCCCGCCGGACGGCGCTGAGTACGGATTGAATGGTGTCGAGCTCAGGTTGCAAAACGGATGACTCCTCAAGAGTGTCTATCTAGTATGGCGTCGAGTCAACAAACATCAAGCCGGCGGCTTCCGGCGGGCTGACCGGCTGACGGCCGCATACCCGGCGGGCGCATCGGAATCGCGCGCGTCCGCAAATGATTCCAGAGACTCCTCCGTGACATGAACCTTCGAAGAAGGCAGCATGCGAAAGCTTTCGCGCCAGGCGGCGACGATTTCGCGGGCCAAATCAGGCTGCTTTATACTTTGGCTCAGCAAGCTGGCGAGCGCAATGTACGCCTCACGGCCGGCAATCTCGGCGCCATGAATCTCCGGCAGCGCGGGCACGAAGCTGACCGAACTGCGCCACACGTAGAAAGCCGCGAGCACCGCCAACCCGAGCAGCAGCCATTGAAGATTGAAATGGCGGGCATACCCGGCGACAGTATCGTCATCGGCAACTCCCAGGTGCGCTTCGTCAAAAATGAGCGGGCGCGGACCGTTGAACGTGCCGGCGATTCGCGCGGTATCCACCGTGGTCAGCAGGGCTTTGTTGGTAAAGCTTTCGAGGCCTAACAGAAGAACTACCGAGCCCTCGCCGAAGGTGCGCTCGAGCATGTAGACCTGATGGTCCGCCCCGGAAGTCGATTTCCAATGGTCATCCCACTTGACGAAGACCCAGCGGCGGTCGACGAAGCGCCCGGTGTTATCGACAGAGCCGAGCATCCCGCCAATCCCGGGGGCGGCCTTTCGGGGCGTATCGACGGGTTTCATTTCAATGCCCCAGCGGAGACGCAGATTCTCATCCGGCTCTTTCTCTTGGCTAACGCCGTTGCCTTGTTTCTCGCCGCTTTGCTTCTGGCCGTTCGTCTTCTTGGCGTCGTGCCCCTTTTCGGCAGGCTCGTCTTTGGCGGGCTTGTTTGGCCCTGAACCCTCCGCCTGCCGGTCGGCCCGCGTCTGTTTCTCTAGCAGCTCGTAGACGGCCTCATGCTCATTCAGCAGAAACAGCAGCCGCGCGCCAGGTTTGGCGACGCGCTCGTAAAGTTCAAGATCTTTGGTGTCCGCGTGACGAAGGGCGTCTGGGGCCAAGTCGGCATAGAGCACCGTTCCCTTGGTCCCCGCCACTTTCGTCAATCTCCGGTAATTGCGCTCCACGGGAATGCCCAGCCGCCGCGCGGTCTCATAATAAGCGCGCAGCCCGAGTTGTTCGTTGTTGAAGGAGGAGTAAGCCGGATAGTTAATGGCTGTGGCCGCGCTCCGCAGTGAGAGGCCAATGGCCGCGGCAGTCAGCATTAGCACCAGAGCAATGAGCGCGGCGGCGGATACGCGCTTCATCCAGCGGCCCCCTGGGTGGAACCAGCCTGAACCGACC
This sequence comes from Acidobacteriaceae bacterium, assembly GCA_903970405.1. Lineage (GTDB taxonomy): Bacteria > Acidobacteriota > Terriglobia > Bryobacterales > Bryobacteraceae > CAJCIT01. The sequence continues at coordinate 8,869 of CAJCIT010000102.1, read as the reverse complement.
CCACACGCAGCGCCGCCACATTGCGCTCGAATTCGTCCAGGATCTGCCCGGTCACCGGATGTTCGCCGTACCAGCTCTGTTCGAACAGGCGAACGTTAGTGCGTAGCGCGGGAGGCAAGTCGCCTGACAGCCGCTTCGCGCGGCGCGTGTATTCCCGCACGTAGTCCAGATTCGACTTGCCCCGGGCGATGGAGATGAGCTTCGCCGAAGCAAGCGCCGCCAGGCAGGAGAGATAGAGCGCGCGAAGGGCGAGCCGGAAATCGCCGTTGCGCCGGTATTGGCCGGCGAGTTCCAGCCACATGGTCTCGGGTTGTTCGTCGGCCTGCACGTCTTCGCGCGTGATATCGGGGGCCGGAGGCGGCACGGCCGTAGCCTCGACAATCTGCGCGGTCTTCAATCGGCGAGAGCGCATGAACGCAAAGAAGACGCCCGCGGCGATCAGAATGCACAAAGCGATCAGCAGGAACCAGACCTCGCGGGGTGTGGCCATCCTTTCATTGGCGCGATCCGTTTCGTTGCCATTGCCGGCCGCGAGCCGCCGCAGCCGCGCCGCGAGGTCGTCCAGCCACTGGCTGATCTCCCTGCGCCATTCGCTCAGCTTTTCAACCACGGAATCCGTGAAGGCCAGAAACGCATTGGCCGGTTTCTTTTTCTTGACCACAATCGGGAGTTCCCAGGTGAGCGTTGGGTCGTGGAAAACGGAGCTGACCGTCTTCTCGATCTGGGCAGGTGACGGCGCGCCGTTCGCTGGAACGGCCACCGGCGCGGGCGCAGGATCCGCTGCGCAAAGATGGCCTGCGGCGCCAAACAGAAACGCAATCAACGCTATCGCCGCCGCGGAACCGGCCGGCAGCGCCAGCCGCTTCAATCGCAATTGCAGATCGAGGCCGGAGGAGAGCGAACGCCGCTCCAAGCTTCGGAGCACGCAAGCCGCTTTGACGATGGGGTCCAAGGCAATGTAAGCGGCGATGAAGCATGCGCCGAACGTAGCAGGATTGAAGAGGTTGGAAGGCGCGCGGGTCAAGTCGTTATTGACGCCGGTGAAGAGGTGAAACAGAAAAAGCGCAACGAAGACTAAGGTCAGGGCATTCAGGAAGACGACAATGCGGAGAAGCAGCACATGAATCAGAAACCAAACGCCGTCCGCCTGACGGTAAGTTGCGTCCGCCCAGGCCTCGCGCGCGGCGGAGCGCCAGTTCCGCGCGGCTTCAGGCGGCGCCGCCAAGGCATGTTGAAAAAACATTGTCGCGAGAGCATGTGGAATAACCAGGCCAAGGGCGATGGGCCAAACGACGACTTTCGCTCCCTGCAAGACGGCTTGCGAACAAAAAAGCTTGAAACCGCCGCCAAAGCGGCCCCGGTCCACTTCCGTTGCCGTTGCGTACGCCGCCACCCGCTGCGCGAAGCGAGCCTGGCAATAGTGCATCCAGAGAAAAGCCAGAGCCAGCAGCAGTGAAACGGTGACCAGCGTATCCGAAGCAAATGGATCGCGCGCCAGCCCGTTGCACACATAGAGCATCAGAACGAAAAGCGGGACAACGCCCAAGGCATAGATCAGCCAAGTGGAAACGGAGAGCCCGCGCAGGAGGTCTAACGACTCCTCCATGAGCAGAAGTCCTCGCATGAAAGCACCGGGCTGACGGGGAGCGGCGGTCACACGGCTCGCGCCTCCACGCCTAAGGGGGTCGCGCGTAAACCGGCAACTGGCGCAGTGGGACGCAGTTGAATCAGGGTCCAGCCCGCCAGAAAAAAGATCAGCCAGACCATTAGCAGCGTGAGCACGGCAAGAAATACCTGGCCAATGCCCCGCGGCACACGCCGGACAGCCTCGGTGTCCGAAGCCGCTGCCGCCAGATTCAATACGCACGGGGAACAAAGCAATCGCCCATCGTGCGGGGCCACGCACTCGCGGCAAAAATAGCGGGCGCAGTTCGGGCAGCGGCAGACGGCTTCCCGGTCCTCATGATGAAAACAGCGATGGAGAGCAAGTCTTGGCATCGGTTTCGTCAGCTCAAGAGGGTGCGCTGAGGCGGAGTGGGGGACGCTTCCCTGTCAATTCTGTACTTCCAAAGGCTCATGATGCCAAACAGGCAGCAGATCAGGCGCAGAACGTTCACCAGGTTGTCCATGCGCGGTCCGGCGAAACCGAAAGCGGCCAGGCGGAAGAGCGTGTAGCCCGTGGAGACGCCAAGCAGAGCGGCGGCGCCTATCGACATGTTGAGAACGGCCGCGCAGCGGACGGCGAAGGGGAACTCGGGGCCCTGCTGCAGGAAGAACAAGACCGGCAGCCCCAGATAAAAAAGTACGGCGGAGAAAATGAACAGCGGATACCAGGGTGAGCCGGCAGTCAAGTAACTGAGGGCGGAGGTAACGATTCCGAGTAAGAAGACGGCGGCATGAAGGGCGACAATCGGACGCTTCTCCGGGGTCACCGCTCCCAGAAAGGCGGTCGGGGGCGGCTGGCCGGCGGCGTCAATCTGGATCGTGCTCTGTTCTGTCAGCAACTCAACTGGCGCTTCGACGGGTGGCTGCGCGGACTCCACATTCTGTCTAAGCAGGTCGACGTACCGTTCTGATCGCGGTCGCCTGATAGCCAGCGGGACAACGGCTCGGCCGGTGAGAGTCAAAACTTCGACATTCCAGCGCCGGCGAGTGAATCGCCAGACCGAATACAGCACGATCGATGTCCCGGCAATACTCAAACCGGCCACCCGCGAGGCGGTAAAGAAAGTTCGGCCGCCTGCCGGGCCGCCAAGCAGAATTAAGGCCGGGCCAGCCACCAAGCATATGATTTCACCAATCAATGCGATTCCGCGGTTTTGCGCCGCGGGAAAGAACAGCAATGCCGCGATATCGGCCCAATAGAGGCGCAGGTATCGTTCACTGAAGAATCGTGTGCGGACAATCAGGACGTGATCGGCGGCGAGCCAAGCTTCATCGAACTTCCAGCGCCACCACTGGCGCACCAAGCGCCGGTACTTCGGCGCCGCCACCGGAACGGCATCTGGCGTTGAAACCGGGCTTGCGGCCCCGGTTGTAAGCGATGCGATGGGGTCCGATGTCATGATCCGGTTCTTCGGGTGGCTTGAGCGAAACCGTAAACAAGCAGCCAGATCCACCCGGCGATCTGCAGGAAAGCCAGCACGCCGGCGAGGATGAAACGCCACTTGTATCGGGGCGCGATGCTGGTCTGCTTGCGAAACGTAAACAACACCATGCCCAGCGCAAGCGGCGCGCTGACAATGCTGGGTGAAATGAGCAGCGCGGGAACGGTGGCTAGCGCCAGCGCCAGGGAATCGAAGTGAAAACGGTCCGCGGAGAGAAAAGAACTCTGTGGCGCCTTTTGAAACACCTCGATACAAGCAATGCACAGGGACGATCCCGACCAATCGATCAGGCAAAGGTTGCAAAGGAATCGTCCGCAGTGCGAGCAGGGCGACACGGCGATGCGGTCCGGGTGAAAGAAACAGCCCGCCTCGCCGCTTTCGATGAGCAAATCCCGGGGAACCGAGTGACTGCGGAAGGCGGCGCTAAAGACGGTGGTTTCGACGCGAGTCTCGCAGTTATAGCAAGCCGCTCCACCTGGCCGAACGGTCTCGGGAGGAAGTTCGTGGCCACAGCGCGGACACGCAATGACGGCAATGCCTGTCTCGGTCATGGATTCTTGTAAATGACGCGAGTATCGCAGATCCGGTCGTGGAGGGCGCGTTTTTCGTCATCGAACGCCGCCATGATGCATCCTATGTATAAAATCAGCGTGCTGAGAGTGAAGGCGAAGTATCGTCCGATGCCGCGCCAAAAAGTGAGGCCACCGCCATCGGACCGCATTACGCGAAGGCCCAAAATGAGTTTGCCCGGTGTCCCGCCCCGTTTCGCAAGAAACCAGCCCTGGTAGGCGGCTTGCAGAATGAACAGGACCAGCGAGAACACGCCCGCCCGGCCAAAGATCAGAAGCACCGCGGCGGGATCGGCCGCCTGGTTATTCGGCATATTGCCAATACCCAAGAAAGCGAAAAAAGCAATCGTAAGGGGCCATGTCACGGCTGAAATGGTCAGATAATCTAGGAACAGGGCCAGTAACCGGATCCAGAAGCCGGCGAAACGAACGCTGCCTGCGCCGCCGCCCGCATCGCTGACTCCCTGCTCGCGGACCCGGCGGAAGAAGCCGTCCTTGCAATCGGCGCACACCCGCGACGATTGGAAAACAATCAGATTTTCCGTGCCCACGTTCCGTCCGCAGACTGTGCAGGATCCGTCATCGGGGGAACTCGAAGCTGCGGCGGCGATCGCCTCCGAGAGTGGCTGCCATCCCGTCATGCCCTCCCGCCAGACCAGCGTTTGAGCGCCAATCTGCCCGCTGCGGCGTAGATCGAGGAACTCCGATTCCGTTACTGGGCCGGCGCGCTCGCCCGAGTTTGCGTAATACCAATCGGTGTTCATATTCACTCAGGAATGGGCCGGTTTGGCGGCAGGGACCTTTGATGGTACCAAATGAAATCCCCCTGGGGGAAAGTGCCGATCTGAGCGGTTCCGTGGAGGTTCGCGAGCCGGGAAGATACCCCGACACTCGGGGAGTGTTTTGAAATGCTTTCGACAGGAAAGGTCGAGTTAGGGACGCCGCGAGGCCGGGCACTCATCGGCGTCGCCTTATTGAAGCAGTGTGAGATATGGCTTTGACAAAACCTCAGACTTACATCGGCGGCTAGGCGTAAGAACCGGCCGCCACGGCATTGCGCTCCGCTCGCTCACGTGTAATTCGCTCCAGATAACCGCTCTCACGAAAGGCCGCCAGCGGTTCTTCCCGGATGCCCTGATTGCGCCGCCACTCGCGCAGGAGCGGCCGCACGTCTGTCGCAAAGGCATCGCGAAGCAACTCCTCGGCGGCAACCAGATCGGTTCTTGACTGAGCATCCGCCAGCGCGGCGTGGTCCACCAGAGCGGCCTTGGCGAATAACTCCTGCGCCGCCATGGCGGTCTGAATCATCGCCTCAATTTTGCCCTTTAAATTGTGGCTTTGGTCAATCATGTAGGCAATGTCGGCCTGCGCGCCCGTCTCCCATTCGTAAAAACGGATCTCATGGAAGATGCGAAACACCTGGTAAGGGTCAATGGAGCCAAGCGTCAGGTCGTCGTCTGCATAGCGGCGGTCGTTGAAGTGGAATCCGCCCAGCATGTTCTCGCTGAGCAGCCACGCCACAATCTGCTCAATATTCTGCGCTTGATAATGGTGACCGGTATCCACCAGAACCTTCGCTTGGGGACCGGCCTCGCGGGCCAGCAGCAGCGCCATTCCCCAATCGGCGATATCGGTGTGATAAAAAGCCGGCTCGAACGGCTTGTACTCCACCAGCATGCGCTGCCGGGGTGCGAGCCGCGCGTGCGCCTCTTGAAGTCCTTCCACGAACCACGTCTTGCGCCGGCGCATGTTGGCCGTGCCGGGGTAATTGCTACCGTCAGCGAACCAAAGCGAAAGGTCGCGGCTCTTGAGCGCCGTCTGGATCGCAATGCTGTCGATGACGTGGCCGAGCGCCGCCTTACGCACCGCCGCCTCAGGATTGCCGAACGAACCATACTTGTAGATCTGATCTTGAAAGAGGTTGGGGTTGATGGAGCCCGGCGCCACGCCGTGCTTGGCGGCGAGCGTTTTGACGTCACTCACGTTCGCTACGCCTTGCGGTAGATCCCACAGCACGTGGAGCGCGATAGTGGGGCAAGCCTTTGTAAGCGAGTGGACCAATCCGGCGTCCGCGAACTTCTCTTCCAGTGTCGCGGCGGCAGCGGGCTGAAGGAACTTGCCGAATCGCGTGCCGGTCTGGGCAAATCCCCAGGACGGAAGCTCGATTCGGAAGTCGTCGAGGGCCGCGAAGACGGCGGTCTCCCGCGCGGCGGAGGTGCGAAGTGTCATCGATCACAGGGTATGACACTGCGCCTCAGGCCATCGAGTCGCGGTTGCGCCGGCCCGGCATTTTTTCTATGTGTTCAAGAAGGGGGCCGTACGAGTCAACACATTAGGGGCGGCGCGAAGAGCCGCTTCGGAAACGGAGACGTTCAGTGATTTCACTCATCCTGCTCATTGTTTTGGTGCTTCTTATCGTTGGGGCGCTCCCGAGGTGGGGGTACTCGTCCGGTTGGGGATACTATCCGTCCGGCGGACTGACGCTGGTGCTGGTGATCCTCGTCCTTTTGTATCTCACGGGTAATCTGTAGGATTCAGCTCCCGGCTACAGTCACGACCGATGGCCGGTGCGATAGTGATCGGCCAGAATATCGCGGCCGAAGTCTCCTTTGAAATCGCGCCACACCGAGTGGATGTGGTTACCGTGGTTCTGGGTGTCGTCAAATTCAATCAGGAACTCGGGTGATTGAACACGATAGTAATGGAGGTCTCCCGGTTCGGTGCCGCCCGCCCACGCAAACCAAAGATCGTTGCTCACCTTGCGGATTTGTTCCTTGCGGAAGGCGGCCACCTCTTCCGTCATGTTGCCGCAATATTCGTGCAGCAAGGAGTGCAGCTTGTCCCCTTGGGCGCCGCTCAAGGCGCTGATCCGGATTCCGGCCGGTTGACCGGCAAGCGCGGCTTGCCGGGAGTGCTCCGTGAGGATATCAGCCGGCGCGGTGGCCAGAATGATGGCTGTCTTCTGCTGTTCCGGCGTAAGGGCGTGAATCAATTCGCGGCCCAGATCCTCTTCCTGGCCCAGGACGCGCAGACCCTTGCGGCGGCCTTCCAGAACCTTGGCTGGGTTACTTCCGAAGAAGGTGGGCGAACCGCTCAATTTGCCGTCCACGATGGCGAAGTGAAGGCTCAGATGGTGGCCTTCCACGCGGTAACTCCAGGCGCCGCTTTCGGAAGGCTCGCCAAAAATGCTGAAGAAGTAGCCATCGGGGTCGCGGCGCGGGGGAACATCGCCCTGCGTGGCCAGCAGCACTTCCTCCAGACTCATGATGCTGGTGGACTTCGCAAATCCGTTCTGGCTCAACCCGGCGCTGAGCAACGCCATGCCGAGTTGGCGCTGGCCGGAGCTCATTTCGCGAAGGGGAAGGCCTTTGCGCGGGACGGGTGTGTAAAACCAATTGGACAGTTCGTCGTCATCGAGCTTGAACGTAGCTCTTTCCCGTTGTTCCGCCCAAAGGGAATCGAGAAACGCCTTCGCGGCGCCAGTCATGGCTGGAATTGCGCCGCTGTGGGCGTAGCCATACAGCAGCCGGCCCACTGTGGGGAAGAGGATGGCTAACTGCAAGGCAATGGAGCGACGCGTACGGAGCGGCATGGGCGGTTCCTCCTGGTACAAACGGAATGAATCGTTAGAGCATATCAACTGACCGGCGTTAAAAGTAATGGGCGAGTACAGGCGGCACGACGACTCGCCGGCTGTGGCTATAGAGACGCTCAGGTCTGGTCGGTATTCGTCTCATCGAAGCCCGCGGCCACCAGGTCTTGAACACTGAAAACGCGATCGATCCCGGGACCGCCTCCAGCTATCTCGGTCCGGCCCGCGCCCTTTTCCAGCCACGCCTTCAGACTGGCGATCTGGACTTCCGGAAGGTGCAGGGCTCGCATCGCTTTCGTTAGCCCGGAAGCCTTAACGGGCTTAGTTGAGAGCGGCATCTCGGCCATATCGGACTGCGTGAGTTGTTTCGCGCCCCGCAACTCCTCCAAGGCCATGCGTTGTAACTCCTCACGCACCCGTTGCACGTTGTCTCGACGGCTCGCGCTATCCATCTTTGCCTGAAGTTCTCTGAAATTTCCAGCCATATGATCCACTACTCTTGGGAGCGAACGCCAGCGTCCGTCAACGAATGGCGCGGATGCGCTGGATTGCCGAAGCCTGGCCGGTCTTCGGATCGGCCGTGATGACGACGCCATGCAACTCGGCGCCGCCGCGCGCTGCCTCCATGCGAGTCGGCACGCCGGTCAGAAAGCGCCGCAGTATCGCCTCTTTCTCAACGCCGATCACGGAGTCATAAGGCCCGGTCATGCCTGCATCCGTCTGATAGGCGAGGCCACCCGGCAGAATGCGCGAATCGGCGGTGGGAACGTGGGTATGCGTGCCGATCATCGCCGTGGCGCGGCCGTCCAGATGCCAGCCCATGGCAACCTTCTCGCTGGTTAGCTCCGCGTGAAAATCGACAAATCGAATTTTGATCGCCGGATCCAAACTTGCCAGGATGCGGTCGGCGGCTTGAAACGGGCAATCGATGCTCGACATCTGCGCCCGGCCCTGCAGGTTGATCACCGCGAACGGCGTTCCCAGCTTGGTGGTACCGGTGAGGACGCCTTTGCCCGGGAGGCCACCCGGATAATTGTCCGGACGCAGCAATCGCGGCTCGCGATCGTGATAGTCATAGATCTCTTTCTTGTCGAAACTGTGGTTGCCGCCGGTCAGCACATCGATGCCGAGGCTTAGCATGTCCTCGGCAATCTGGGGCGTGATGCCAAACCCGCCCGCGCTGTTCTCGCCGTTTGCGATGACAAGTTCCACTTGATGTTCAGCAACGATTGGGCCAACATGCTCAGTGACCATGTTTCGCCCAGCGGCGGCGAAAATGTCACCAATAAAAAGAATGTTCATTCTTTAGGATTTCAGGGGAGAAGTGCGACGGTCCGGTTGGCGCCGGGAACCCGGAGCGTAGGGAAGCTGGCCTGAACACGATGCGATTGAAGCATCGTGAGCAGACCCAGTCGAGTAAACCCTGCGAGAACGTCCAACCGATCCCCGTCCTTGACCCCTAACTGGCTATAAGGGGGGAATCCCCCGAGCACCTTTAGGCTTCTCCATGTGCGAATCACCGGAGCATGCTCACCAGTGCGTATATGACGAGTCGGATTCCAGACGAATTGAGTATCGGATCAATTTAATCAGAGACCGGC
>CAJCIT010000101.1 GCA_903970405.1 Acidobacteriaceae bacterium | reverse complement strand
GCCGTCCACCTCCCGCATGTCAATCAGCGTGAACCTGGCCTCGCCATCCGCCCACCTGTATTGACTGTCCATCCGCAAGCGTTCCCGGCCCACGTACAGAAGAATTTGCCGCGGCACGCGCCCGTACAGTCGATTCACATGGACCAGATATTCCAGCATCCGGAGACCCATGCCGGTCTGGTTCGTGCTCTGCACCTCGATCTGGATCAGCTCGCCATCCGCCGTTTCCCCGAGCAAGTCGACGCGCAGGTTCTGCACGATGGGCAGTTCGGTGGGCAGCCAACGCACCACCGTCTCGCCGGTGAGGCGCTGGTGCGACTTCTCCAGCAAGCGCTTCAAGACAACGTCGTACTCATGCATGTGGCGCGGGTCTCAGGGTAGCAGGGCTGACGGCCCGACACGCTCGTCGATCCATATTCGGCATTGCACTTAACCCCTATCCAGCGTCCGAATTCCCAGGCGCCAGCCATTATCGGTTGGAGTCAGTTCAACGCTCCGGTAATCCGGGATGACGGCATCCGTGACCGGCAGCGCTACGGGCAGATTGTGAAACTGCACGGCAATAACGCGCATACCGGCGGCCTTCGCTCCCTGGATTCCCGCAGGCGCATCTTCAAACACGACGCAGTTTTCCGGTGCGACTCCCAGACGCTCCGCGCCCAGCAGAAAAGCCTCCGGATCAGGCTTGGCCCGCGTGATCTGATCGGCTGTGACAATGGTAGCGGGGACCGGAAGCCCTACTGCCTCCAGACGAATTCGGGCAAGGTTGCGAGGGCAGGAAGTGACAACCGTCCAACGCCCCGCTTGGGCAGTGGCGACGACATGATCGGCGCCTGGAATCAGCACCAATCCTTCTCGGTCTTGTTCCTCTCTTCTGAGAATGCGCCGCCCTTCCTCAACGTGGTCCAGATCAGGGGCAATTTCGCGAATCACGTCCCGGCTGGGGCGGCCATGCGAAATCTTGAGAATTCTGGCGACGTCAATGTTATGGCCGTGCGCCCACCACTCCCACGCACGCACAACGGCGCCTGACGAATCGACCAGCGTCCCGTCAAGGTCAAACAGCAACGCCTGGCAGTCGAACCAAACTGGCTCAGACGATGGGGCTTGGTTCATCCCACGCTCCTGGCGCGGATTGCGCGTCTCGAAGAAATCTGGATAGTGTTGCCGCAATTAAACAAAGCGCCAGGACAATTCCGAACGATCCGCGCAGGGTGACTAACTGCGAGACGAATCCAAGAAGCGGCGGCCCGATCAGAAAGCCCAGGAAGCCGAGACCGGTGACTGTGGCAATGCCCGCGCCCGGACTTACCCCGGGGACACGGCCCGCCGCTCCAAACACCAGAGGCACGATAACGGAAAAGCCTATCCCGATAGCGGCGAATCCCGGCATAGCCCAGGAGGCGGTCGGGGCCAGAATCGCAACCGTCAGTCCGAAAGCAGCGATCACGCTTCCGTTCCGAACCGTTCGAACGTTTCCAAGTCGCATCGTGACGTGGTCTCCAATAAGGCGGAAGATCGCCATGGCTGCCGAGAAGACGGCGTAGCCTGTGGCGGCAGTCGCCGGACCCACTGCAAAGCTCTGCCGCAGGTAGACGGCGGTCCAATCCGCCATGGCGCCTTCGCTCAGGAGGATGCAAAAGGCGATCCCGCTTAGGGCCCAAACCACTTTCGGCATCCGTGTGATCCGCTCGTGCTGGGTTTCCCGGCTGCGGACTTCGTGCTCGGGCGACTCCATGAGGGCCCGCGTGGCGGGAACCGAGCAAATCAGAAAGACCACTGAGGCTACCAGAAAATGCCAACCGACCGAAATGTGCTGGCCGGCTACGATGCCGCCTGCCATTGCTCCGGCCATCGCACCCAGGCTGAACATCCCATGAAGCCGCGACATCGACGATTGACGCCGATGCTTCTCCACCAGCACGCCTTGCGCATTCATCGCGACATCCATCATGCCGGCCGAGGCGCCGAGCACGATAAGTCCCAGAAACAACCCGAACGCATTCCTGCCCAAGCCAGGCGCATTGAGCGCGAGGCAGAAGGCATACGTGCTGAACTCAGTGACCCGGCGGCTTCCATATCGACTAACTAGCTTGCCCGCTATGGGGATCGAGGCGACAGATCCGACGGCCGCTCCGAGAAGCGAAAAGCCCAGAGCGGCATTAGTGAGACCAAGTGAAATCTGAACGCTGGGTATCCGCGAGACCCAGGCCGCGATCACCAGACCGTGAATCAGAAAGAGCGCCAGCGTGCCGAGCCAAGCGCCGCGAACCACCGTGTCTTGCGCATTCTGATGCCGGATCACGCCCTATTATCGCAGATTACCGCAGAAACATGCAGGTTCTTGTATACTCATGCAAGACAGAGGAAAAGCCACATGCTGAAAGAAGACCGTCACCGGCAGATCCTCAGCCTGCTCAGAGACAAAGGCAGACTCCTGGCCACCGATCTCGCCCGCGACCTGCGCGTCTCCGAGGACACCGTTCGCCGCGACCTTCAGGAGTTGGATGAGGAGGGCCACTTGATGCGGGTCCATGGCGGGGCATTGAGCCGGACGCCAGGTTCGCCGTCTTTTAAGGAACGAGTCGCCATTCGAAGCGAGGCGAAGGTGGCCATCGGTGTCGCTGCAGCCAAGCTGGTTCGGCCGGGCCTGACCCTTTTTCTGGATGCCGGCACTACCACTTTGCAAGTGGCCCGGTGTCTTCCTGCCGAGACGCCCTTGACGGTCATTACCAATAGTCCGCCGGTCGCCATGGAACTAAGCACGAATCCGTCCATTGAGGTGATTCAGATCGGGGGGCGCCTCGATCGCGAGTCTCTCGCCGTCGTGGGCGCCGAAGCGGTGGAACAGGTGCACCGCTACCGCGCGGACCTCCTCTTCCTCGGTACATGCGCGATCCACCGCAAGCACGGAATCAGCGCACCGGACGCCGAGGAAGCGGCAGTAAAACGGGCGATGCTGGCCTGTTCGGCGGGGGCCGTTGCCTTGGTGACCGGGGACAAACTCAACACATTGGCGCCTTTTGTGGTTGGACCTACCGAGAAGCTGACCCACTTGATCGTCGACGAATCAGCCGCCTCTGACGCCCTTCATAAATATGAGAAGCTTGGCATCGAACTCATTCGGGCGTGAGAGAATCACCCTTCCATGCGCATCGGCGTCGATACAGGCGGCACGTTTACGGACTTCGTGGTGATTCGCGACGACGGCGAGATGGAAAGCTTCAAGCTCCGCTCGAATCCACGAAATCCGGCCGACGTCATCCTCGCGGGTATCGAACGGGCGACGGCCGGCAAGAAGGCCGCTGTGGTTCATGGTTCCACAGTCGCCACCAATACTCTCCTTGAACGAAAAGGCGCCCGAACAGCTTTTGTTACCACGGCTGGGTTTGAAGATATTTTTCACATTGGCCGCCAGAACCGCCGTGAGCTTTACAACCTCACTCCAGCGCCTCGGCTTTCTCTGGTGTCTTCAAAGCTCTGCTTCGGTGTCGAAGAGCGAATGCTTTTCGATGGTTCCGTCCAGCGTCCCGTTCGGGCTCGGCAGGTGGCTCAACTGCGAAAGGCTCTTGAGAGGTCGAAGGCGGAAAGCGTGGCCCTGTGTTTGCTGCACAGTTATCGGAATCCGGAACACGAAAAGCAGGTAACGGAGATGCTCCGCGGCATCGGATACCTCTCGGTTTCGAGCGAAATCTCCCCCGAGTTCCGCGAGTATGAACGTTCATCGACGACGGTCTTGAATGCTTACGTGGGTCCAGTTATGGAGCGGTACCTGGCGAGCCTTTCGGGGCGGATGGGTCCGCATCAGCTCAGCATTCTGCAATCGAACGGCGGTACAATCCGCCCGGATGAGGCTCAGAAAATGCCGGTGCGCACGTTACTCTCAGGCCCCGCCGGCGGAGCGATCGGCGCGGCGTGGATCGCCAAACAATCGGGTTTCGAGCGGGTTCTTGGTTTTGACATGGGTGGCACGTCGACGGACGTCTGCCTCATCGAAGGCGCCCCGCGCGAAACAACGGAGGCGTTCGTCGATGGCTTTCCGGTTCAGGCGCCGATGCTCGATATTCACACCGTCGGTGCTGGCGGCGGATCGATCGCGAGAGTGGACGAGGGCGGATTATTGCGGGTGGGTCCACAAAGCGCCGGCGCCGATCCAGGTCCGGCCTGCTACGGAACCGGTGACTTCTGCACGGTGACCGACGCCCACGTTTTCCTGGGACGCATCGTCGCGGATCAACTTGCTGGAGGAACATTGCCGATTCAGCCGGAGCGATCGGCCACGGTGGTCAGCCGCCTGGCGAATGAATTGAAGCTGAGTCCGGCTCAGGCAGCGGAGGGCGTGATTCGGGTGGCGAACGCCAACATGGAGCGCGCCTTGAGGCAGGTTTCGGTGGAGCGAGGGTATGATCCGCGCCGCTTTGCTCTGCTCGCGTTCGGGGGCGGGGGCGGTTTACATGCTTGTGAAATCGCGGAGAATCTCGACATGCATACCGTTCTCGTACCAGAATTGGCGGGGGTTCTGTCGGCGCTCGGCATGCTCGTGTCAGATCGCATTCGAGACTATTCTCAAGGCGTGCCCGACGATCCGGACAATGCCGAAACGCAGTATCGACGTCTTGAGCGAATCGCGAAAACTGAGAACCGCGGCGCGTCGAAATCGCGCGTGACACTGCAACGCTTTGCCGACATTCGGTATCGCGGCCAGGGGTATGAACTCAGCGTTCCCTGGGCAAAGAAAGGCTTTTCGCAAACGGCGGAAGCCTTTCACGAAATGCACAAAGCCACCTATGGTTATGCCGACCGGACGCGAGCGCTGGAGATCATCGCTATCCGGGTGCGGGCAGTGACTCGCTCCGAACAGCCTTCTGTGACGCGCAAAGCGGACCCCGACCGCAAAGTCAGAGGCCGCGTGACGAAAAGTATCCGGCGCATTCATGTGGATGGCCGCTGGCAGCAAGTTCCGGTGGTTTCCCGCGCGCAGTTGACAAGGCGGGTTAATGGACCCTTGCTGCTGACGGACTATGGTTCGACTACGCTGGTCCCCACCGGCTGGTCAGCGCATGTCGATGGCTTCGGAACCCTAGTTGTGAGATCCCGCTCTAGCTTCTAGCACATTGCGTTCTTTGCGTCTTGGCGACTTACCGAGAATGATCACGCAAAGCCGCCAAGGCGCAAAGAGGCTCACAAAACCTGATTGCTGCATTGACGGGCGTAGAGGTATGCTTATCGGCTACCTGGCATACGCCGAAATGGGGTCGGTCGATATGCCTGGTTGCGCGAAGCCATCCTAAGGCGTAGAATCTCTCTTCCGTCGATCTTAATCGCTTCCGGGTTCGCGCGCCTCCTCCGGAAAAACCACAGGAAACGCGCGGATTCGCAACGATTCGCTCCAAATCGTCACTATCTCCGCGAAAAGTGAATTCTCAGGTTACCCACGTGCGCAAACAACGGCCCTTCGCATTCCTCAGATTCATAGTCCTGTTCTCAGCAGGCCTCGCTTGCGTAACCCCCGCCTTCGCGCAGACGGGCCATGCGGCCGCGGGCGTGGCGGGCAAACCGGACACGGACGGCGGCAAGCCGTTCGTTTCATCAGGGCAGGAGTTCTCTTATGCCAAAATGCCTTTGCGCTTCGAGCCTAACCGGGGGCAGGCGCCCTCGGGTGCGCAGTATCTGGCATCCGGCGCCGGCTATCTGCTGCGCTTCTCAGACCGGAAGGCCGTGCTCGATTTGGGCACATCGAAGGCTGGCGCAAGGGAAGAGCTGACCCTGGCATTCTCCGCTTCCCGGCGGAGAGCGGCCATCGACGCGGAAGAGCTTCTGGCCTCTACGTCGAGTTACATTCACTCGTCCGATCCGGCGCAGTGGCAGGTGGGAGTCCCCAACTACGGCCGCATTCGCTACCGGAACCTCACCCCTGGCGTCGACCTGGCTTTTTACGGGCGTGGGGATCGCCTGGAGTATGACTATATCCTGGCTCCCGGCGTGCGGCCATCGGCCGTTCGCCTCAACCTGCAAGGCGCGCAGGACGCCCGCATGGACGATGCCGGCGGCCTCCTGATTCAGGTGGGCAGCAGGACGGTTCTCATGCGGAGGCCGACGGCTTGGCAGCCGGGCGCCGGTCCCGCTGCGGCCAGGCGCGCCGTCGAGGTGCGATACCGCGTACAGCGCACCGGCGGCGGCAAGATTGGCGTCGGTTTCGACCTGGGTCCCTATGATCCCGCCGCGGAATTGGTTATCGACCCGGTTCTTGATTTTGCCACCGCGCTCAGCACCACCTACACCATCAACGGAAACACTGTCAGCACCTTGGGTTCGGCAGGCGTAGCTACCGATTCCGCGGGCAACAGCTATGTGTTGCTCTCGACGAGCACCGGCACCGGCGGCTTTGCCGTTCTTGAATTCAGTCCAGCCGGGGTACTGCGGGCTTCGGCATCGGTGTCCTCCTCGTCGTCCTCGGCCGGGGGCGGGGCCGGCTACGCCGTTTACCCCGCCGGGCTGGCCGTCTCCGCGGGCGGAACCGTGTATGTCACGGGCGCGGCGCTGGGCGGTCTGCCAACCACGCCTAACGCCTATCAGGCGGCGAATCCCAACGGCGCCTCCTACTTCAACGCATTCCTGGCGGCGCTCAGCCCGGCCTTGGGCGGTTTCACGCTGACCTACGCAAGTTATCTGGGCGGGACCGGGAACTCAATCCCAGGGGACTTTGGCTCGGGTGTTGCCGTAGATGCGTCCGGAAATGCCTACATTACGGGCATGGCCGGCAGCCAGGGCTTTCCCACTACCGCCGGCGCCTATCAGGGCGCGTATCTAACAGGCGCAACCGCAGCCGTTTTCGCGGCCAAGTTTAACCCGAACGCCAGCGGAAGCAAATCGTTGGTCTGGTCAACGCTTCTGGGTCAGTCCAACGCGCCGCCCACCGCCAGCTATTCCTCGATTGCCGTCGACAGCGCCGGCAGCGCGTACATCGCCGCCACCATCCAATGGTCAGGGGGCTCGCCGGCCATTCCGGTTACTTCGGGAGCACTTCAATACAGCGGCTACGCCCCCGGACAGAATCTCTACCTGGCCAAACTGACCGGTAGCGGCGCCAAGCTCGGCTATGCAACTTACCTGGGACCCGCCGCGAACGGCGCGCCGGCCGCTTTGGCCGTGGATGGAAGCGGCGAGGCGTACGTGGCCGGTACGGCGGCGGTAGACGACTTTCCCACCACGGCGGGCGCATACCAGACCAGCTACCCGGGAGCGTTTGCCCTGGAAGTCAACCCAACGGGAACGGCGCTGGTCTACTCGACATTTCTCGGCGGCCCAAGCAGCGCATCTAATCTCGACGAGCCGGCCTTTCAGAGCATCCCCAACACCATCTCCCTCCCCGCCGGCTGCGCCCAGGCCTGCAACGCGTACATCGCCGGCAGCACCCGACCAACGGATTTTCCTCTCACCGATCAGATTGAGGGCGCCCCCGATCCCGCCGGGCAGTCGGCCCACGCTTTCGCTGTCGAGCTCAAAGGCGACGGCTCAGGCGCCGTCTACTCCACCTACCTTGGCGGCAAACAATCGCCGGAGCAGGGCATAGGGTCCGTCTCCGAGTTCGCTCCATCCCCGTTCGGAGCCGTGGACGTCAGCGGAAACTTTTATCTTGCCGGCAACATTCAAAATGGCCCGGGAGTCGATTTTCCGTATACGCCCGCTCCCGCCCCCGTGGCTACGCCTGGAGCACCCTACCTGGCGAAGATTGGACCTGCGGCCGGCGCCAGCCTGGTCGCGATCCCCGACTGGGTCTCCTTCTCTTCCTACGGCTTTACGGTGGGGGTCACCTCCACAACCGCCGGGATTCCGGCCGGAGTGGTCACTCTCGGCAATCTGGGCAGCCAGGCGGTAAGTCTTGCGCCGCTGCAGATCACCGGCCCGGAGGCCGCACAGTTCGCGCAAACCAATACCTGCGGCGCCGCGATTGCGGCAGCAAGCTCCTGCACCGTGACAGTCACGTTCACTCCGTCCGAGGCACAGATGGCTAACCAAACCACCCCCAGCGCCACACTCGAGGTGAATTCGGCCGCCAACGCCCCGCTGATTTCGGTCCCCATCTTTAACGGCGCTGCCTCTGACGGCGGATATCTGACAATATCGGGGCCGCTGAGCTTCCCGGACGTGGCGGTGGGCTCGTCAGCCGGTCCTCAGATCCTGACGGTCAAAAACATCGGCGATCGACTGGTGACCTTCGTCGCCGCCCCGTCCGTGACAAGTACTTCAGAAAACTTAGGCGGTTTCACCTACACCACCACCTGCCTAAACGGCACTGGAAACCTTGCGCCTGGGAAAACCTGCACGATTGCGGTGACCTTCCAGCCCGAATTCACGGGCTATTATGGCGCCTCCATCAGCCTGGAGTCCTCGGCCGGTACGGTCACCGCCAATCTTTCCGGTGTGGGCATCCAAAACGGAATTGGCGGCGCGGGCAGCCTTGAGGCTTCGGCCACCGCCTTGAACTTCGGCGCGCAACTAGTGGGCTCACCCGCCGGCGCTCCTCAACAGATCAACCTGACCAACACCGGCACGGTCCCGGTGGAAATAGTGTCAGCGGCCGTAACGATGAACGGCGGTTCCGCTGGCGAGGCGAGCGACTTCGCACCGGAGGGGACATGCGCCGGGCAGCCGCTCAACCCGTTCGCGAGCTGCCAGTTGATCTTCACGTTCACGCCTTCAGCGCCGGCAGTGGAAAGCGCGACGCTCTCCATCGTGAACAGCACGGCGTCAAGCCCGCTGACGGTGGCGCTGAGCGGAACGGGCCTTCCATCGACGCCGGCCAGCTTGATTGTGACGCCATACGGTCTCGAGTTCCCAAGCATGAACGTGGGCGTTACCAGCACATCCCAGTTAATTACGGTGTACAACGACAGCACAGCAGCGGTCACCATCGATCGATCGCTTATCACAGGCGACTTTGCGCTTGCTGGCGATGGCTGTTCGGGCATGACGTTGCCGGCGGCAAGCCTGCCCGGCCGCGGCGATGGCGGGACATGTCAGCTCTATGTCACCTTCACGCCCACCGTCGCAGGGACCCGAACCGGCACTCTGACCTTCGTCGATTCAGCCGGCAACATCGAGGTCAGCCTGTTTGGAACGGGCGCTGCGACTCCGCCGGTCAACGCCGCGGTGCCTAATACGCTTTCGGTGGTCTTTCCCGGCCAGCCGGTGGGGACGACCAGCGCCATACAGCAGGTCACGCTAACCAATGGCGGCAGCGCCTCGTTCACGGTCCAACAGCCTACGATATCGGCCGGAAGCGGCGAGTTTTCCATCGATAGCACTTCGTCGTGCATCTTCTTCGGAACGCTTTTAGCCGGTGAGTCGTGCGTGGTCAATCTCCGGTTCAATCCAACTGCCATTGGTTCGAAGAATGGCACTCTGACGATCCCCGTTCTCTACAACGGCGCAACGACTCCGACGAAAATTCAGCCCGGGCTCGAGGGGATCGGAGTGGCCGCTACCGACTCGGCGGCAGTCTCGCCCACAGTGGCGAACTTGCTCGCCCAGGCGCCGAACAATCCCTCGCCGGCGCAATCCTTCACGCTGACCAACACCGGCAATGTGGCCTTCGCAGTGACCAGCGTCACAGGCACGAATTACGGGTTGGGCCAGCCATTCTCGACGAGCCTGGGCGTGGGCGTAGACGCCTGCACTGGCCAGACACTGCCTGCCGCCACCGCGGCCGTCTGCTCGGTCGCCGTTCAGTTCAGCGCAGCGGTCAACAAGTCAGGCACACTAACCTTCAATCTGCAGTATGCGGACGGCACCACCGGCACGGTCACCGCCACGCTAAACGGTATCGTTTCTCCCCTGGGACAAAAGGGCCTTTACTTCACGGCGCCCAGCGTCAATTTCCCCAATGAGATTGTCGGCACCACCAGCCAGCAGGCCACCGTCTACCTGGTTAACCCGGCCAATACCAGTGTCGCGATTTCTTCCATCGCCGTGTCCGGCAGTTCAGCGAGCCAATTCACATTAACCAATAGCTGCGGCGGCACGCTGAGCTATTTGGGCGCGTCGTGCCCGGTGGGCATCTCGTTTACGCCCGTCTCAGCCGGCGCGGCCAGCGCCACACTCACCGAAACCGACCTGGGTCCTGGCGGATCGGGCGGCACGCACACATCTTCCATCCCGCTCAGCGGCGTGGGCGTCGCCAGCACGTCTCCCATCGTGGTCAGCCCGGCGTCGCTCTCCTTCCTTTCGCCGTCCCAGACCGTCGGCGTTCAGTCGGCCGCGCAAGCGGTTACGGTGAGCGTTCCTTCAACCGGTAACACGACGCCGAATATCGCCGCCATCACGAACGTAGTTTCGAGCGACCCATCCGAGTTTCCCATTACTGCCAGCAGTTGCGGCTCAGGCAGTGCGTCACTCACGCTCGGTAACGGCGGCCAATGCATAATCAGCGTGGCCTTTAAGCCTTCGGTCATCGGCCCGCGCTCGGCAAAACTCACCTTCACCGCAACGATGAGCGGCTCCTCCACCGCGGTGATCCCTGTCATCGTTCCTCTCACCGGCGGAGAGCCGCTCACGGTAACCGCCATCGGCGCCACCTCAACCCAAGCAGGGGTGCTTTACTCCATTACGTTTACGGCGACAGGGGGTACCGCGCCCTATACGTTTTCCTCCACCCAGCTTCCAGAAGGCCTAACGCTGCAAAACTCTAATGGTGCCGGCGTCGTCTCCGGCAGGGCGTGGATCCCCTCCTCCCTCTCTTACGTGTACACGGTCACGGCCACCGATGCAAACGGCAACACCGGCACTCTGACTGTTAAGCTCAAGGTGCTCCCCGCGCCCAATGGCCCGGCCGCCGCCCCCGTTATTACGCCTTCGTCCGGCACGTTCACGAATGCCTTTCCGGCGAAGATCACCGATACAACCCCAGGCTACTTGATCTACTACACCCTCAACGGTTCCGGCGTTCCCTTGAAATACACCGGACCCTTAACCGTCTCCCAAAGCGAGACCATTCGGGCTGGCGCTGTCGCGCCCAATTACTCTGAGTCGCCCATCACCACGGCCACGTACAAAATCCCATTGACGATTCTGACCAAATCGCTGCCGAACGGGAGCGCGAACTCCGCCTACAGCCAGACCATTTCTGTGATTGGCGGTACAGGTGGATATACCTTCTCATCTAACGGCGCTCTGGATGGGCTCAACCTCGGCCCGGCGAATGGAGTCCTCTCGGGGACACCCCTCAGCTTCGGCGCTTTCAGCTTTACCGTCACCGTCAAAGATTCTTCGGGCGACACGGCCACGCAGGCCTATACGCTGAATGTCTGCGGACTCACGATATCTCCCAGCGGCGGATCGCTGCCCTGGGCTACCATCGGTGATAAGTATTTGGAATCCATCCTCTACTCGAACAATATCGGCGCTGTTACGTTGGCGGTGGCGCCGGGTAATAACGCATTGCCTGCATGGCTTAAGCTAGATAACACGGGCTTGTACTCTAATGGCGTGACCGGCCCGTCCGGCCAAAGCGAGTTCTCCATCCTGGCGACGGATGGGGCTGGTTGCAGCCTTATCGGCAACTACACGCTGGAGGCGGCGCCGCCCCTGAAAATGACCGTGAATCTACCCCCAGCCAGCTACGGGCTGCCCTACTCGGGTAGTGTGACGGCTAGCGGTGGCGCCGCGCCCTACAGCTACAGTTATGTGGACAGTTTGATTCCCATCCTCATCCCGGGTCTTAACCAAAATAGCTCGACAGGAGCAATTACGGGTACTCCCACGCAGACCGGCACCTTCGACGTCCTGATAACGGCCACTGACAGTAACGGTTTGTTCGGCGGCGTTCAAACCTCATTGACCGTCACCAACACCGTCACCGCGCTGCCGGTAATCGAACCCTTGAGCGGCAGCTTCTGTTATACGGTGGACGGCACCCCGCTGGTGAGCTTCTCCGACTCCATCGCCAACGCCACGATTTACTACACGGTAACAGCGGGGACCACGGGAACAACTCCCGTTCCCAACGCGAAAGGCACGTTTGTAGCGCCCTCAAACCCGACGGCCATGACTTACTTTGCCGCGCAGGCCGGCCTGAACGGAGTCGGGATTTTCACAATCGAAGCGATAGCCATCGGTCCTGGCTCGGGTTTTGTAACATCGCCGCCGGTTTCGGTCACTTACGATCTGACAGGCCCTTGCTCACTATGAGCCGCTCGTCACAGCGTATCGCAGTCTAACTCTTCTGAACCGCGCGCGTAAGCAAGCGGACCACGGCAGATCTTATTGAGTTTTGCAGATAACCCGGAGATGATTGTCCGCCGCCCGGCGCTCATCATGGAACGGTTCCGGTGACTCAGGTCCGCTTTCACATCCTCCCGCCGGATGGTGGCTGCCGGCGGCGCGGCGAGCAACGGATCCTTCGCGATGGTCTTGGCGGGCGGAAGTACCCCACCCGGCGGCGAGACCAAAACATAGGAAAAATGGGTGATGGCCTGCGGCTTTCCATCGGCGTAGAGCTCAAAATCGGCGGCGGTCAGTGTGGGCACTTGATGGCCCTGAGAATCGGTGACCACCGCGTCCACCTGAACCAGCGTCGTGCTAACGCGAAAGACTGGATTCTCGGCCGGTCCGGGCTGTTGACCGTGTATTTGAAAGAGCAGCAATGCAAAGCCCGGGATCGCGGCCAGCCTGATTCTTCGCATGGACCCATTACATCACCGATCATGGATTCCATGGCCTGCTCTTGCAATTGGCGCCGCGATTCCGGTCGGCGGGATCTTCGTAAGAACAGGTAAAGTGGATGCATGGCCTCGAATTCAGTCGATCTGATGACGGTGGAGCAGTTCCAGGCCTTGGAGGACCCACCGGGAGCGTTCTATGAACTTCACTATGGCCAACTCGTCCTCGTGACCCGCCCGAAATTGAAGCACCAAGTGATCCAGGATCGTCTGAACCGGCTCTTCAAGACCCTCGCGCCGTCAAACAGCTTCATGTCGATCCATGTCGCCTTCCGTGCCCGCCCGGAGTATGAGTTTCGAGTCGCGGATGTGGCTTATATCTCGCCTCAACGCTGGTCTGAAACCGACCTTCAGGGCGATTTGATGGGCGCTCCGGATCTGGTCATCGAAGTCCTCTCACCATCGAACACTGCAGCCGAACTCGTGGAGAAGCAGGAACTTTGTCTCGCCAACGGCTGCCTCGAATTTTGGATCGTCGATCCTAAACACCGCCGAGTGCAAGTTGCCGGCGAAAATCAGACCATCGCCACTTACGGACCAGGTCAGCACATCCCCGTGCCGCTGCTCCGCGAAGGCGCCTCGATTCCTGTCGACCAGATCTTTGAGTCAGAACAGGTACAGTGAAGCCATGGCCGCGAATCCAGTCGATCTCATGACTGTGGACCAGTTCCGAAATCTGCCGGAAGACAAGGGCGGGTTCCATTATTAGCTTTATCACGGCAGGCTCGTCAAAATGACATGGCCCAAGAAGCGACACTTCTCGATCCACCGGCGGCTGCGTAAGCTCCTTGAGTCCGCCGCACCCGAAGAGATGGTCGTGGATACCGGGCTCGCCTTTCGCCCGCTTCCGGAGTATGAATTATGGGCGGCTGATGTCGCGGTGGTGAGCGGAAAGCGTTGGGAGGACGTTGACCCTGAAGACAACCTCAGAGGCGCGCCGGAACTGGCGGTTGAGGTCTTGTCTCCTTCAAATTCGAAGTCTGAGATGCTCGACAGGCAGGAGATCTGCCTCGCTAACGGCTGCCTCGAGTTCTGGATCGTGGATCCCAAACGGTGGCGAATTCAAGTTGCCTTCTCAGGCCGGCCGCCGGTCACCTCCGGACCCGGCCAGTCCACCGCAATCCCGCTGTTTGGCCCGGCGGCGGCGATCTCAGTCGACGCCGTGTTCGAATGAGCGGCGCGCTTACCGCATATTCGATTTCAAGATCTTCTTGCGCAGCCGAATCGATTTCGGCGTCACTTCCACCGTCTCATCCTCGCGGATGAACTCGATGGCCTGCTCCAGATTCAGCAGCTTCGGCGGCACCAGACGCATTGCCTCATCGGAACTTGAAGCCCGCATGTTGGTCAGCTTCTTCTCCTTGACGATGTTCACGTCCAGGTCGTTGCCGCGCGCGTTTTCGCCGATGATCATGCCTTCGTAAACCTCAGTGCCGGGTGAAATAAAAATCACGCCGCGCTCCTGCAGGTTGAAGATGGCGAATCCCGTCGCGGCGCCGGTGCGGTCAGACACCAGAGATCCGGTGGGCCGCGTCTCAATGTCCCCTTGCCACGGCAAATACCCCGCGAACAGCGAGTTCATGATGGCCGTGCCTTTCGTATCGGTCAGCATCTCGCTGCGAATCCCGATCAATCCCCGCGACGGCACGTTGAACTCCAGGCGCACACGGCCCGACCCGTTGTTGATCATCTTCGCCATCTTGCCCTTGCGCTGGCCCATCTTCTCAATCACCACGCCGATGAACTCTTCCGGACAATCGATCACCAGCAGTTCCAAGGGCTCATGAGTTTCACCGTTTATCTTCTTCGTCAGAATCTCCGGCTTGCCCACCTGGAGCTCATACCCTTCGCGGCGCATCATTTCAATAATGATGGCCAGTTGCAATTCACCGCGGCCCATCACCTTGAAGGCGTCCGGTCCGCCTGCCTCTTCCACCCTGATCGAAACATTCGTCAGCAGCTCTTTATCCAGCCGGTCGCGCAGGTTGCGCGACGTCACGTAAGTTCCTTCGCGCCCGGCAAAGGGCGAATTGTTAATCGTGAACGTCATCGCGATGGTGGGCTCATCGATCTGGATGTGCGGCAGCGGCTCCGGATTCTCAGCCGACGTAATCGTCTCGCCGATGGTGATGCCTTCCACGCCCGCGATGGCCATGATGTCGCCAGGCAGGCCGATGGTCTCATCCACCCGCTTCAAGCCCTCAAAGGAGAACAGCTTGGTGATGCGCGTCTTGTGAAAGGTCCCATCCAGTTTGGCGATGGAGACATCGTCGCCGTGCCGCAGCGTCCCCTGAAACACGCGTCCGATGGCCAACCGGCCCAGATACTCGCTGTAATCGAGATTGGCTACCAGCAACTGCAGCGTCTTGTCGGGGTCGCCGCTGGGCGGCGGAATATGCTTCAGAATCGTCTCGAACAGGGGCTGCAGATTGTCGCTTTCCTCGTCAAGCGCCATCTTCGCGATGCCGGCTTTGCCATTTGTGTAAACAACTGGAAAGTCGAGTTGATCCTCCGTGGCGTCCAGGTCGATAAACAAATCGTAGATCTCGTTCAGAACCTCGCCCGCTCGCGCATCCGGGCGGTCAATCTTGTTTACCACCACAATGGGCGTCAACCGCGCTTCCAGCGCTTTCGTCAGCACATACCGGGTCTGGGGCAGCGGGCCTTCGCTTGCGTCCACCAGTAACATCACGCCGTCCACTATTTTGAGCGCGCGCTCCACTTCGCCGCCGAAATCGCTGTGGCCCGGCGTGTCTACGATGTTGATCTTCGTGCCGTGATACCGGACGCCGGTGGTCTTGGCCAGAATGGTGATGCCGCGCTCGCGCTCCAGATCGTTCGAATCCATCACGCGGTCGGTGAGCGCTTCGTTCGCGCGGAAAATGCCGCTCTGCCGCAACATGGCGTCCACAAGCGTCGTCTTGCCATGGTCAACGTGAGCGATGATGGCGATATTTCGAGTAACTAGAGAGTGCTGATCTACTGACATAATTCAATGAGGAGTGGGCGGGCTTCAGACTTGCCGGCCGCCGTTAACAAGGCACGTTTCGGGTAACTGCCAGTCCGCGTGTCTTGGCGGGATGTGCGCTTGCTTCTCCTATGGTCGCACGCGGACGTATCTAAAGCCTAGCCGCGGGCTCCCGGCTTCTGAACGGCGCGGGAAGCAAGCGGACCCTTTATGCCCCTGGAACATGCGAAGCTTGAAGGAGCATGTCGAAGGAAGAACAAAGCGAGACCATCGCCGTTTCCGGCACTGGCGAACTGGATTCTTCCGCTTCAACCGTCTCGGAACTGCTACCCACGGTTGTGATCGTCGGGCGGCCCAATGTCGGCAAGTCGACGCTCTTCAACGCCTTGACCGGCGAGCGCCGCTCCATCGTCGGCGATGAACCCGGCATCACCCGCGACCGTATTTACGGCGAAGTAACGTATGGCCGCAAACACTTTGGCCTGATCGATACGGGCGGGATCATTCCCAATGACGACCAGCTCATCCCCGCCAACATCCTCAAGCAAGCGCGGATCGCCCTTGACGATTGCTCGCATATTCTGTTTGTCATCGATGGCCGCACGGAAATCACTTCGGCCGACCGTAATCTGGTGCAGATGCTGCGCCAGTTCGACAAGCCCATCTCAATGGTGGTGAATAAGATTGACGCCCAGGTTCGCGAGAACCTGGTGCATGAGTTCTATTCGCTAGGGCTCGGCGATCCGTTCGCCGTTTCGGCCGAACACAAGCTGGGTCTCACCGATCTGCTCGCACACATCACCGCGCCGTTTCCCGAAACCGACGAACAGGCACAAGCCGCCCGTGACGAGGAAGACGCCAAGAAACGCCGCATCAAAGTCGCCATTATCGGCCGTCCCAACGTCGGCAAATCCACCCTGCTCAACGCGCTGGTCGGCTCTGAGCGCGCCATTGTCTCACCGGTTGCCGGAACCACGCGCGATGCCGTCGATGAAACAGTTGTCGAAGGCAACGTCAGTTATCGCTTCGTCGATACCGCCGGCATTCGCCGCAAAGGCAGGACCCATGAGATGACTGAGAAGCTCAGCGTGGTGATGGCCCGCCGCAACATCCGCATGGCGAATGTGGTGCTGCTGATCGTCGACGCGGTGGAAGGAGTTGTCGGATCGGATGCCACCATTGCCGGCTATGCGCACGAAGAAGGACGGTGCGTGGTCATCGTGGTGAATAAGTGGGATGCCGCGGCCGCCCAGGGAAAAAGCAAGCGCGCCTTCACGGAATCCGTTCGCGACGAACTTAAATTTCTGGACTACGCGCCCATCATCTTCGCCTCGGCCCTGAATCGGGAAGGCATCCGAAAGATTTTCTCGACCGTGCGGCGGGCCTTTGAATCCGCCTCGAAACGTGTTACCACCGGCGAATTGAATCGCTTCGTTGAAACGCTCAAGTTTGAGGGGGACGTCAAGGTTTACTACGCCACACAGGCCGGCATTCGTCCGCCCACCTTCGTCTTCTTCACCGATCAGGCCGAGAAGCTTCACTTTTCCGCCTCGCGCTTCCTTGTCAACCGCCTGCGCGAGCACTTCGGCTTCGAGTCGACGCCCATCGTGATCAAGGCCAAGCGCCGCTAGCAAGCGCAATCTTTTTCCGCGCCTATACTGAAGACATGGCAGCCACTGCCACGATGACCGGCTCCGTCTTCGATGAATTGCCCTATGAGGAGGGACGCGCCTGGGAACTGTTCAACGGCGATCTCAAACCGATGTCCAGCCCGACACTCGAACATCAGGAAATCATCTTCCGGATTCTGCTTGCGCTGATGAACATCCTCGCTGGATCGGGCAAAGCGGCCACTGACGTTGAGTTCGCTTTGGCCCCCAACACCCGTCTGCGCCCGGATGTTTGGGTGGTGTGTAGTCCCCGCGCCGATGAAATGGATTGGACGCGTGTTCCGGTTGCGGGCTGTCCGGACTTGGCCATCGAAGTCATTTCACCGTCCGAATCCGCGACGCAAGCGATGCGCAAAGTTGAGCTGTACCTTGCGCATGGGGTCCAGGAGGTATGGCAAGTGTTCGCCGATACGCGGCAAGTTATGATACACACGAACGGTGAGCGGGTAGAAAAGCTTCGAGTCGGCGACACTCTGACCACGGCGCTGCTACCTGGACTTCAGCTCGACGTGCGCCGTGTCTTCGAGAATTAGTTTGACGGCCGCTCCTACACGCGGTTAATATCCGCGTTCTCAAGCACCCGCTTGTCGCCGCCGTCGCACGCCAGCTTGATCATCGCGCGGCCTAGCTGCTCGGTTGTGGTCACGTACTTCGGCGCAAGCGAATACAGCAGCGGCAGCACCGGACCAAGCACGATGTAGAAGACTCGGGTAATCCGCGTCTTCGACCGAATGCCCTGGCCTGGCACGATGAGTGCCGGCCGTAACATAAACGCCGCTTTGAATGGCATCCGCAACAGGGCATTCTCAGTTTCGCCCTTCACCCGCGCCCACATCAGAGAGCCTTTCGCGGTCCCGCTGCCATCGGTTCCCATGCCGGAGACATAGATGAACGTCATCGCCGGGTTCAGCCGGAGCAGCGTCTCCGCCGCGGCCAAGGTGAAACCGTAGGTGATGCGCCGGTAGTCCTGTTCCTTCATGCCGAGAGAAGCAACACCCAGACAGAAGAAGCAGGTGTCATACCCGGCCATCCGGCTTTCCATCGGCCCGAAGTTGAGAAAGTCGGCGTGAATCGCCTCTATCAGCTTGGGGTGGCGGAGGCCGGTGGCGCTGCGTCCGATGGCCAGCACCTGCTCGATATCCGGGCCGGCCAGGCATTCGCGCAGAACGCCTTGCCCCACCATGCCCGTCGCGCCGAAAAGGATCACCTTCATGAATTTAGTATCGCCGCGGCAGAGATACTCTGGGCAGAGCCATCCTCCAATTTGTACACTTGCCCTGAGACTCCTTATGTCAGTCGAAGATCGGCGCGGCTTTATTTCTGCCTTGATAGGCGACGGCCGTCCGCTTCTTTCACTGACCGGAACCGCGCTGATTCTCAGTGCCGGTTTTGGCATTCTTCAGTCCATCAGCGGCTATCTTCTGCCGCACGATTCGGAGGCAATCGGGATGGATGCCGCCGCTCTGTCCCATGCCGGCAACAGCCACCTGGTCCATTTCATGTTTCACGATCGAGTCGCCTTTTGTGGAACCTTGCTCGCCATCGGCTCAGCTTATTGGTGGCTGGCCGAGTTCCCTTTGAAGGCCGGGCGTCAGTGGGCTTGGTGGGCCTATGCCATCTCAGGGTCGACCGGCTTCCTGAGTTTCTTGGCCTACCTCAAGTACGGATACCTGGACACGTGG
Source organism: Acidobacteriaceae bacterium (assembly GCA_903970405.1). Lineage (GTDB taxonomy): Bacteria > Acidobacteriota > Terriglobia > Bryobacterales > Bryobacteraceae > CAJCIT01. The sequence goes on along the minus strand of CAJCIT010000101.1, from coordinate 29,344 downwards.
CATGGGTGGGCCACGCTATTGCTGTTGCCAACCTTCCTGGGCGGCCTCATTCGCTCCCGCTCCTGCATCCATGGAAAGCTCAGCATTCGGAAGGTATGGTTCAATCCTCTGCCGGTTGAGAGTTCCTACGCCAGAGCGGGACGGCTCCTGATCCAAGCCTGCGCGGCCGGACTGATTCTGGCCGGCCTCTCGATTGTCGCCATTGGAATGACCGTCGTTTTTGTGCCGCAAGACATCGCCTTCATGCAACTCAGCCGCGAGCAGTTGCAGGCTATTTCACCGATGCTGATACCTGTCATTGCGCATGACCGGAGCGGCTTTGGAGGCGGCCTCTTGTCCGCCGGACTCCTGATTGCGATGATCGCCAGAAACGCCCCGCTGACCCGCAGTTTTGCCGAAGTGATGGCGGTGATGGGCTTCTGCGGTTTTGGCGCCGCATTAGGAGTTCACGTCGCCATCGGCTATCTCGACTTCACCCATCTGGCGCCAGCCTATGCGGGGTTCTTGTTGTTCTTGACCGGACTCATGCTCTGCATCTTGGGCCTACGCCGGCGGCAGGAACCGGTTCGCGAGGATTACGAAACGAACTCGTGGAGCGTCAGGGACTGAAAACTAGAACCAGGTAAGTAGCTTATCTTCAGATAGATAGGATGCATTCCCCGGACGGCAGGACTGTGGGAAATTGGAGCCAGACAGCCGCGCCCTACTGAGCCGACCGTGAGGGAGCGACCGGTTGGAGAACCAGATCTTGCCGGGGGCGTGCCGAGGCGTGTGGTTGTTGCCCGTACGCGGCGATATCGGCTTAAACGCCAGAGTTGGCGACGATCCGCCAATCATGCACCACGATCCGCGCGATCGGCCCCCCCGCCCTTTCCCTATGCCATTTGGCAGATGCGCCCGCGGTCCCCACGCAGGATAGTCGAAGTTGCAGGACAAATTCGAACAGAGGCGCCGCCCACGATGAGTGTAGATGTCCAGTCACCGAACCCCAAGCCGGAAACACCGCGTTTACCGCCGGAGACCACCCATCCGGCCCTGGAAAGTCCACCCAGCCGCAAGCCTAAATCGAGCGCAATGAAGTGGATTGTCTGGCTCATTGTTGTGGTTTTGGTGGTGGGCGCCGCGTATTGGTTTTGGCGAAGCCGCTCCGCCCCGGCGGCGAAGACCGCAACCGCTAGCGGCGCGCCGGGCGGCGGCGCGGGACGCAGGGGGGGCGGCGCGGTCCCCGTTTCGGTGGCGAAAGTTACGAAGGGCGATCTCGGCGTCTATATCGAGGCCATCGGCACTGTAACGCCTGTCTACACCGTCACCATTACCAGTCGCGTGACCGGACAATTGTTGTCCGTCAACTACAAGGAAGGGCAGATTGTCAAGAAAGGCGACTTGCTGGCTGAGATTGACCCCAAGCCCTACGCCGCCGCTGTGCTTCAGGCGCAAGGTCAACTGCAACGGGATCAAGCGTTGCTCAAGAACGCCAATATCGATGAGCAGCGGTACAAGGCAGCCTTAGACCAGCACGCGATCCCAGAGCAGACCTATGCCACTCAGGTGGCGCTGGTCGCGCAGGATATTGGGACGGTCAGACTCGACCAGGGCAACCTCGATGCCGCGCAAGTGAACCTCGACTATACGAAAATCACCTCCCCCATCGACGGGCGCGTCGGCTTACGGCTGGTGGACCCGGGCAACATCGTTATCGCGAATGCCACCACGGGCTTGCTGACCATTACACAACTTCAGCCCATTACCGTTATTTTCACCATGGCGGAGGATTATCTTCCGCAGGTCGCGCCGCAGATGCGCGCGGGACACGCCTTAAAGGTTTTGGCGATGGAGCGCAAGAACGAAACGCAAATCGCCAGCGGGACCGCGTTGACAGTGGACAACCAGATCGATACCACCACTGGCACGGTGAAGGTGCGCGCCACCTTTCCGAATACGGACAACAAGCTGTTCCCCAACGAATTCGTGAACGCCAAGCTGTTGGTGAACACCCTGCACGGCGTGAACCTGATCCCCGTCGCCGCCATCCAGCGGGACAATGACCGCGCCTACGTTTATGTGTTGCAGGGCAAGACCGTGCAGTCGCACAACATCACAGTCGGCCAGATCGAGGGCACGCAGGCGGCGGTAACGGGCGTAGCGCCCGGGGACACGCTGGTGGTGGACGGGTTCGACCGGTTGACGGATGGAGCGGCTGTTTCCGTGCGGCAGGCCAACGGGGCGCCCCAGGGAAAAGGCGAGAACAAAACCGCCGCCGGCCAGTCAACCAACCAATCGGCCAGAGGAAAGGGAACCGGAAAGAAAGGGACCGAGACCACGCGATGAATCCCTCCCGCCCCTTTATTCTGAGACCCATCGCAACGTCGCTGTTTATGGCGGCCATTTTGCTGGTCGGTTATGTCGCCTTCAATCAGCTTCCGGTTTCGGCGTTGCCTGAAGTGGACTATCCGACGATGCAGATTGTCACCTTCTATCCCGGCGGCAGCCCGGACGTGGTCTCATCGGCCGTGACGGCGCCGCTTGAACGCCAGTTGGGGCAAGTGCCCGGATTGAACCAGATGTTGTCTTCGAGCTCGGAAGGCGCGTCGGTCATTACTCTGCAGTTTGTACTGAGCCTCAATATCGATGTGGCGGAACAGGAAGTGCAAGCCGCGATCAATGCCGCGCAGAATTACCTGCCGTCGGGGCTGCCCCTGCCGCCGATCTACGCCAAGGTGAATCCGGCGGACGCGCCGATTCTAACGCTCGCCTTGACGTCGAATTCCATTCCATTGGCGCAGGTGGAAGACTACGCCGACACGCGTCTAGCGCAAAAGATCTCGCAGTTGCCGGGGGTCGGCGCGGTGACCATCAGTGGCGGACAAAAGCCGGCGGTGCGCATACAGGCGAACCCCATGCAACTGGCCTCCTACGGGGTGAATCTGGAGGATGTTCGCACCGCGCTGATGGCGGCCAGTCTGGATGCGGCGAAAGGAAGCTTCGACGGCGCGCAGCAGGGCTACCAGATTGCCGCCAACGACCAGCTCACAACGGCCAAGGACTATCAACAGGTGGTGGTGGCCTATAAGAACGGCGCGCCCGTCATGCTGAAGGACGTTGCCAATATCGTCGACGGCGTGGAGAACGTGAGGCAGGCCGCCTGGATGAACCGCGACCCGGCCGTCATTGTGAACATTCAGCGCCAGCCGGGCGCGAACATTATCCAGGTGGTGGATCGCGTCAAGGCGCTGTTGCCGAAGCTCCGGGCAACGGTGCCTTCCTCCGTTGACATCACACCCCTGACCGACAGAACCATCACCGTGCGCGCGTCCGTTTCCGATGTCGAGGAAGAGCTGCTGATCTGCATCGCGCTGGTGGTGATGGTGATCTTCCTGTTCCTGCGAAATCTGGCGGCCACCGTTATACCGAGCGTCGCGGTGCCGCTTTCCCTGGTGGGAACGTTCGCCTTGATGTACATTCTGGGCTACAGCCTGAATAACCTGACGCTGATGGCGCTGACCATCTCGACGGGCTTCGTGGTGGATGACGCCATCGTGATGATTGAGAACATCATGCGCTACGTGGAGGAGGGTGAAGAGCCGCTGGCCGCCGCGCTGAAGGGTTCCGAGCAGATCGGTTTTACCATCGTTTCGCTGACGGTTTCACTGATTGCCGTTTTGATCCCGCTGTTATTCATGGGCGATATCACCGGAAGACTCTTTCGGGAATTCGCGGTGACGCTGAGCGTCACAATTCTGATTTCGGCCGTGGTCTCCTTGACGCTTACGCCGATGTTGTGCGCGAAGCTGGTGCGGCATAAGCCCAAGGCCAAGCAAAGCCGGTTTTACCGGGTTTCCGAACGGATCTTCGAGAAGGCGATCGAGTTTTATGGAATTACGCTGGGCTGGATTCTCCGTCACCGGGTCATGACGATGATTGTGGCCATCTTCACGTTCGGCCTCACTATTTTTCTGTATATTGTCATTCCCAAGGGATTCTTCCCGGTGCAGGATACGGGCGAGATTCAGGCGATTTCCGAAGCCGACCAAAGCGTTTCATTTCAGGAGATGTCCCGGCTACAGCAGGAATTGGGGGACATCGTCCTTCGCGATCCGGCGGTGGAAAGCATCTCTTCTTTCATCGGCGTAGACGGAACGAACACCACCTTGAACGCAGGCCGGATTCAGATCAACTTGAAGCCGCTGGAGGAGAGAAACATCAATGCGTCCGATGTGATCCGGCGTCTGAAGCCGAAGTTAGCCGATATCGATGGCATCACGCTCTATATGCAGCCCATTCAGGACCTGACGGTGGAGGACATCGTCAGCCGCACTGAGTACCAATACAGCATTGAGGACCCGAGCTTGCCGGAATTATCGAGCTACGTCGGCCGCTTCACGGACAGATTGAAGGCGTTGCCGCAGCTTGCCGATGTCGCAAACGACCTGCAAACCCACGGGAGACAGGCAGGCCTCACCTATGACCGGCAAACGGCGATGCGACTGGGCATTACGGCGCAGAGCATCGATGAGACGCTTTACGATTCGTATGGCCAACGGCAGGTTTCCACGCTCTTCACGCAGCTCAATCAGTATCACGTGATTTTGGAGATCGATCCGAACTTCCAGGTTCATCCAGGCCAGTTGAGCGACATTTATATCCGCTCCGCGCAAGGCGGCGCGGTTCCGCTGGCGGCTTTCACGCAGGTGAGCACCGGCTCGATGCCGATCCTGATCAGCCACATCGGCCAGTTCCCGGCGTCGACCATTTCTTTTAACCTGGCCCCGGGCGCCTCATTGGGCGAGGCCATCGAGGCGATTCAAAAGGTGGAAAAGGAGATGCCCGCTCCGGCCGCGATGCAGGTTGCCTTCCAGGGCACGGCGCAAGCTTTCATTGCTTCTCTCAGCAACGAACCGTTGCTCATTCTGGCGGCGCTGGTGACGGTCTATATTGTGCTCGGCGTCCTGTATGAGAGTTACATCCATCCGATCACGATTCTTTCCACGCTGCCGTCGGCGGGCGTGGGCGCCATTCTGGCGCTGATGCTGTTTCATCAGGAGCTGACCGTGGTGGCCATTATCGGCATTGTCCTGCTGATCGGCATTGTGAAGAAGAACGCAATCATGATGATCGATTTCGCGCTGGATGCCGAGCGCCATCAGGGCAAGCCGCCCGAGGAGGCTATTTATCAGGCGTCCCTGCTGAGATTCCGCCCTATCATGATGACCACCATGGCGGCGCTTCTGGGCGCGGTGCCGCTTGCGTTCGGGCATGGCGTGGGATCGGAGCTGCGGCGTCCGCTGGGCATCACCATCATCGGCGGCCTGTTACTCAGCCAGTTGCTGACGCTATACACCACGCCGGTGATCTATCTATTCTTCGATGGGCTGGCGCATCGGGTGGCAGCCTTCCGCGAACGGAAACAGCCTCGCCAGGCCGGACTCGCGCCGCAGCCGGCAACCGGAGACTAAGCGATGAGTAATACGGCACGTTTTATCTCCAAGGGCAGCGCCTGGCCGACCCGCGCCTTCAGAGCCGCGACCGTCAGGGAGCGGCCGGTTGGCTGGGCGCCGGCGCTCGCTGATCGCCAACCCCTTCTGAACCCCGCGCGTAAGCAAGCGGGTGAACGTCCGCAACCCTTCAGAGCCGCGACCGTCAGGGAGCGACCGGTTGCCCAAACAGGACCACCAATGCGGTCGCTCCCTGACGGTCGCGGCTCAGTAGGCGCGGCTCAGTCCGCATCGCGCGTTCCTGAAGAGTAAGCCATGAGTCTTTCGTCACCTTTCATTCAAAGACCGGTCGCCACCACGCTCCTGACCGTGGCGGTGTTTCTGTTTGGCGGCGTGGCTTACCAGTTGCTGCCCGTGTCGCCGCTGCCCCAAGTCGATTTCCCGACCATTTCGGTTTCCGCGTCGCTGCCGGGGGCCAGCCCGGAGATCATGGCTTCGTCGGTGGCCACGCCTTTGGAGCGCCAGTTCGGCCGCATCGCGGCCGTCACGGAAATGACCTCGTCGAATTCGCTGGGGCAATCGAGCATCACTCTTCAGTTCGATCTCAGCCGTAACATCGACGCCGCCGCGCGCGACGTTGAGGCGGCGATTAACGCGGCCAGAGGATACTTGCCCGCGAATCTGCCCATGAATCCGACCTACCGGAAAGTAAATCCGGCCGATGCCCCCATCATGATCATCGCGCTTACATCCGACCGTCTGCCGCCCAGCGCGCTGTACGATGCGGCGTCGACGATTCTGATGCAGAAGCTCTCGCAGGTCAAGGGCGTCGGGCAAGTGTCGGTGGGGGGAAGCTCCGCGCCCGCTGTCCGCATCGATGTGAACCCCATTGCGCTCAACGCCCGAGGACTGCAGCTTGAAAATATCCGAACGGCCATCGCGGCGCAGACGGCCAATGAGGCCAAGGGGACGTTCTCAGACGACCGCCGCATGTGGATGATCAAGGCGAATGACCAGTTGATGAAGGCGGTGGATTATCAGCCGCTGATCGTCGGCTATCATAACGGCGCGGCGATCAAGCTGACTGACGTAGCCGCCGTCAGCGACTCCGTTCAGACTGTTCGTTCACTCGGCCTCGCCAATGGCAAACGGGCCGCGCTGCTGATTGTGTTCCGGCAGCCTGGCGCGAACATCATCGACACGGTAGACGGTATCAAGGCTGCCCTGCCCAAACTGAAGGCGTCTATCAACCCGAACATCACCATGACCACGGTGATGGATCAGACCGTGACCATCCGCGCATCGGTCAAGGATGTTGAGAAGACGCTGCTGATCTCCATTGCCTTGGTTGTGATGGTAGTTTTTGTCTTCCTTCGCGACGTGCGCGCGACGCTGATTCCGAGCGTAGCCGTTCCGGTTTCGCTGATCGGAACGTGCGGAATCATGTACCTGCTGGGCTACAGCGTCGACAATCTCTCGCTGATGGCGTTGACGATTTCCACCGGGTTCGTAGTGGATGACGCGATTGTCGTTCTGGAGAACATCACCCGGTACAGGGAACAGGGAATGAGTTCGATCCAAGCGGCGTTCAAGGGCGCTGCCGAAATCGGCCCCACGGTGCTCTCAATCAGCGTTTCGCTGGTTGCGGTGTTCGTGCCGATCCTGCTAATGGCCGGTATCGTGGGCCGGTTATTCCGTGAGTTCGCGGTGGTGCTTTCGCTCACTATCGGGGTCTCGCTGCTGGTTTCTCTGACCACCACGCCGATGATGTGCGCCAAGCTGCTGACGGACGAACGCAAGCCGGGCAAGCTTTACCGGTGGAGCGAGAAGTTCTTCGTTTTCATTCTGAAGGGTTATGAAGTGGCCCTAACCTGGGTGCTGCGGCACTCTTTCTTGATGATCCTGGTGACCATCGCCACTCTGGCGGTGAACGTCTATCTCTACACAATCGTTCCGACCGGTTTCTTTCCGCAACAGGATACGGGACGCCTGAATGGGAATGTGGTGGGCGACCAGAGCACGTCATTTCAGGCCATGGCGCAACGCAATATCCAGTTGAGCAGAATCGTCGCCGCCGATCCGGGGGTGGCGACCGCTACCATGTTCAGCGGCGGCGGCGGGGGGACGTCCACCAATACGGGACGCATGTTTGTGTCCTTGAAACCGCTTGAGGAGCGAAAAGCCACCGCGGACCAGATTCTGAACCGTCTGCGGCCTAAGCTCGCCGTGGTGCCCGGCGCCACGCTCTTTCTGCAGGCGGCGCAGGATCTGCGGGTGGGCGGCCGGCAAAGCGCCGCTCAATACCAGTACACCCTGCAGGACGACAAGCTGGATGAGTTGACGCATTGGGCGCCGATTCTCTTGGAGCAAATGAAGAAGATGCCGCAGTTGACCGACGTCAACAGCGATCAGCAGAACCGCGGCCTGGCGGCGGCCCTGGTCATTGACCGCCCAACGGCATCGCGCCTGGGAATCAGCGCGCAGACCATTGACAACATTCTCTACGACGCGTTCGGCGAGCGTGAGATCGCCACCACCTATACATCGATGAATCAGTATTACATCGTAATGGAGGTGGCGCCGGCATTCTGGCAGAATCCGGACGGCCTGAACTACGTTTATGCCACCTCGACCAGCGGGTCCACTATCCCTCTGGCCGCCTTCACTCATTTCCAGCCATCCACCGCCGCTCTGACCGTGAACCATTCAAGTGTGTTTCCCTCCATCACGCTCTCCTTCAACCTGGCTCCCGGCATTGCCCTGGGGACGGCGGTGGATGACATCAACCAAATGCAATCGAGAATTGGACTGCCAAGCACCATAGTCACGAACTTCACCGGCACGGCCCAGGCGTTTCAGTCGTCGCTGAAGAATGAGCCGATCCTCATCATGGCGGCGATCCTAGCCGTCTATATCGTCCTGGGTATCCTCTACGAAAGCTACATTCACCCGGTGACGATTCTTTCCACACTGCCTTCGGCGGGCGTGGGCGCCGTCTTGGCGCTGCTGATCACCCATACGGAGCTGAGCGTCATTGCGCTGATCGGCATCATTCTGCTGATTGGCATCGTTAAAAAGAACGCGATCATGATGATCGACTTTGCGCTGGAAGTGGAACGGCGTGAAGGGAAGAGTCCGGAAGAAGCGGTGTTTCAAGCGTGTCTGCTGCGTTTCCGCCCCATCATGATGACCACCATGGCCGCAATGCTCGGGGGCCTGCCACTCGCTCTTGGGACGGGAACCGGGTCGGAATTGCGCCGGCCGCTGGGCATCACCATTGTCGGGGGGTTGATCTTCAGCCAGGCGTTGACGCTGTTCACGACACCGGTGATTTACCTGTATATGGACCGGTTCAGCAGTTGGTTAAACAGATCCCGGAAGCACGAGCAGCCAAAGGTTCCGGCGGCGGCCGTTGGCCCGGCTCACTGACCTGGACGGCGAGAACCCGATGGAGAGAAACAGGATCGTTTGCGAGCCTCACCCGGAGAGCCAATCGCTGGTGCTGTTGCTCGGCGGCAATTTGGACGAGAGCATGATTCCGGAGCTGGACCGCGAGATCTCGGACGCGAAAGGGCTGCCGGCGCGAGTTTCGATCGATCTCAGCGAAGTGACGCTGGTGGACCGAATGGCGGTGAAGTATCTCACGGACCGCGCGGAGGAAGGAATTGAACTCGTGAACTGCCCTCACTATTTATCAAGATGGTTTCGATCGGGAGTATTTCCGGCCGTGCCTTCGAAGCCGGCCGCGTGGTGAGCGTCGCGCGAGCGCCTGAAGAAAGGACAACTATGATGAATCGCCGAAGGCCGGAGGCTAGGAGTAGCAGGTGGGTAGCGGCCGCCGGGCTAGCGCTCCTGCTATCGCTCGCTGGCTGCAATCCGGGACCGAAGTATGCAAAAACCCCGGCCACTACGCCGGCTGCTTTTAAGGAGGCGCCGCCGGACCTTTATAAAGAAGGCGAGGGATGGAAGCTTGCGCAACCGGGCGACGATAAGCTCCGCGGTAACTGGTGGGAGATCTATAACGATCCACAACTGAGTGGCCTGGAAGAGAAGGTGAAGATTTCAAATCAAACCATCCTGCAGGCTGAAGCCAACTATCGAGTTGCCAAAGCGCTGGTTGTATCGGCTCGCTCAGCCTTGTATCCCACCATTGGCTCCTCGCCTGCCTATTCCCTTAGCCAGAGTTCGACAACGCTGAACGGGTCGGTAGTGAGCACAGGAACCACGGGAACCACCGGCACAGGAACTACCGGAACCGGAACCACAGGCACGGGAAGCACGGGAGCATCTTCCACGGCACGCCGAACGGTCAATTTTTTCTCCCTGCCTTTCGATGTTTCGTACACGCCCGACTTCTGGCATCGAATACGCAACACGATCGCGGCCGATGCATACTCCGCCCAGGCGAGCGCCGCTGACGTGGCAACCGCGCTCTTGACCACCCAGGCCCAATTGGCCACCGATTACTTCGAAATCAGATCGCTGGACGCGCAACGCCAGATTCTGCACGATACTGTGGGTTCATATCGCGCGGCGCTGGACCTGACGGAGACTCTCTACAAACTGGGCATCGACTCCGAACAGGACGTTGCGCAGGCACGCGTGCAGTTGGATACAGCGACTGCTCAAGAGCGCGACCTGGGCGTGAATCGCGCTACTTATGAGCACGCCATCGCCGTTCTGATTGGCGTTCCGCCATCGAACTTTTCGCTTCCTCTAGCTCCGTTCAATCCGAATCCACCTGAGGTGCCGGTGGCCGTTCCGTCGGCATTGCTGGAACGGCGGCCGGATATCGCGGCGGCGGAGCGCACGGTGGCGTCGGCAAACGCGACCATCGGTGTCGCACGCGCCGCCTATTATCCGACCCTCACGCTGAGCGGGTCCGGAGGAGTTGAATCCACCTCGTTTATCAAGTGGTTTCAATGGCCCAGCCTGTTCTGGTCATTGGGCCCGCAACTGTCTCAGACGCTCTACGATGGCGGCGCTAGGCGGGCTCAAAATGAGCAGGCCGAGGCCCAATACGAAGCCGATGTGGCCAACTACCGCCAAACGGTGTTAGCGGCCTTTCAGGCGGTGGAGGACAACCTCTCCACGTTGCGCATCCTGGCCGACGAAGTGAAGGAGCAGCACACCGCGGTGCAATCGTCGTCCCGCTATCTCGAACTGGCAATCACGCGCTACAAAGCGGGAGTCGACAGCTATTTAAATGTGATTACCGCGCAAACGTCCCTGCTGACCAACCGTGAAACCGAAGTCAGCATTCAGTTGCGCCAGATGACGGCCAGCGTGCTGCTGAACGAAGCGCTGGGCGGAGGATGGGATCCGGCGTCGTTGCCCCAAATGAAGGATTTGCTGGCGAGGCCGCCCGCCTGGAAGCCGGCCGGCGCCGCGCCTGCCTCGGGACCGGTGGCGCCGCCGAATCCACCTTCGTTGGGTCCGCCGCCCAAGGCAAATCCGCCGGCGCTCGCGGTGCCTGCTGGGAGTCCGCCAGGGGCGAGGTAGCGGAGGCGCGGCTGCCCACCGACGCTCTAACAGGACGCTAATCTGGTACTCGAAGAGCGGAGCACGACGGCCAAGTTCCAGTACTTGCAGTACGAACGGTGGAGGACAACCACCAACCAAGGCACTTGCCAGGCAGATTAAAAATCGCCGATACTTTCCTTCGGAGGACAAATGCAAATAAAGCACTTGTTAGCATGCTCGGCCAGTTTTGTTGCAGCGATCTCGCTTTTGTCCGTGGGATCGGGGCTGGCGTCGGCTGCGTCAATCGGAGTTTATAGTACTGGGGTGAGTGTCACGGCTGGCCTGGACAATAATTATCAGATCGTCGCTGACACAACGGGGGAAGCCACAACACCGCTTCCCACCCCTGGTGTTGTGGTTACAAAGCTGCCAACTGATTGGGTAGCGCCTATTGCCGGATCGCTTTGGATCGGCCCTCAAGCCGACGAATCAACGGCAACTACACCGAATGGCTGTTGCAATGGATCTGATACCTATCAGACGACTTTCAGTCTGGCTGGCCTGGACCCTGATACAGCGGCGCTTAGCATAATTGTCAGTGCTGACGATAGGGCTAATATTTGGCTGAACGGTATTGAGGTTTATAAGGCTGGTGGTGGGGAGGGGTACAAACCTGGGGACCTCGTGGTGAACGTCACGAATCCGGCTGATTTTCTAGCGGGAGTCAACACGCTGGACTTTGTGGTTCTCAATTTCACGGGCTCCACGGGACTGGACGCCCTCGTCAGCGGTACCGCTTCGTTGGCTTCTGTCACTCCCGAGCCTGACGCGAAGGGACTGCTGGGACTTGGCGCCGTAGCGCTCGCCTTTTGCCTCCGCCGGAAGCAAGTTTTGCGGGCGCGTCAAGCTCTTTGATCGCTGTCGAGAAGAAAAGGCGCGGGCGGTCTACACTGCGCCTTTACCCCTGCGGTAGCGCTCAATCAGCGCATTGGTCGAGGTGTCGTGCTTCAGCGCAGGCTCGCTGCCCAAAGCCAGTTCCGGAATAATGCGCTCCGCCAGCACCTTGCCGAGTTCCACGCCCCACTGATCGAAGGAATCTATCTGCCAGATCACGCCCTGCGTGAATACGCTGTGCTCATAAAGCGCGATCAATTTTCCGAGTAACTCCGGAGTCAGACGGTCAGCCAGAATCGCGTTCGATGGCCGGTTTCCTTCGAAGGTCTTGTGGCGCACCAGCCACTCCGGCGTGCCCCCGGCTCGCACCTCTTCGGGCGTCTTGCCGAACGCCAGCGCCTCCGCTTGGGCAAATACATTCGCCATCAGCAAATCTTGATGATTGCCAATGGGGTCCAGGGCATGGACGAAACCGATGAAGTCGCAAGGAATGAATTTGGTTCCCTGGTGGATGAGCTGATAGAACGAATGCTGGCCATTCGTCCCCGGCTCGCCCCAGTAGATAGGCCCGGTCTGATAATCCACCTCCACTCCATCCAGCGTGACGTGCTTGCCGTTGCTCTCCATGGTCAACTGCTGCAGATAGGCCGGAAAGCGCTTCAGGTATTGCTCATACGGCAGCACCGCGACGGTCTGAGCATCGAAGAAGGCGTTGTACCAGACCACCAGCAGACCCATGATGACTGGGAGATTGCTTTCGAACGGAGTCGCCCGAAAGTGTTCATCCATGGCGTGGAATCCGGAGAGCATCTCCCGGAAGTGATCCGGGCCCACCGCGATCATCGTTGACAGCCCAATCGCTGAGTCCATCGAGTAACGGCCCCCGACCCAGTCCCAGAAACCGAACATGTTCGCCGTATCGATGCCGAATTCGGCTACCTTCGCGGCGTTGGTCGAAACGGCGATAAAGTGCCGCGCGATGGCCTTCTCGTCCCCCAGCGTCTTCAGCGCCCACTCGCGGGCCGTGTGGGCGTTGGTCATGGTCTCAAGCGTGGTGAACGTTTTTGAGCAGATGATGAACAGCGTCTCCTCGGCATTGAGATCGCGCGTCGCCTCCACGAAATCGGCGCCGTCCACATTTGAGACGAAGCGGAATGTCATGTCCCGCTGGCTGTAATATTTCAGCGCCTCATACGCCATCACGGGACCCAGGTCTGAACCGCCGATGCCCACGCTCACGATATTTCGGATACGCTTCCCGGTATGTCCCTTCCAGTCGCCGCTGCGAATCCGGTCAGCGCAGTCCGCCATTTTGTCAAGCACGGCGTGTACTTCGGGAACAACATCCACGCCATCGCTGAAGATCTTCTCTCCTTTCGGAGCGCGCAGCGCCACGTGAAGAACGGAGCGCTTCTCCGTGACGTTGATTTTCTTGCCTTCGAACATGGCGTCGATGTGGTGGCGAAGCCCGGATTGTGCGGCCAGTTCCAGCAACAAGGCAATGGCCTCACCGTCGATGCGGTTCTTCGAATAGTCGAAGTAAAGGCCCAGCGCCTCAAGTGTGAACCGCGTGGCTCGCTCGGGATCATCGGCAAAGAGTTGCCGCAAGTGGATACCGCGCAGCTTCGCCGCGTGTTCCTCCAGTGCCGTCCATGCCTTCCTCTCACGCAGTGGCGCAATGGTCTGTATTGGTTGGGGAGTTGTCATAGGAATTCTTGAGGTAGCAGCCGATGCTACGGAGTGTACTTTAGGTTCGATCGTCGCGGCAAGGAAATGGCTTCACGAAATCGCTCCAACAAGACGGTCCCGGCATCGCGGCGTATCATGTGTGCAACTGCTTTTGCAACAACCGATCGCCCGAAACAACTACGTTCTCATTATCTTCGATAGTTGCCGGTACGATGCCTTTTCGAAGGTGCGTCCGAAGACCATCAGGAGTTTGGGACCCGTGGAACGCCGCTGGGCCTACGCGTCCTGGACGGCGCCTTCGCACTTCAATTTCTTGATGGGCCTGATGCCGCATTTAAGCCCCAAGGGCGTCTTCGCCTCCGATTATTATCAACACGATTTTCTGAAGTTCAATCAGCGGCTGGGCGTGGAGGGCTTGGAATTCAAGAGATTCATTCCTCGCTTGAATCTGCCCGCGGTCCTGCAAAGCCTGGGGTATAAGACCCATGCCATGGTTTCACTGCCGGTCCTGAACCCAATGACCATTCTTAACCACGGTTTCGACAGCTACCGGCTCATGGAGCGGCACAACGATATGCGGGCGATGATCCGGGAGATGACATTTTCCGATGAGTTTCCGTCCTTCTACCTGCTGAACGTCGGCGAAACGCATTACCCATACGCCTTGCCCAATGAGCCGCCTGAAGATTGGCCCCGCGTACACGGCGTGCATGGCGTCTTCAAACATCTGGACCATCGCGTGGTGGGAGGGAAGCTTCGCCGGACCCGCTCAAAGACCTTCAATGAAGCAAAGCTGCGCGAATTGCGGCAGCGCCAGCTCGCCGCCGTGAAGTATCTGGACGGCGTTGTGGAGGAGCTTTTCGATCTGCTGCCGGAGAACACGTACGTCACCATCACCTCCGATCATGGCGAGCTCTTCGGCGAGGACGGCTACTTCGGTCACGGTCCCATCCAGCATGAAAAGGTGCTTGAGGTGCCGTTCGTCGAAGGCAAGCTAAGGTGAGCCGCCTTGTCATAATGTAGCCGTGCCGGTTCGCAGACGTGACCTCTTGTCGTTGCTTGCGCTTCCCGCCGCGCGAGCGTTCTGTCAGGGGGTCTCCACTCGAACGGCGACGCCTACGCCTCGGGGCAAGCCTTCCGGCATTCCATTCCTGGCGAAGTTTACCGATGTGGCTGCCTCCGCCGGGCTCACCGCTCCCACCATTTGCGGGCCGGTTGATCACAAAGACTTTATCCTCGAAACCGTCGGCTGCGGCGTCGCCTTCATTGACTATGACCAGGACGGCTGGCTCGATATTTTCGTTTTAAGCGGAACGCGTCTGACTGGCGATACCGAAGGCGCCACCAACCGGCTCTACAAAAACAATCGCGACGGGACATTCACAGACGTCACCGCCGCGGCCGGCTTGCACCGAACGGGCTGGGCCTCGGCCGTTTGCGTCGGCGACTATAACAACGACGGCTTTGACGATCTCTTCGTCACCAATTGGGGACAGAACGCCCTCTACCGCAACAACGGCAACGGAACATTTACTGACGTGACTGAGCAGGCCGGTCTCATTCACCCCCAGCGGCGTTGGGGCGCCGGATGCACCTTCACCGATATCGATCGGAACGGCCACTTGGATCTGGTGGTCAGCACCTATCTCGATTTTGAGCCGGACCGCGTGTCAAAGCCCGGCGCTGGGAACAACTGCAATTGGAAAGGGATCCCCGTTAACTGCGGACCGAAGGGACTCCCTCCCGGGCGCCTTTATCTCTACCGGAACAACGGCGACGGAACGTTTACCGACGTCAGCTCGCAATCGGGCCTCGACAAGTGTAAGGGTAGCTACTGCATGACCGTTGTCGCGGCGGACTTCTCAAACCGGGGGTGGCCGGATATCTACGTGGCGTGCGACTCCACCCCTAGCTTCCTGCTCCAAAACAACAAGGATGGAACGTTCACCGACGTGGGGATGGAATCGGGCGTCGCTCTGAATGAAGATGGCATGGAGCAAGCCGGCATGGGCGTCGGGGTCGGCGATTACAACCTCGATGGCAACCTGGATATCTTTAAGACTCATTTTGCCGACGACACCGACATTCTCTATCGCAATGACGGCAAGGGCAACTTCGAGGATGTTACCTTGCGATCCGGCCTGGGCGTAGAGACCCGGTATGTCAGTTGGGGCGCCGGCATCGCTGATCTGGATAATGACGGCTGGCCGGACATTCTGTTCGTCACCGGAAGCGTCTATCCGGAGATTGAGAAGAAACTGCCGGCGTATCCTTACAAGTCGCCGCGAATCGTCTTCCGCAACCTGGGCAATGCCAAGTTTGAAGAATTAATCGCGGAGGCCGGTCCGGGCATTGCCGCCGCTCATGCAAGCCGCGGTTGCGCTTTTGGCGATTTCGACAATGACGGCGACGTGGATGCGGTGATTATCAACCTGAATCAGCCGCCCTCTCTTCTCCGCAATGACGTTTCCGGCGATGGTCACTGGCTGAAAGTGAAATTGGTGGGCGCCACCTCCAACCGAAGCGCTATCGGAGCGCGCATAACCGCCCGCTATGGCGCGCACATCCAAGCGCAGGAAGTCCTCAGCCAGTCGAGTTTCTATTCGTGCAACGATTTTCGGATCCACTTCGGCCTCGGCCCGGAAAAGGAAGCGACTCTGGAAGTCCGCTGGCCCTCCGGGAAGAAAGAGCAGTTTGAGAAGGTAGAGGCCAACCAGTTAGTGACAATTCGGGAGGCGGAAGGAATTGTTAAGCGCGAAAGATTCCAGCGCCGCCGCGCCAACTGAGCCGCGTCTGTTCACACAGCGCCCCGGTTGACGTCGAGCTCCTAATTCCCCCCAGCCGCGGGCGCCCGAGTATCTTCGATTCGGAAATCCTTCGGCAGATCGAACAGCACGGGGTCGGGCTCACCCAGTGCTAACTCGGTCACGGTGAAGATCTGTGTGCCGAAGCGCGGATCGTATATCTTCGAGATTAGATTGATGCCAAGGCTGGGCGCAAACCAGAACTCCCGCGTGATAGCGAACGGCCGGTCATTGCCTAAGGCGAGGGCATTGACGTTCATGGTTATTCGCGTCCCTACCGTTTCCACGCCCAGGATCATGTCTTTCCCCAGGTCTTCATGGGTCAGGGTTCCCGTGCCGTCGGAGAGCGGGCCGGAGGGTTTGTCCGCCGGCTTGTAGACCTTGGTGGTGGTCCCGCCGTAGTTCGCGATCCGGCAAACCTTTGGCCCCATCATCGCGCAGGTGGTGGCGGTGTGTTCATTTGGATCGGCAATCTGGATATGCGACATCGGGGATTGAAATTGACCGTTCTTCGGAACCAGCAGCCACCGCTCCTGATAGAAGCGACCGGTGCCCTGCCGCGCGATTTTGCGCTGATTCACCACCGTCATTGTTCCGCCATCGGCCATGTATTTGATCCATTCGGTGTGGAGCGACAACGTGAAAGGCGCATTCGCCATGGGCGGAATAAAGATGCTTTCCAGCACCTGATTCGACCCTCCGTCCTGAACATAGACAGGTCCTTGACCCTTGCCGGCTGGCGCTGTGTTCTGGGCAAGCAAGGCAGCGAATAAGGTGGATAGAACTGCAGCCCCACAAATAGCAGCCACTGTATGCAAATCGCCAATAATCGACTTCATAGGCTCCCCTCTTTACGATTCAAACGCTCCCGCGCCCTGGGCTGTCAGCATCTATACTCAGCGAGACTTTGAGAACGACGAAGCCGCTTCGCGCACCAGCACCGCCATCTTCGGATGGCTCGGTTCCATGGCCGGCATCAATCCGTGCTCCTGCAGGCAAGCCGAGGACATCGGCCCAATTGAGGCGATATAAGTCCGGCTCAGCGCCTCAATCACCGCCTCTTCCCGTCCCCGCTGCCCGGCGAACTCCAGCAGATGCTCTACCTGCACTGCGGCCGTGAACAATGCCACATCCACCTCCCCGGCCAGCAGCTTCTGAATACTCTCCTGCAGCGGCGCGGTGTCAGCCGGGAATCCCCATTCGTACACCGCAACGGTAGATACCCGGCGGCCTTGCGCTGTCAGGCCAGCCGTCAATTCCAGGCCCGGACGGCCGTGCTCCTGCACCGCCACCACCCGCTCCGCGCGCTCTAAGAGCGCCAGCAGCGTTTCGCGCCAGGTAGCGGGCTCGGGAACTAGCACGGCAACCGGGACGCACCATTCGCGCATCACGGCCATCGGTTTAGGACCGCGCGCCACCACCGTCACTTTTCGCAACGCCTCCCGAAAACGATCGTCCGCCTCGCTGGTTGCCAGCGCCCGGTCCAGCAGCCGCGCTCCGGCGCCGGTGGTGAAGATCATCATCTCGATCTCTGACCGATACAGGCGATCGGCGAAGGCGGCGGCCTTCACATTCCGCTCAAGCGGCACTTCAATAACGGCGGGCGCGACGAATGCCTCCCCGCCATTCAGACGAATCAGGTCCGCCATTTCGTCGGCTTGACGGCTTTCGAATGAGAGAACTCTGGCTCCACGGAACGACATATGCCTTGATTGTAGTGACAGCGGGACAAGGCTTATCGAGCCATTAAAATAAAGCTCTTACAAAAAGGGCGAGCCTGACTGCCTCAATTTCTCCCACATTCTAACGATTCAGCGCCTTCACCCGATAAAAAGGGCGGTCCTTTTCCGCCGGGTCCTGATCGTAGGTTTGCTCCGTCTTGCCGGCTTCCCAGCCGCGCCAGATCCACTCCAGCTCAGCAGGCGCCTCCACTTGGCCGCCTAGCCGGGTATGAGTGCCGTTCCCAAAGCTGAAGTAGAAGTCATACCCCTGACGCTTCAGCGAATTCGCCATCTGGATGTTCTGCAGCGGCCAACTGCCGAACTCATTCTCCAAGTCTTGCGATCCGTCCTGCAGCCACACGCGAATATTTCGCTTCGCCTCCTTGCGGACCTTGTTGGGATAGCTTTGGCCGCCGTCCTGCAGGTTCGGCTTCCATTGAATGGCGGCGAAGCTGCCGATGCGGGAGACCACCCGGCTAAACTGATCGGGCAGTTGCCATGCGGCGTTAAAGGCGCAGATCCCGCCCGAAGACTCGCCGATAATCGCCCGGCTGTAAGCATCCGGACGCAGCTTATAACTCTTGGCTACTTCGGCAAGAACCTCATCGCGGAGAAAACGCGGATACGTGTCGTTCACGGTATCGTACTCGATGCTCCGCATATGGGTCTGCCCTACCAGCCCCGGCGAAATGAACACGTGCACGATGGGCGGAATCTTCCCCTGCTTCGTCAAATTGTCGATCGTGTTTAGAGTGTGCGACGCGCCGTTTCGCTCCACATTCACCTCGCCATCCTGCCAGATCATGACGGGAGCGGCTACCGCGGCGTCGACGCCTGCCGCCGCATAAACCCAATAATCGGACTTCATGTTGGGGTAGATTGAGCTTGAGTGAACGCGCTTCGCCGACAAAACGCCCTGAGGCACGCCGGGCTGTTCATAGGCATCCGGAGGCCAAGCAGCGACGTCGGTCCGGCCGCCAAACCGGGCGCTCCCGGCCATCCAGTAGAAACTGTGAGTCCGCCCCACGGCGAGATCCGTTTCCACGTAATAAACCGCCCCGGCCTGCTTGACGGCGCCGGCGGACGGCTCATCGTCGACAAAGAGCGTCGGTTTCTCGCTGGTCGCGATCGCGAAAACCAGATGGCCGCCGAGGCCGCCCGCGAACGTGCCGCTCTTGAGCGCATCGGCCGGCGCCGATTTTAGAATTTCACTGGCCGTCTGGGCCTGAGCGATCGACAGGCTGAGTAAGAGGAGTACAGTTTTCATGGCAAAGCTACAGCATAACGAAGGGCTACGGCCCTGGCGTTCATGCTGGGAGTGGAGAGGCCTGACTTAAGCGCCCGCAAACCCTTCAGAGCCGCGACCGTCCAGGGAGCGACCGGCGGTGTTGTTCCTGTCGTGTCAACCGGTCGCTCCCTGACGGCCGCGGCTCTGAAGGCGTAGGCGCGTCTATTTGTCTCCGGGATTTTTCACACGTTCTCAGCCTCAGTCTCAGACTCAGACTTAGACGAGAACTTGGAAATCGCCGCGAAAGATGCTGACAGCGGCCGATTACTCCCTAAATGCTCCCGATGCCACCTTCTTCGCGGTTTCAGCGCCGAAAACAGGCAGCGACTGGTCGGTTATTAGCCCGATTTGCTTGAGGACAGACGCTTGGTCCCAGTAAATATGCTCGTGGGCGAGTTTCCCGTCGCGGAAGCGGACCACCACCACCAGCGGCACTTCGACGTATTTATTCGTAGGCGCGACGCCGGGCAGCATCCACGGCATCTCCTGCGTGTGCGTAAACGAGAAGATGATCTCGTCCACTAACTGGTCACTACCGATGGTTCGCGAGACGGGCGAGAGCTTCGTATCGGGCGGCATGCTCGGAATGAAATCAGTCGAATAGAATCGGCCTAACTCCGCCTTGCCGTAGCCTCCAGTCATGACTGGAACGTGGTTCACGTAGGCGTCGTCCACCATGGTCTCCAAGGTGGCGGCTGTGTCGCGCGTATTGAATTCGTGGGCGGTATGTTCCTCCCACAGTTCGCTCAGGCTCGGTGAAGGCATCGCCACAGTTTAACTGAGTTGAGCAGAACTCAGCGTGCAGCGGCTGCCGCGGTGACGGTGATGGCTGCGTCTTTATTCCAATAGTAGTCATGGGTCCAGGCGCCGTCGAAAACGCCCACATCCACCGAGTAGACGCCAACCGGAAGGGTAGCGGCGGGAGTCCAGTTGTACTTGTAAGTCAGCGCCTGGCCGGCGGAAAAATTCTGCGCGGCCCAGACCTCGGTCGCGACGGCCGCTCCCGCGGCATTGAAAATCTGCAATTCGACGTTTCCGTTTGACAAGGCGCCAGAGCCCGTGTTCTTCACAGTCAGCGCAATGGCGACGGTTCCGCCGGCCGCCACCTGGGATGCAGCGGTTGTCGAGGTGTTGAACAGAACACTGGAATTGACGGTTACGCTTGCCGCGGACCAATTCCAACTCCACAATTGCCACGAGACGCTAAAGACGCCAACCTCCACGGTGTAAGTTCCGGCAAGCGTCGGCGTCAAGGTGACTGAATAGCCGCGTGACTCTTTAGCCGAAAAGCTCTGGGCTGCATAGTTCGTCGTCAGTACTGCATTCCCATTTGGATCCAGGATATAAAGCTGAACGATCCCGTCGGTCAAGATGCCGGACAAGCATGTCACGGTCGCCTTAATCGTTGTACTGGTATTCTGCGTCAGCGGATCAGGCGATGCAGTCGCGGAGGAAGAGAAGGCCGGGGGGACAATCGGTATCGCGGCAATCTGCGCTGAGTTTGGGCTTGTCCCGGCTGCGTTCGAGCTCGATATCACGTAATAGTAGGTCTTGCCGTTCACAAGTTTCGTATCGGTATAAGAAGAAGGCGCAGTGTCAGCCACCGAGCCCAGGGTCAGATACGGCCCTCCGCTGACTGTGGCGCGCTTGACTGTCGAGCTGGTTGCCCCAATGCCATTGATCCAACTCACGGTCACGGTTTCGTTGCCCACGGTCGACTCAAGATGGCTGGGCGGCCCCGGCGGCGACACCACCTTCCCCGCGGGAATGACGAATAAAGTGATGCTCTGCGAAGGGACCGTCGTGACGATGGCGTCACTGGCGATATGCACACTGCCTAACGCGGCAATAGCGGTTTGGGTCGCCGAAGAGATCTGGTAGGCCTGCGCGACGCCGGTTGTGCCGAAGTTGGCCAGACTCACGGTGACAGGGGTCGAGCCCTGCTGCTTGTTGATGACCATAACGGTCAGTGCGCCGTCAGAGGAGCGGACCGCCGCGAACGAGGAAAGGTAATCGGGATTGGCGACCTCATCCGACACGCTGGTATCTCCAAACGCCGACCGCTTACCGTCGTAGTTGCGGTAGATCTCCAAGGCCAAATAGGTGGGCGAAGGATTCGCGGGAACTGTCCAGCGCGTCGCGATGTCCAGACCTTCTCTGCCGAAGATGCCCAGCACGTCGGCTTGAGTTGTGGCGCCGTTAAGCTTCGTTTCGTCGCCCCAATTGTATTCCGTGACTGCCGTCTGCAAGCCAGGGTAGTACAGGTTGACCCAGTTCTTCATCGTCGGGATCAGGTTGACGATACCGCCGTTAATACCCACTTGGTTAAACCATGACGGGTCAATATAGGTAGGGTCCCAAAGCGCCCGAGTGGACTGATTACGGATCTCCTGCGCGGCGAGCGAATCGTCGTCGGGGTTCGCCAGCTCCGGCGGATAGTAATGGAGGCTGAGGATATTGAGAAGTTGCTGCCCAGTGCTCACCCGGTGTGCGTAGAGTTGCTGTAATAGCCATGGATAGTAATAGGTCTTACTATGGGTGTTGTAGTCGGATTTAGCGGCGTCAATGCCATTCTGCTGATCGTAACCGCTCACAAACATCGCCCACCAACTCCATTCTTCGGGACCCACGATCAGCGCGTTTGGATCGAGGGCCCGCAGGGCAGCGGCATAGTTGAGATAGCAATTCAGCAGTTCCTGGTATGTTTCGGGCGCCGGATGTACATCGCGGTGGGTGGAACTCCAGAGCGACGGTTCGTTGTCCATGATGTAATACTTGACTCCTCCCGCGGCCTCTGTGCCCCAGGTTTGCGTCAAATGCTTAATCCAAGCCTGCTGGATGGCGACGGAGTTTGGCGTGCTCGCATCAAGCGGATTGTTAGAGATAATGGGCTTTCCAGTGGCGGCGCTGATCCCATTGCCGGCGTCGGGCTGCCAGGGATCCGTGCTGGTCTGAGGCCCATATTTAGCGACGGAAAACGACCACCGCTTCGCGCCATCCGGCCCCAGGTTGGCGATGTAGTTGAGCATGGGGATGGTTAAGAGAGGTTGAGCGCCTACGTCGGCTGCGCGGGTCTGCTTAATAAACTGGTCGCCGTCATAGCCTGGCGTTTCCGGCGGATCCAGAATACTTTCGAAGTACCAGTCGCTGGCGTGATTCGTGGCGTTCAGCTGCCAGTTGTACATGCTGGTGGCGTTGCCGCCACTTCTGTTCATGGTGAAGTTGGTGGCCGACAAATCGCCGGTGGCGCCGAACGCGAAGCCATAAATATCGGGGCTGATGGGATGCTTAGCCGCGTTGGCATCCACGCTTACAGTGGTGGCAGGGTTTTGCGCCCCGGCGGCACTTATAAAAACGGCATAGAGGACCGGGTAGCGAAATAACCCGATCGCTCTTACGCCGCGAGTTCGCCTCTTCCCAACATTGGTAACAGACATCGACTGCATACAACTCCCCCTTAACAGTACCTAACCACTCGGCAGCGGGCGCCTAAGAGTTCAAACACAGCCCGTCCCTCTGACCTCCGCATGAGGCTCCGGACCGCTCACCCCGAAACGATGAAAACTCCCGCGGGGCCAGCGGCCTTGTACACGGGCGTTCAGAGCCGCGACCGCCAGGGAGCGACCGGTTAGGCAGGCCCTCCCGATCACTGCTGAATGATGCTGCCGTCGCGGCGGCGCACCTCGCCCCATCCGCCATTCAGGTTCCGGCGTTGTTCCGATTCGCCAAAGCCAAACGGATACTTCGCAGCGGCCTTTTCGTTTACCTCAACGCCCCAGCCCGGCTTGTCATTGGGAAACAAGTAGCCGTCGCGCATTTCCGGGTAGCCGCTGAAAACCTCCAGGATGCGCTCGGTAGACGCCGACCACTCCTGAACGCCAAAGTTAGGGCAGACCAGATCCAGAGTGACGTTGGCGCAATGACCGACCGGCGACGTGTCGCCGGGACCGTGCCAGGCCGTCTTGACCTGGCACTGCTCCGCGAGCGCCGCCACTTTAAGAGCCGGCGTTAACCCGCCCACCTGCGATACGTGACACCGAATGTAGTCGATGAGTTGCTCCTTAAGAAGCGGCGTCCATTCGTTGGGGTTGTTGAATAATTCGCCCATTGCCAGAGGAGTGGCGCACTGCGCGCGGATCTGGCGGAAGTAGGCGATGTCTTCCGGGGCCAAGGCGTCTTCCAGGTAGAAGAGTCGAAACTGCTCCATATCCTTCGCAAACTGAACAGCCATGCGAGGCGGCACCCGCTCATGGACATCGTGCAGCAATTCGATTTCATTGCCAAGTTCCTTGCGCGCTCGCTCAAAAAGGGCAAGAGCGCGCCGGACATAAGGCAGTGGCTCAAAGACTGGCCCTTCCGTGAGGCTGGCCGGGGGAGCAGCTTGTCCAGCGGCGGCGCCGTAGCCGGCCAAACCTGGGACTCCTACTTGCAAGCGCACCACCTTGAATCCCTGGGCGATCAGAGCCCGGGCCTGATCGATGGTCTCCTCAGGCTCTTTGCCCGAGGCATGAGAGTACGCCAGCGCGCCTTCGCGGCATTTGCCGCCCAACAGTTGGAACACCGGCATGTTCGCCTGGCGGCCTTTGATATCCCACAGCGCTTCGTCCACCCCGCTGATGGCATTGTTCAGGACAGGACCATTACGCCAGTAGGATGACGCGTCCATCGCGCGCCAAAGGTCAATGATGCGGTCAGCCGGTTTGCCCAGGATCAACGGACGGAGGTACTGCTTCACCGCCTCAACGACTAACTCCGCGCGCTGGGTAAAGGTGGCGCAACCGTAACCATAGAGACCGTCCTGATCGGTGGTAACTTTGACAACGACGAGCCTCAAGCCCGCCGGGGACGTGGCAATCACGGAGACATCTTTGATTTTGGGAGAGGGCAGACCTTTGAGTGTGGCGGCGCCGGCGGCCAGAGCAAGAAATTCGCGTCTTCGCATCATCAGGAAGCCAACCTATCACGAAGGAGCCCTGGCGCAGAGACAATCAGCGTGGTCTTCCTTTCGATCCGTGCAGGCGGTTGACGACTAGATAGGCCGTCGAAAGTATCGCCATCCATGAGATCCCCGCGATCAACGTGATTCGCATGCCTTCCACCCACCACGTTGTCAGCAGAATCGCAACGATGGCCAGCGCGCCAACAACTGAGCTAAGCATCCTTACCGGCCTCCACTCTGGCTTCGAGCGGCGGAAGAAGATGTGCGTCACGAAGATCACGAGCCACGCATAAAGCCCGGCAAAAAGAGAAATGCCGAACAGGTATACGAAGGCGCTTTGCGGCGCGAGGAATGACGTAAGAATCGCAAGCGCAAGACCCGCGGCGGAGACCAGCAACGCCGGAACAGGCGTGCCCCGGGAAGAAACGCGCCCCCACGGCGCCGGAGCGTAGCCGCTGCGAGCCAGCGAGAACATCATGCGGCTGACCAGGTAGAGATTGCAGTTCATGCTGGATGCGGCGGCGGTGATGACAACGAAGTTCACGATGTGAGCGGCGGCGGGAATACCAATCAACTCAAAGACGCGAACGAAGGGACTGGCGGTGACGGCGGCGCCGGGCTGGATCTGGTTCCAGGGAACGATGACCACCAAAACAAAGATTGCGCCGAGATAGAAGACGATGAGGCGCGCGGCCATGGTGCGGACGGCGCGCGGCAAAGCCACTTCGGGATTCTTCGCCTCTCCCGCGGTGACGGCAACCACTTCGGTCCCGATATAGCTGAAGACGACGAAGACGATTGCCATCCAAACGCCGGCGAAACCCGCAGGCAGGAAGCCGCCATGTGAGGTCAGGTTCGAAAAGCCGATGGCGGGCCGCGGCGTGATGCCAAGGATCAATGCGCCACCGATGAGAATGAACAGAACAATCGCCACCACCTTGATCATCGCGAACCAATACTCGAAGCTTCCAAAGCTGCCGACGCTGCGGGCGTTGACAAAGAGCAGCGCCACGGTGAAGGCCAAAATCCAAAGCCATTGCGGCGTGTGCGGGAACCACCATTGGCAGTAAATTGCGATGGCGGTTGCTTCGCCCCCGATGGCCACGCATTGTCCGGCCCAATACGTATAACGAACGGTGAAACCGGCCCACTTATTGACATACAGCTCGGCATACACGCCGAAGGAGCCCGCCGTGGGGTGGGCAACCGCCATTTCGCCAAGCGCGCGTATCAACAGCAACGCAATGGCCGCGCCGATCAGGTAAGTGAGAATCACACCCGGTCCAGCCGTATGAACGGCAAGCGAGCTGCCCAGGAACAGGCCCGTGCCAATGGCGCCGCCAATGGCGATCATGGCTAACTGCGGCGCGCTCAGTTGGCGGGTTAGTTTCTCACCTTCTTCGATTGCGATGGGTGCGCGGACCAAATTGCTCATACGCGCGCCACTAGGTGGAGATTCGACTGGAGCACTGACAGAGCGGCGTCGACGTCGGCGAGGTTGTTATAGACGTGGAAGGAGAAACGGACGCCGTCGAGACGCGCTGAAACAATGACGCCGCGTTCTGCGAGTTTGTTGACCAGCGCGGCGGCGTCCGTGGAACGTACCACCACCAGCGGGCCGACAGTAGTATCGGGCGTCTTGGTGGAGATTCCGAGGGCGCGGGTGCCTTGCGTGAAAGCACGCGTCAGTTGCTCGATCTGGCAGGCGACGTTCTCAAGACCGATGGAGACCAGCAGGTCGAGCGCCGGGCGCGCAGTGTAGATGCTCGGCATGGGCGGGGAGCCGCCTTCAAAGCGGCGGCCTTCGGAAGCGGGGTCCAGCTTCTTCGTGTTGTAAGCGAAAACGTCCCGCTGGGCCATCCAACTGGTGAGAGTAGAACTGAGCGACTCAATCAAAGAGCGCTTGACGTACAGGAACGCGACGCCGGGCGGCCCCAGTAAGTACTTCAGCGTACCGGTGACGTAGAAATCCACGTCAAGAGCCTTCACATCGATGGGGCGCGTGCCGCAATCCTGGAAACCGTCGAGGAACACCAGCGCGCCTTTGCTATGCGACAGGCGCGTGACAGCAGGGACGTCGGAACGGAAGCCGTTGAGAAACGAAACCTCGGTGACGGGAACGATGGCGGTCCGCTCATCGATGGCGCGTTCATAAGCGTCGAGCGGAATCGAGTTGTTCACGCCGTCCAGGAACCGGATGTGCGCGCCGCGCGTCTGCTGGGCAAGCCAGATCTGGCCCATAGTGGGAAACTCATACTCGCCCATAACGACGTTGGGGCGGTTGGCGAAGTCAATGGCATTGGCGATGGCGTTGATGCCGGCCGAGGCGCTGGTGACAATGGCGATTTCATCGGGATGGGCCTTGATAAAGCGGGCGAACTCGGCGCGCATCGCTTCATAGGCTTCCACCCAATCGTTCCAGGGCGCGCTCGATGTGCGCCAGCTTTCGGCGTAGGCGCGCAGACCGGATTCGGCGGCGTCACTCAGCGCGCCTTGCGAGCAGCTATAAAGATAGGTTTTCTGGCTGAGGATGGGGAAGCGGAGGCGGAGCGAGGAGATTTCGTCGTCGGTCAGCATGTACGTGGGCGTGAGGAAAAGGGTAGATCATAGTGTGGCATGGCGCCAGGTAGCGGAGTTGCGCTGGAATGTCCGCCCCTCGCAGGCTGCGATACTGCTAAGAATCTGGCTGTCCGGTCCCACTGGTGAGCGAAGACTACGCCCAGAGATAGGGTTGGGAGGAATTCTTGCAGAACAATCGAGCCGTCCATCTACTCGCAAGCGCCGTCTCCATCCTGGCGGCCATCTTGGCGTGGACACTCTCGGCGTCGGCTCAGACATCGCAAACGTCAGCCACCTCTCCGCAGCTCACCGCGGCCGATCTCGAGGCCTTCCTCGATGGCCTCATGCCCCCGCAACTCGCGCGCGAAGATATTGCGGGCGCCGTGGTGGCCGTGGTCAAAGACGGCAAGCTGCTTTTCGCCAAAGGCTACGGCTTTTCGGATGTTGACAAGCGCGCGCCCGTCACTCCCGACGCAACGCTCTTCCGCCCGGGTTCGATCTCAAAGCTCTTCACGTGGACTTCGGTGATGCAACTCGCCGAGCAAGGCAAGCTCGACCTCGATAAGGACGTCAATGACTATCTCGATTTCAAGATCCCGCCCGCTTGGGGCAAGCCGATCACGTTGAAGAACATCATGACTCACACCGCGGGCTTCGAGGAGGTGGGCCGCAACCTCTTTGTCGCCGACGCGCAGCACATGCATTCGCTGGAGCATTTTTTGAAAGAGTACATTCCGGCGCGGATCTTTCCGCCGGGCGTGGTGCCCGCTTACTCTAATTACGCCACGGCGTTGGCCGGGTATATTGTCCAGCGCGTCTCGGGCAAGCCGCTCAGCCAGTATGTTCAAGACAACATTTTGACTCCCTTGCAGATGACGCGGACCACCTTTATTCAGCCGCTGCCTGACAACCTGAAGCCCTTTATGTCGAGCGGCTATAACAGAGCTTCTGACAAAGCCCAGCCCTTCGAATTTGTGGAAGCGTATCCGGCAGGCAGTGTTTCCACGACCGCCGCCGATATGAGCCGCTTTATGATCGCCCACTTACAGAATGGCGAGTTCGAAGGACGGCGGATACTCAGACCTGAAACAGCCAAGCTGATGCATTCGCGTTTGTTTACGACAGACCAGCGCCTCAATGCCATGGACTACGGCTTTTATGAGGAGTCGCGAAACGGAAAGCTGATCATCGGGCACGGTGGAGATACGGTGTTGTTCCACAGTGACCTGCACCTGCTGCTCGACGAGAATGTGGGATTCTTCGTCTCCTATAACAGCGCGGGCAAGGGCGAAGTGAGCCCTCGGTCAATTCTGTTTCACCAGTTCCTTGACCGCTACTACCCCTATACGCCTCCCGGCGCGGCCAAGGTGGCTAGCGCGAAAGAAGACGCCAAAGCGATTGCTGGTTTCTATAAATCCAGCCGCCGGTTTGACACGTCCTTTGTCTCGGTGACCACCCTTCTGGGTGAAGCCAACGTGATTCCCAATGCCGACGGAACCATCGGTGTGGATCAGTTCAAGAGTCCCAGTGGCCAGATGAAAAAGTTTGAAGAGATTGGTCCGTTGCTCTTCCGGGAGGTACACGGGCAGGACCATCTCTCTTTTCGGAGAGACGCAAATGGACGGTGGGAAGGGCGCGCGGACTGGCCGGCGCAGGTTCTCCAGAAGGTTGGTTTCTTCGAGAATAAAACGCTGAATCTGACGGTCTTGACATTGGGTCTGGTCATCGTGGTGCTTACTCTGTTGCTGTGGCCGGTGGCGGCTATGGTGAGGAAGCATTATGGGAAACGGCTTGACTACAGCCGGGCAGATCTCAAATGGCGCTTGGCGGTGCGGGTGGTGTGCCTGCTTATTGTCGCCTTCTCACTGGGTTGGATGGTGGTGGCCTCCATGGCTGACGACATCACGAAGCTGAACACCCTCTCGCCCTGGATTATCGGATTGGGCATTCTGGGCCACCTTTGCGTGATCGGCGCCATTGTTGCATGCATCAGCGCGTTTCGCAGTCTTCGCTCGCCGGGCCGCAGCATCTGGATGAAGGGTTATGGGTTTGCGCTGGCCGCGGCGTGCGTCGGTTTGGTCTGGTTCGCTTTGCAGTGGAATCTGATGAACTTCAAGACGCACTTCTAGGCGCAAAGCGGAGCTAAGAGAGTGACCACGCGGCGCGCCACGCTCGAAACATCCGATCTCGATGCGATTGTCCACCACCGGCGAGCCATGTTCTTGGAGATGGGCTATCGCGACGTGAGGGCACTCGATGCCATGAGCCTCCGCTTCCGGCCGTGGGTCCGCAGGAAGATGGAGGCCGGTGAGTACATCGGCTGGTTCGCTCTTGCTGACGATTCTTCAATCGCGGCTGGATTGGGGCTCTGGCTGATGGATTGGCCGCCGCACATGGTCGCTGCCGGTCTGTGGCGCGGCAACATTCTCAACGTCTATACGGAGCCCGCGCAGCGCCGTCAAGGAATGGCTCGCGGGCTGATGCAAATCGCACTCGAGTGGTGCGCGGCAAATCAGGTGGATGCGGTGATCCTGCACGCGAGCGCCGAAGGCGGA
>CAJCIT010000100.1 GCA_903970405.1 Acidobacteriaceae bacterium | reverse complement strand
CCTCCGCCGTCCCTGAGCCAGGCACATTCCAAAGCCCGCGAAACTATCCATCGCCACCCGCCGAACCCAACTCCGCAGCGTCACCGCCGGACGCTCCCAATCCGCAACCCCTGGCCGCCTAACATTTAATCTGCTGTCAGTTTGCTAACCGCAGTCTGTCGGCTTCTGTTCTTTGACAATCCGCCTCCAGTAAGTGCCCGCATCATGCGACCCCACCCACGCTCCGTTCAGACGAACGTCCCAGCACGCAGGATCCACGCCTCAAGACGCGGATTTTCATGTTCCAGCCCTTCTGCTTGATCGAATTTGAGGCCCGCACTCACCCGAACAGTTCGTTTCGTTGCGCCGCAAGCCCGAGACGTGAATAGATTGGACCAAGACCACGGCGTTTCGCGAGACCTTCCAGTCCCATTCTTTGTCGCTTCCATTTCGATCCCCGCGCGTAATATACAATTCCGCCTTGGAGCACGACTCTTGACGAACTCGCGCACAATGGATGCACCCGCCTCAACTAAGCCCGTCGATCTTCTCTCTCATTTGACGCTGCGGCGCACGGCCTTGACGCCTCCCACAGGCCTGCTTGCAATAGCGCTGACCTGGACGGCCGGTATGCAGGGCACGGCACAGACTACCGCGTCGAAGCCGATATCCATTCAGGTTGACCTTGCGAAACCGCTTGGGCCGTATAAACCCATCTATAGTTGGTTTGGCTACGACGAGTCGAATTACACCACTATGAAGTACGGCAAGCAACTGCTGAGGGAGTTGCATGCCCTGAGTCCGGTGCCCGTATCCATTCGCGCCCATCATCTGTTGACCTCGGGAAACGGAGTGGCGGAGCTCAAATGGAGCTCATCGAACGTATTCACGCTGGACCCGAATGGAAAGCCCGTCTACGACTTCACCATTACAGACCAGACTTTTGACGAGTTCCAACAGGCCGGCGTGCGGCCCATGGTGGAACTGGGCTTCATGCCGAAGGATCTTGCCGCGGCAGTTCCCGGCGTGGATGCCTACCAGGTTCACTATCCCGCCAATACTACCGCCGGAGCTTCCAACAATCCGCCGAAGGACTATGCGGTGTGGGGCGAGCTTGTCCGAAAATATACCGAGCACCTTGTGAAGCGCTATGGGAAGGAGCACGTCGCCGCCTGGTACTTCGAAGTTTGGAATGAGCCGGATATCTCGTATTGGCATGGCACGCCGGAGGACTATTTCAAGCTCTACGACTATGCGGTGGCTGGCGTTCGCGCGGCGCTGCCGAATGCAATAGTGGGTGGACCGGCAAGCACCGGGCCATCGTCTGAAAAGGCCGCCGCCTTTCTGGATAACTTCCTAACACATTGCCTGAACGGCAAGAGCGCAGCCGACGGTCAGCGGGTCCCGCTCGATTTCATCTCGTTCCATCCCAAGGGCCGGCCAACCGTGGTGGATGGCCACGTGCGCATGGGACTTGCGAATGAGTTAAAGGCGAGCGAAGCAGGCTTTCGGATTGTCGCGAAGTACCCGCAGCTTATTCATCTGCCGATCGTACTGAGCGAGGCCGATCCAGAGGGATGCGCGGCTTGCTCCATGAAGGTGAATCCGGCGAACGCGTACCGCAACGGGCCGCTGTATGCCACGTATACGGCGGCGGCGATCAAGGCGCTGTTCGAACTCAGCGACAGGTCAAAGGTGAACCTGGCCGCGATGCTGTCGTGGTCGTTTGAGTTTGAGAATAAGGAGTACTTCGAAGGATTTCGCACACTGGCGACAAATGGCGTGGATAAGCCTGTGCTGAATGTCTTCCGGATGGCCGGCTTACTGTCCGGCGAGCGCGTGATGACCGCGAGCACTGGACAGGTTCCGCTGGATGACATCCTGAGCATGGGCGTGACGCGGACGCCGGATGTGGACGCCATCGCCACGAAGGCGGAGCGCGAAGCGGCCGTAATGCTGTGGAACTACCATGATGACGATCTTCCCGCGGCTGCCGCGGCGGTGCAAATGACAATTGCTGGGATTCCGCCGGGTGTCAAGAAAGTGCTGCTGGAACACTATCGGATCGACGCCACGCACAGCAACGCGTACAGCGTGTGGAAGGGGATGGGATCTCCGCAGTCGCCGGCGCCGGAGCAGTATGCGCGCCTGAAGGAGGCCGGACAACTGGGCCTTCTCAGTTCTCCGGAGTGGCTGGATGTCAGCGAAGGCCGGGTGACCGTCGACACGGAACTCCCCCGTCAAGCGACATCGCTGATGCGGTTGACCTGGTGATTCACGGAGAAGTCGCCGACCCCTTACTCCACCTGCACCAGTTCCGTATTCACCCGCTTCAGTTGCCCGCAGGCGGCGAAGATATCGCGGCCTCTCGGCTTGCGCACAAAACACGGCAGCGATGCTTTCACAATGGCCTGAAAGCCGGCGACACGATGGTCACTCGGCGTTTCAAACGGAATGCCCGGCCCCGGATTCAGCGCGATCAGGTTCACTTTGCAGTTCAGATTCGCCAGCAGCCGCACAACCCGTTTCGCATCGGCGTCCGAATCGTTGACCCCGCCCAGCAGCACGTATTCAAAAGTCAGCTTTTCCCAGGTGCGCAGCGGGTAGCGCCGGCAGGCGTCCATCAATTCGGCAAGATGATACTTCCGCGTAATCGGCATCAGCTCCTGGCGCTGCTCTTCGGTTGACGCGTTCAGCGAAATCGCAAGCTTCGGCCGCACCGCCGCCCGGCCCAGTTCATCCATCTTCGGCACAATGCCTGAGGTGGACACTGTGATCCGCTTCGGCGAGATGGCGATGCCAGTAGAGTCGCAGAGCAGCCGGCTCGCCTTCAGCACGGCATCCAGGTTCAGCAGCGGCTCGCCCATGCCCATCATTACTACGTTCAACCGGGTGTCCGCCGCCTTCAGCCCGTTCTCGCGCATGATGAGCAGCACTTGCCCAATGATTTCGCCCGCCGTCAGGTTGCGCTCCAGCCCCATCAGCGCCGTCAAACAGAATTTGCAATCCACCGGACAGCCCACTTGGCTCGAAATGCAAATGGTGTCGCGGGTTTCTTCGGGCATCAGGACAGCTTCCACGGTCCGTCCGTCGCAGAGTCCTAATAAATAGCGCTTGGTTCCGTCGGATGAATCATAACGGTGCTCGATGGCCGGCAGATCGGCCGAATAACAGCTAAGTATTTGATTCCTAAGCGAAATCGGTAGCGATGAAATTTCACTCAAGTCCGCTACCTGTTGGCGGTACAGAGCGTCGAACAACTGGCGGGTTCGGAAAGCCGGTTGATTCGGGCCCAAAACCGCAGCCAGTTCAGGCAATTCCAAGCCAATCAAAGAGGTTCTTTCGGCCTGAGAGGCCGCCGGGGCCGACTCGCCGTCTTCGATCTTAACTGATTGCAGCATCAAGAGTTAGTTTACCGCGGAAACGCCCCCTAGGTTTGGGCGGTAGAATGGAAGAAAGGTAGCCGGGACCCGGCGAATTCTATGTTCTCTGTTGCGACCCCCGTCCGTGAAATTGAAAAAGCCACTCTCTCCAACGGCGTGCGCGTGGTCACTGAATCGATGCCGCACCTCCGTTCAGTGAGTTTAGGGGTTTGGATCGGCACCGGCTCGCGCATCGAACGCGGTCCAGAGAACGGGCTTTCCCACTTCATCGAACACATGGTCTTCAAGGGAACAAGAACCCGTTCCGCCGAAGACATTGCCCGCACCATTGACTCCATCGGCGGCGGCCTGGATGCCTTCACGGCCAAGGAACTGGTGGGTTTCAATACCAAGGTGCTGGATGAGCACCTGCCAATCTCCTTCGACGTCCTCGCCGACATGGTTCTGAACCC
The DNA here is from genome assembly GCA_903970405.1 of Acidobacteriaceae bacterium. Lineage (GTDB taxonomy): Bacteria > Acidobacteriota > Terriglobia > Bryobacterales > Bryobacteraceae > CAJCIT01. Next base: position 3,334 of record CAJCIT010000100.1, on the reverse strand, counting down.
CACCTTCACCGAGGCCGACATTGAGAAGGAACGAGGCGTGGTGTTGGAGGAGCTCAAAATGGAGGTGGACCAGCCGGAGTACCTGCTGCACGACATTTTCATTAACGGCTTCTGGAAGAACCACGGGCTGGGGCAACCGATTCTGGGCACTCGCGACACCGTAAAGAAGTTCAACCGGACGGGAGTTCTGGATTACTACGGGCGCGTTTATACGCCCCGGAATCTGCTCATCACCGCCGCCGGAAGTCTGGATCACGATCGAATCGTCAGGCTAGTGGAGGAGCAGTTCTCGAGCTTGCCGGATACCGGCATGCCCGCTCCGGACGGCGCGCCCCAACCGCACGCGCCCATCGTCCTCAAGAAGAAGGATTCGCTGGAGCAGGTTCATATTAATCTCGGCGTGCCGGCCTTTGAGTTGTCGCACGAAATGCGCTTCCCGCTCTATGTGCTGAACACGGTGTTGGGCGGCGGCATGAGTTCGAGGCTCTTCCAGAACATCCGTGAGCGGCAGGGGCTGGCCTATTCGGTCTATACCGAGCTGCACCTCTATAGCGACTCCGGGTGCCTGGCGATCTATGCCGGCACGGGGCCTGAAACCGCGCGGCAGGTGGTGGATTCCATCATGGCCGAGATCCGCGAGATCAAACAGAACCTGATTTCGGTGGACGAGCTGCGGCGGGCGAAGGATCATCTTAAGGGCTCCTTGATGTTGAGCCTTGAATCGAGTTCCAGCCGCATGTCGAACCTGGCCCGCCAGGAGCTGTACTTCGACCGCTACATGACGCCGGACGAGATGCTGGATAGCATTGAAGACGTGACGCGGCAGCAGGTGCAAGACTTGGCCGCGCGGTTCTTCTCAACCGAGGGCGTGGCCCTGGCGATGTTGGGGCGGCTGCACGATATGCAGATCGAGCGCAGCGATCTAACCTGCTAAGCACCTGCGCTCTCTTGCCCGCTAGCCTTGTTTCACGCCGGGGTGGACCCATGGGGCGCGATAGGAGCGAGCCAGCAGCCGGTTGGCCTCCTCGTCATGGATCACCTTGCCCGCCGCTGGATCCCAGGTCAAGGACCTGCCGAGTTTCATGCTGTTATTGGCGAGGATGCAACTCGCCGTCGAGATGTATCCCTGCTCAATGTCGGCAACCGGCTTCGAGCGGTTATCGACAGCGGAGAGGAAATTCATCATATGGTGGCGGATGGCCGGTGCGACGTGCTTTTCCAACTCCGCCTCGGTCTTATCGACCGGGTATTGCTCCAACTCATAGGTGACATCCTTATGAACCTTTTCGCCATTTTCACCGATGAAGTCGTAGGAGTAGACGCTGGCTTTGAGCGTTCCTTTGCTGCCGTAGAAGATGGCGCCCCAACCGTAGCTTGGGTCGGGATCGGGGGCTGAACCCCAAGTGCGGTGTTGCCAGTTGACCTGGAGGCCGGGGAATGCGAACGAGGCAACCTGGGTATCTGAGATGTTGGCCTTACTGGCTTTGTCGACGTAGATTCCACCGGAGGAGGAGATGGAGCTGGGCCAGCCGAGGTCCATCATCCAACGCACCATGTCGAGCATATGGACGCACATGTCGCCGACGATTCCATTGCCATACTCCATGAACGCGCGCCAGCCTCGGGGATGGACTAGGGAGTTGTAGGGGCGCATGGGGGCGGGACCGGTCCAAAAGTCGTAATCGAGATTGGAGGGAGGCGCGGTGTCGGGCGGATTCGAGCTGGCCCGCATGTGGTAGTAGCAGCAGATGTCTACGGAGGCGATTTCGCCGAGCTTTCCGCTTTGGATGAAGCGTTCACGGGCTTCGACCAAGTGGGGCGTGCTGCGCCGCTGAGTACCGACCTGGACGACGCGATTGTTGGAGCGTGCCGCGGCCAGCATGGCTTGGCCCTCGACAACGTCGACGCTGATGGGCTTTTGGCAGTAAATATCGAGGCCCGCTTCACAAGCCGCGATCATGGGCACGGCGTGCCAGTGGTCAGGCGTCGCGATCAGGACGATATCGAGATCCTTTTCGGCGAGCATTTTCCGGTAGTCGGTATAGGTGCGGGGCTTTTTTCCGGAGGCTTGGCGGGTGGCGGTCATTTCCGCCGCGGCGGCCAGCATGCGGCTGTCAACATCGCAGAGCGAGACGACTTCGACGGGCGAGACCTGGATGAGACGGAAAAGATCCGACTTGCCGTACCAGCCGCTGCCGATGAGTCCCACGCGGCGCTTCTTCGATTTGTCATAGGTCTCAATCTCGCCGTAGGAACGGCTGAACGCAGGGACGGCCGTGGCGAGGGTCACTGCGGCCGAAGCTGCCTTGAGAAAGTTGCGGCGATGGATCACGATGGAGGTGCTCCTTAACTCGATCCTTCTGAGTATATTCGGACGCCATGAAAGGCGGTCGGTCATGCTGAATCTATCTGACGTTCGAAGCCAATTCCCCGCGCTTGCCGTTTGTGACAGAGGGCGTCCCCTGGTCTACCTTGACGCTCCGGGCGGCACGCAGACGCCGCAGCGGGTGATTGACGCGATTTCCCACTATCTGGCCACGTCGAATGCCAACGTTCACGGCGCGTTCCTGACCAGCCGGCGGACCGACGCGGTGATTCATGAGGCGCACCGGGCCATGGCCGATTTCCTGGGATGCGGCAGCGACGAAGTTGTCTTCGGTCCAAACATGACCACGCTGACCTTCGCTTTCAGCCGGGCTTTGGCGCGGGAATGGAGGGCGGGCGACGAAGTGATTACGACGCTGCTGGATCACGATGCCAACGTCGCGCCTTGGCGCGCCCTGGAGGAGCAAGGCATTGTCTTGCACCGCGTGGGGATTCATCAGCACGATTGCACGCTTAACCTGGACGACCTGCGGTCAAAGCTGAATGCGCGCACGAAGTTGGTGGCGGTAGGGTACGCATCGAATGCCGTGGGCACCGTCAATCCGGTGGAAGAGATTGTCTGTCTGGCGCGCGAGCACGGGGCGCTCTCCTATGTGGACGCTGTTCATTATGCGCCACACCGGTTCATCGACGTGGCAAAGCTGGGATGCGATTTTCTGGCTTGCTCCGTCTACAAGTTCTTCGGCCCCCACATTGGCGTTGTCTTCGGAAAGCGTGAGCATCTGGGCCGCCTTCGCCCTTACAAGGTACGGCCGGCAACCGAGGAGTTGCCATACCGTTGGGAGACAGGAACGCAAAACCACGAATGCCTGGCGGGAGTCACCGCGGCAGTCGACTATGTCGCAAGCCTGGCGCCGCACTCCGAAGCGCACGCGTTGTTCGATAGGCGAGAGGCGATCGAACAAGCGTTCCATGCGATTCAGACGCACGAAGCCGCGCTTTGCGCTCA
>CAJCIT010000099.1 GCA_903970405.1 Acidobacteriaceae bacterium | reverse complement strand
CGTGAGTGTTCCGGATCAGGTCCGTATCGCCGGTATCGACGACGTGCGTTACGCCAGCCATCTCCGGGTACCGCTCACCACCTTGCGGCAGCCCTGTGAGGCCCTTGGCGAAATGGCAATTCGCATGATGCTCAGCCGGATTGAGCAGCCGAGCCTGCCCGCGCGTGACCTGCGCCTGGAGTGTGAGTTGGTGGTCCGCCAGTCTTGCGGCTCAGCCCCCATCGAGTCGTGACTCTAATTTGGCGTCACGCCATGGCGCAGCACAAATCGGTCAAGGTTAGCGTCGAGTAACCGAAGGTAAGATCGCGATCTGAATGGTGGGCTCTAGATGACTCGAACATCCGACCTCTTCCGTGTCAAGGAAGCGCTCTAACCAACTGAGCTAAGAGCCCCCATAAACCGAACAATTAACCGGGCGCGAATGGCCCTGGGGAGCGGCTAAGACGTAGTTTAACATGTGTCCTTGGCTGCTTCGGCTCACCCCAGCCGGTCTCGCTTCGGTACTCTGAGAACTATGACGACCCACGAAGCGCCGGTCTCCGAAGCCCCTCCTGTTTCTATTCCTCCCCGCGCCGTACCGCCTCGCCTGCTGTATGGTCCAGGCCCCACCACTATCGATCCGCGTGTCATGGAAGCGATGGCTCAGCCCGCGCTCGGCATTCGCGATCCTCTGTTCCTTGAAATCGCGAGCGACATTCAGAGCGGTCTCCGCGCCGCTTTCGGCACCGCCAACACCCGGACATTCGTCGTGCCCGGCAGCGGCAGCGCCGCCATGGAGACCGCCGTTTCAAACTTCGTCGAGCCGGGGATGAAGTTCGCCGTCTTCGCCAACGGCCACTTCGCGAACCGCATCAGCGACATGGGTCTGCGTCAGCGCGCCAACGTGGTGCGGTTCGAAAAGCCGTGGGGCACGGTTTTCACCGCCGCCGAGGCGTCGGAATTCATTGATCGTGAACGCCCTGACATCGTGGGCTTCGTGCAGGCTGAAACCTCCACCGGCGCTTATCAGCCAGGCGTCGCCATCACGGACGCGGCGCATCGAGTGGGAGCGCTTGTCATTGGCGATTGCGTCACATCGCTCGGGGCTATGCCGGCGCAGATTGACGACAACGGCGTTGACATCGCTTATAGCTGTTCGCAAAAGGGCCTGAGTTGCCCCGCCGGGCTCTCACCCGTTTCAATCAATGATCTCGCCTGGGAGCGTCTCAGCCGCCGCAAGGAAGCGACCTGGAGCTGGTATCTCGACGCGCGAATGCAATGGAACTACTTCGACGCCGCGCATGTCTACCATCACACGCCGTCTGCAGTGCTCTACTACGCCATGCATCGCGCGCTCCGGCTGGTGGAAGAGGAGGGCCTCACCGCCCGGTGGGAGCGCCATCGCCGCTGCGGGTTGCAATTGGTTGCCGGGCTCCAGAAGCTTGGCTTCATGCCGGTTGTGGAAGACCCTGGCCATCGCCTCTGGCACCTCGCCACTGTCGCACCTCCCGCAGGCGTGAATGAAGCGGCTGTGCGCGAGCGTCTGCTCGCGAAGTACGACATCGAAATCGCCGGCGGTCTCGGCCAGTTTGCCGGTAAGATTCTGCGCATCGGCGCAATGGGCCCGCTATCCACGGAAGAGCGCGTCGCCCACCTGCTGGCCTGCCTGGCGGCGGTGCTCTAAGAGGTCCCGGCGCCTCTACTGTGTTTGCGTTAGTGCGCCGATTCAGTTCCGCCGTTCCCGGAACGTTTCCCTTTCGGCGACGTATCATGAGAAGCACAGCCCATGAAATCTATTGCGGCATTCCTTCTATGTTCGGCGGGCTTATGCCTCGCCCAGGACACCTTTCAGCAGGTTGAAAGTAAGATCTCTCAATTTCAGTTAACCAACGGCATGACGTTCATTGTTTATGAGCGTCACGATGCCCCCGTAGCAACTTTTTATACCTACGCCGACGTCGGCGCGGCCCAGCAGCCAACGGGCAAGACCGGCTTGGCTCACATGTTCGAACACATGGCGTTTAAGGGCACCGAAACCATTGGAACCACCAATTACGCCGAAGAGAAGCTCGCCCTCGAAAATGTCGACCGGTCTTTTCTGGCATTACGTTCGGAGCGTGACAAGGGCGCCAAGGCGGACCCGGCCAAGCTGAAGCAACTGGAAGCCGACTTCAAGGCGGCGCAGGATGGCGCGGGCAAATTTGTTGTCAGCAATGAATTTGGCAAAGCGATACAGGAAGCGGGAGGCCGCGGCTTGAACGCGTTTACCGCCATGGACCAGACGGCTTACTTCTTCAGCCTTCCGTCCAACTCGATGGAGCTGTGGTTCTCACTCGAATCAGAGCGTTTCCTCCACCCCGTATTTCGGGAGTTTTACAAGGAACGCAGTGTGGTGATGGAAGAGCGCCGGATGCGCACCGACAGTAACCCGATCGGCAAGATGATTGAAGAGTTCCTCGCCGTCGCGTACAAAGCGCACCCTTACAAGATTCCCGCCATTGGCTTCCAAAGCGATCTGGACAACTTCACGCGTCAGGACGCCATCGAATTCTTCAAGGAATACTACCGGCCCAGCAACCTCACGGGCGTCATTGTCGGGGACGTGGATCCGAAGGAAGTCAAGAAGATGGCCGAGATCTATTTCGGCCGCATTCCCAGCGGTCCGAAGCCCGAACCCACCCGCACTATTGAGCCGAAGCAGGAGGCGGAGAAGCGAATCATCCTCCGACTCAATGCGCAGCGCATTCTGCTGATGGGCTACCACAAACCCGACATCAATGACCCGGATAACGCCGTCTACACGGCAATTGGCAGCATCTTGAGCGATGGCCGTTCTTCGCGGCTTGACCGTTCTCTGGTCCAGCAACAGAAGGTCGCCGTTCAGGCCGGAGGTTTCAACGGCTTCCCGGGCCAGAAGTATCCAAACCTTTTTATGTTCCTCGCCGTAACCGCCCCAGGCAAGACCAACGAGGAGGCAGAGAAGGCCATGAACGCCGAAATTGAAAAACTCAAGAATGAGCCGGTGAGCAAGGAAGAGTTAGATGGCGTCAAGGCCCGTTACCGCGCTGGCCTGATCAGCCAATTCGGCAGCAATCAAACTATGGCGGGAGATCTGGCTGAGTGGCAGGTGCTCACCGGAGACTGGCACAACCTCTTTAAATTCCTGGACAAGATCAATGCTGTGACGCCGGCTGACATTCAACGAGTTGCCAAGGCCACGTTCACGTCCGGCAACAGGACCGTCGGTGTCATTGAGCCTTTGCAAGTCGCGGAGGCCAAGTAAACATGAAACGCCAATACTGCCTGATTGTTCCCGCCCTGGTGGGCCTCTCCGCGTCGCTGGTCTTCGCCCAGAAGCCGGTGGCAAGCTACAAGGACCTGAAGTATCCCCCCCTGCACGACGTCAAGACGCCGCAGCCTGACCGCATTACTTTGCCGAACGGAATCACGTTGTTCCTGCTGGAGGATCACGAGCTTCCCACGGTTTCGCTTTCCGCCCGCATTCGCACCGGAAATCGTCTCGAACCCGAGGACAAAGCCGGCCTGGCGTCAATCGTGGGAGAGGTGATGCGCTCCGGCGGCACCACCAGTGTGAAAGGCGACGACCTCGACGTTCAGCTTGACCGCATCGGCGCGTCCGTCGAGTCCGGCATCGAAGAATCGGAGGGCACTGTCTCTGCTTCCTCGCTCAAGGAAAATGCTCCTCAAATCATTCACATCGTGGCTGACGTTATGCGCAACCCGGCCTTCCCTCAGGACAAGATCGACCTGATCAAGACGCAACTTGTCGATAGCATTTCCCGCCGGAACGAAGACAAAGACGCCATCGCCGACCGGGAGTTCCGCCGCATCCTCTACGGCAAGGACTCGCCCTATGGCGCCCAACCCGAATACGCTACGGTGGATTCCATCACGCGCGATGATGTGGTGGCTTTCCACAAGCGCTACTACCAGCCGGAGAACATCATTCTCGGCGTATGGGGCGACTTCGATAAAGCTTCCATGCGCGCTCTGATCGAGAAGGAATTCGGCTCATGGCCAAAAGGCGGCAATCCGCGGCCGCCCGTTCCGCCGGTGGAAGAGAGCGCCAAGACGCGCACCGGCATCTATGTGATCGACAAGACCGACGTCAATCAATCCACCATCATGATGGGCGCACTGGGCGGTAAATTGAGCGATCCGGACTATGTAGCCAGTAGCGTTGCGAATCGCATTCTCGGCGGAGGCTTCAGCTCTCGTCTGTTCAATCGGGTTCGAACGAAAGAAGCCCTGGCTTATTCCGCCGGCTCGCAGTGGTCAGCCGGCTTTGACATGCCGGGCCAGTATCTAGCCCTGGCAAGCACCAAGTCCGAAAGCACCATTAAGGCGCTCAACATCATCAAGGAAGAGATTCACAAGATGGGCGAGACCCTGGTCACGGACGTGGAGTTGCAGCAAGCGAAAGATGCCGTCCTCAAAGGTATCGCCTTCGATAACGACTCCACCGGAAAGATAGTCAACCGCCTTATTCAATACGAATACTTCGGTTACCCGCCCGACTTTCTAAAGCAGTACGAGGATGGCGTGCGTAAGGTCAACAAGGCGGACGTCCTGCGTGTCTCGAAGCAGTATTGGGATACGAACAAGATGTTCTTCCTGATCGTTGGCAACACGAAAGATTTCGACGAGCCTGTCAGTTCGCTAGGACAAGTGACGAAGTGGAGCATCGACATTCCGAAGCCGGCCGCGGCGGTGACCGTGGAAGCGACTCCCGAGTCGCTCGCCAAAGGTAAGGATCTGGTGGCCAAAGCACGCGCCGCCGCTGGTGGCGACAAACTGGCTGGCGTGCATGACTTTGTCCAAACCGGCTCGATGAGTGTGGAAACGCCTCAAGGCGCTTTCGCGCTTGGCGTCGAAGCTACTACTACCGCCAGCGGCAAGACGCTTCAGAAAATGACCACGCCCATGGGCGAAATCGTGCAAGGCTTCGATGGCAAGTCCAGTTGGGCGAAGACGCCGCAGGGCGTTCAGGAGGTTCCCGGTGGCGGCGATGAGGGAGCCGGCGATCTGTTCCGCGAGACCATCTTTCTTCTCGCCAAATCGCCCGCTTACACTGCGCAGGATCTGGGTCCAACCCCGTTCGGAGACAGGCAGGGTGAGGCTGTGCTGATTGCCGATCCCGCTTCCAAGCGCCAGGTGAAGGTGATCATCGATCCGGCAACGAGCCTCATCATCGGCAAACAATATACCGGCAAAGGCCCGACCGGCGCGCCCGGCGAAATGCAGGAAGTGTATTCAGATTTCAAAGATGTGGACGGCCTGAAGCTTCCCGCGAAGATACTGGTGACGCAGAATGGCAAGAAAGCGGCTGAAATCACGGTTTCGAAGACGGTTTTGAACACCGGCGTCGCCGACTCAGCCTTCGCTAAGCCGTAGGTCATGGCGCCTTTCATACTCGAGCCTTCTGAACCGCGCGCGTAAACGCGTGGTTCCGTCAGCCAACCAGCGAATTGAGCGTGAGACCTACCCCTGTTGACCCAGGCAAACCCGTTGCCGCAGAACCGCTTCGCCCTGAAGCTGATTCGGTGGAAGGACGAAGAGATGACGTCTGCAGCCGGCGCCGAAGCCGGCGCGTCCGTCCCTCACACATCCGGTGTACTCGCGTAATCTCAAGAAGGTCGCCGCGGACAAAATCAAACTATTCTGGATTGCGCCCTTTGACCGCTCCGCGCACGCTCGTCGTCCGCTCCGTCAAAGCGGGAGTTGGCCCCCCGCACGCGCTGGGCGTTAAGTCCGAGCGCTTGGCTCCCCGCTTCCGGTCCCCCGGCACTGCCCTATAATCTGGGTCTATGACCCGCGCCGCCCTCTATTTTCTCCTCGCCCTGCCCGTATGGGCTTTTGCCCAGGCTTTCAACTCCAGCCCTGAGCAGGGTCGCTCGATGATCGTATCGAACGGCGGCATCGTCGCCACGCCGCAATACATGGCTTCACAAGCAGGCGCAAGAATCCTCGAGCAGGGCGGCAATGCGGTGGACGCCGCCATCGCGGCCAACGCCGTTTTGGGAGTCACCGAACCCTTCGTTAACGGCATCGGCGGCGACCTCTTCGCCATCGTCTATGAAGCAAAAACCGGCAGAGTCTACGGCCTGAACTCCAGCGGCTGGACACCCAAAGCCCTCACACTCGACTATGCCAAGGAGCACGGGATTGACAAGCTCGATCCCATCGGCGTTCACACCATCACCGTGCCCGGCGCGGTGGCCGGTTGGGATGCCCTTCGCACCCGCTTCGGCACTCTGCCATTTGAGAAGCTGTTGGCGCCGGCCATCTATTACGCCGAAAACGGCTTTCCCTTGCCGGAACGGGGCACTGTGAGCTGGATCGGCAAACCCTTCCTTACTCAGCCCGGGTATAAGGAAACGTACATGCCCGGCGGCGCCCGGCCCACCGTGGGCGATGTCTTCAGGAATCCCGCCCTGGCCTCGTCGTTGCGCACCGTCGCCACAAAGGGGCGTGACGGCTTCTACAACGGCACTCTCACCGAAGCCATGGTCAGCTTCCTGCGCGCGCAAGGCGGTACCCACACCGTGGCCGACTTCGCCGAGTTTCAGCCGGAATGGGTGGAGCCCATCTCAACCAACTATCGGGGCTGGACCGTCTATGAACTGCCGCCGAACGGCCAAGGAATCGCGGCGCTGGTCATGCTCAACATCATGGAGAAATTTCCCCTGTCTGACTATGGTCAGAACTCAGCGGCGGCTCTCCACGTCATGATCGAAGCCAAGAAGCTTGCCTATGCGGACATGGTGCGCTACGTCGGCGATCCGCGATTTGGACCCGTGCCCGTCAAGGAAATGCTCTCTAAAGACCTGGCCGCCGAGCGCGCCAGGCTGATTGACATGGCCCACGCCTCTTGCCACGTGGTGGCCTCTGACCTTTCAGAGAAACTCAGCTCCCGAGGCAGCGAAACCATCTATATGTCCACCATCGATAAGGATGGCAACATAGTCTCGTTGATTCAGAGTAACTATGGCGGCTACGGCACGGGCATGGTGGCGCCCGGCACAGGCTTTTCCTTCCACAATCGCGGCGCTGGCTTTGAACTCAAACCGGGACTTCCCAACTCCCTCGCCGGGCACAAGCGTCCCTTGCACACCATCATCCCCGCGTTCATGACCAAGGGCGACACCCGCATTGGCTTCGGCATTATGGGTGGCTGGAATCAGGCGCAGGCCCATGCACAGTTTGTGGCCAACGTTGTCGATTTCGGCCTCAACGTGCAAGCGGCGCTGGAGATGGCGCGCTTTACGAAGCCAACGTTTGAGGGTTGCGACGTGACCATGGAATCGCGCATCTCTCCGGCGGTTCGCGATGAGTTGACGCGCCGCGGCCACGAAATCACTCTTCTCGCTCCCTACGCAAGCTCCGTTGGCCAAGGCGAGGCAGTCGAACGGGACGGCAAGCGCAACGTGAATTTCGCGGGCTCCGATCCCCGTTGTGACGGCGCGGCAATCGCGCAGACGCCGGCGTTTGAGGGGGCTAGACCGGGCACGTCACGTTAAAGCCGGCCTCTATCGAAAGATTCATTCGATGAAGCCTCTTTCCTGGAAACGGCTCTGAGCAATTCCTCAAAGCCTCCGGGGGCGGGTCAAGCTCTTTTATTGGAAGAGCCTTGGTGCAAAGTCCTTCAGATCGCGGCGCCACGTCTGCCACTCATGCGAGGTGCCCGGCGACTCATAGAAGACGTGCTTGACGTTCGCCTCCGTCAACGAGTCATGCAGTCTCACGATGCCGGCATGCATCTGGGCCGGTTCCTCCGTTCCGACGCCGATCCAGAGCAGGTGCACCTTCTTAGCAAATGCGGCCGGGTCGGCGAGCGCGCCGTGGAAAGCCGTCTTCATATCCATCTTCTCGTTGCTGCGCATCATCATCATCCCGCCCGCTCCGCTGAAGCCGCCAATGTACGAGAAGAGATTCAGATGGTTGAACGTGACCTGAAAGGTCTGCATGCCGCCCATCGAAAGCCCGGCCATGGCGCGATGCTCGCGGTCGGCGATGGTCCTGAAATTCGAATCGATATACGGAATCAGGGCCTGGGTCAGATCATCCTCAAAGGCCTGCGACATCTCCTGCATGGCCTTCGTCATCTCGGGCGAGCCGAAGGGCTTTCCCGTCAGATCCGGATCGATATGACCGGCGCGCCGCGCATAGCCGTAAGCCATCACAATGATCATCGGCTTCGAGGCTCCGCTCGCTATCAGGTTGTCCAGGATGAAGTTGGCATGGCCCTGCTTGATCCAGCCCGTCTCATCTTCGCCGCCGCCGTGCTGAAGATAAAGCACGGGGTAACGCATCTTCGTCTGCGTGTCGTAGCCCGGCGGCAGATAGAGGACGGCATGCCGCCAGTTCCCGGTGACCTTGGAGAAATACCAGATCTCGCGCACGGCGCCGTGCGGAACATCCAGCGGCAGATAGTAGGTTGCCCCTGGCTCGGGTATCTCAATGCCGCTTGCGTCTTTGCCGCCGCCGTAGAAGGCATGGCTCCCCGCGTCGTTCACGTCCACTCCGTCGATTACGAAGTTGTAGTAGTGGAAACCAGGCACAAGCGGTGGCGTGGTGACCGTCCAGTACCCGTCGGATCCCTTCACCATGTCCAGTTTTGGATTGCTCCAGAAGTTGAGCTTGACCGCCGCGGCGATTGGGGCCTTGATCCGGAACTCTGCTCGGCCGCTGGCGTCGACGGAAGGGTACTGCGCGCCCCACACATTGGTGGAAGCAGGCGCGAATCCATCGGCGGTTTGTGCGTAGCAGCAACTCGAAAGCAGTAATATCGCGGTGGCAATTGTTTTCATCGAATCCTCTCCGTGATGCCGCAAGGGCGCGGGCTTTCAGGACAGCGGCATCTTACCAAACCGGGATTGGGCAGAGTGTGGACCAGCTCAAATCGGAACGGATGAAGATCGAAAGCAACGCACATAACTCCACAGCCCAACGCCACCTGCGATACAGTTGACGGGGTTCCTCGGGGAGCGATTCATGATGAAATCGGCAATCGGAAAATCTGCGTTGAAGGGGTCGGCGCCGCTGTTGGCCGGTCTGTTCCTTTCGGTCACATCCGTGGCGCAGGCGCAGCCGGTCAATGTGACCATCGATGCATCGAAGACCGGCGCGCCGATCTCGAAATACCTTTACGGCCAGTTTCTCGAGCACGGCGGCGACATCGTCAACACGGGCGTCTGGTCGGAGTTGCTCGTCGATCGCAAGTTCTTCTACCCGGTCGCCGCCAGTGCGCCCACGCCACCTCCGGTGATGGGCAACGCCGCGGGGAACCCGCGCTCCCGC
>CAJCIT010000098.1 GCA_903970405.1 Acidobacteriaceae bacterium | reverse complement strand
GTCAGGTTGTGAAGGCTGCTCGCTCACGCGAAACTGCGGTTTCGTGCTGGCTACCGGTGAGGAGCCTTTTCCGGTGGTTCGCAAAACACAGTAAGTCCCTTTGCATCAGTACCTTCCCAGGGAAAGGGGACAGACCCTTTTCTTGACAGATCTCCCAGGGAAAGGGGACAGACCCTTTTTTTGGACAGACCCTTCTCTTGAGGGGAAACAGAGCACAGTTTGTCGCGAAGCCCTGATCGGTTTAGAACCTCATCGGCGAAGTTCCGTTGCTCGCTTGCGCAAGCGGTTCTGTGCTGGCGACCGGGCAAGAGCCTTTCCAACGCGCCCTCAGAAGAGGGTAAGTCACTTCGCCTCAATGCTTTCCCGGGGAAAAGGGACAGACCCCTTTCAGGGCAAGACCCCTTTCAGGGCACAAGAACCTCATCGGCGAAGTTCCGTTGCTCGCTTGCGCAAAGCGGTTCTGTGCTGGCGACCGGGCAAGAGCCTTTCCAACGCACCCTCAGAAGAGGGTAAGTCACTTCGCCTCAATGCTTTCCCGGGGAAAAGGGACAGACCCCTTTCAGGGCGAGACCTTTGGGGAGACCCCTTTCAGTGCGAAAATCGGGCGGCCGCTATTTTCCGCTTAATATCTTCCATTCGCAGTTCCGAGGTGGTCGACGATCATCGACATCCGGTGCTGCAGTTGGGGCAGATTTTCAATGTCCTTGTTGACGCCGTAGTCGTACACGCTGTTGGTGGCGGGCTCGGTTCTCAGCAAGCGGTCGTCGCGAACGAACTGTTTGACGAAGCCACTTCCGTAGTAGTGACTGCGGATCACGGGATTGGGCAGGCCCAGATCGTCGATCACCGTCTGCAACTTGCCCTTGTATTCTTTTGTCACCTTGCGGGCCGATGGTCGTGGTGATCTTCTTCGGCTGCCCAATCGTCCGGTTCATGTCGAGCAGTCGCTGCGTGAGTTCGTCTACAGCAGCGCGGCGGTGAAAGACGAGGTTGTCGCAATACTCTACCTGAGAGAAGAAGAGACGATGCTGACAACCGGCCCTCGTTAGCAACCCCTGGCCGCCTAATCGCTGTCGGTTTACGAACCGCAGTCTGCCGGCTTCTGGCCGGCTCGTCAACGGGACTCTCCCGCGTCAGCCCCGTGGCCTCGCATAGAATGGTGCTCAATCATGCGTGGATTGATTCCTTTTCTTTTGCTTCTGAGTGGGGGAGGGCCCCTGGCCGGGTCCACGGTGAGCATCGTGCGCCATGGGGATAGCTACTCGTTGTTGCGTAACGGCCAGCCGTACTTCGTGAAAGGTGCAGTCGGCGCGGTGCATTTGGAAGAGTTGGCTGCCGCTGGCGGTAACTCGATCCGCGCCGACCCGGCGGCTCTCGACCGCGCGCAAGCATTAGGCCTGAGCGTGCTTGTCGACTTGCCTTTCGGCAAGCAGCGCTGGGGCTTCAACTACGGGGACCCGGCCGCGGTGAACCAGCAACGCGAAGAGTTGCGGCACATCGTGGAGCAGTACAAGGGACACCCCGCCGTGTTGGCTTGGGCACTGGGCAACGAACTGGAGATCGGCACCACCCCCGAGCAGCGGGCGGTGCTGTGGCGGGAAGTCGAAGCAGCGGCTCGCATGATCCACGGCATCGATCCCAATCACCCGGTCATCACGGTGGTGGGCGGCCAGTACAAGCAGATGCTGCACGAGCTGAACCAATACTGCCCTGGTCTAGACGCGGTGGGTCTGAACGCATATGCCGACATGCTCACCCTGCCGGAAGATATCCGGCGCGAGGGCTGGACACGTCCCTACTGGGTGACGGAGTTCGGTCCACGCGGCCACTGGCAAGTAGCCCGCACCGCGTGGAAGTTTCCCATCGAAGACTCCAGCACAGAGAAGGCGGAGTTCTACCGCAAGGCTTACGAACATGCCGTCCAAGACAGGCCCCAGTGCCTGGGCGCCTATGTTTTCCATTGGAGTCAACATCACGAGAAGACGCACACATGGTACGGAATGTTTCTGGCGGATGGCAGCCGGACCGAAGCGGTGGACACGATGACATACCTCTGGAGCGGGCGTTGGCCGGCCAACCGCAGTCCGCATCTGGGCCCTGCGCCGATCCATATCACCTCGGAGAACGGACCGGCGCAAGGCCCCGTTATACTGCCCCCCGAAGCAATGCTGGATTGCCATCTGGAAGCTTCCGATCCGGATGGAGACGCGCTGCAGTACGGTTGGGACTTGCGGCTGGACGTGAGCGGCGACCCCAAAGTGGGCGGCGATCGCGAGGAACCCACGCCGCCGATCGAAGGGCTGGTGCTGGGCGCCACGGGTAACCGCGCCACGTTCCGCCTGCCTAAGAAGGAAGGCGATTACCGGTTGTTCGCTTATGTGCATGACGGGCACGGCAACGCGGCTACAGCCAACCTCCCGCTCCGCGTGGAGAAGCCCGCGTTTCCGGCTATAGCTCCTGATCCGGCCGCCTCCCAGTTCGGCGCCGGCATCCAGCGCACGATGACGCTGCTCGCGACCAGCACACCGGAGCGGCACAACGCCGTGCGCATCCTTTTCTACGGCCAGTCGCTCAGCAAACAGGAGTGGACGCGAGCCATCGCCGACGAGTTACACGAGCGATTTCCCTACGCCGACATTACATTCGCCAACCTCGCTATTGGAGGCTATGCGTCCAACCTTCTGAAGCGCACGCTTCC
Organism: Acidobacteriaceae bacterium; assembly: GCA_903970405.1. GTDB lineage: Bacteria > Acidobacteriota > Terriglobia > Bryobacterales > Bryobacteraceae > CAJCIT01. The sequence continues at coordinate 33,862 of CAJCIT010000098.1, read as the reverse complement.
GCACGACGTTTTTGCGTTCTATCCCGACCTGATCATCTTCCACGATTTCGGCGGCGAACCCGACTACGAGCACATGATCGCCGATATCCGGCGTCACACCACCGCCGAAATTCTGATTCAGAACGACCGGCCGGACGCCCTCACTGTCGCACCCGAGCCCACCGATCCAAAGAAACTGAGCGGCTATAAGTGGACGAACCGGCACAACGCCGAATGGCTCCCCGAGTTAGCCGCACGCTATGGATGCGAGATAGCGGACGTGCGAGGACCTTTTCTTGACTACCTGAGAGCTAACAACTTGAAACCAGACGACGTCTTTAACGACGGTACGCACTTCAACTTTCAGGGCGACTATTTAATTGCCGAACTGACCGCACGCCACCTGCGCTACAATCCCGCGTTGCCGAGTAAGTTGTGGGACAACCTCGTCCGCACTTACGAAATCGGGCGCGATATCCAATGGGTAAACGGCAAACTGGAGCTGGAATTTGACGGCAATCGCGTGGACGCCATCGCGGGCTGGGCTGACCCGTACTATGGCGGCGAGGCGGAAGTCCGTATCGACGGCCAGCGCCCTTCCGAACGGCCCGAGCTCTATCACATCACCCGATCCACCGATACGTTCAGCGTAGACTGGCCTGGCGTGAACCATGTCGGCGCGGAGAAGCCGCTGCTGATAGAAAACTGGACGCTGAAAGTCTTGGAAGTGAACGCAGACGAATCTAAGCTGCGCTTCGAGGTGGCGGGCTCTCGTACCGGCCCGGATGGGAGCGGCCTGAGTACAGAGCGGTTCGTATCCAAGTCCGGCCGGGTTGTGATCGAACCGGAAGACTGGACTTTCGCGCGCTCATTCGCACTGCGGGGTCAGCACACGCCGGCGGGCTTCGAGGTGGCCTGGAGCGTGCTGCCTATGTTCGTGGATGTCTATCGCGGGCCACGCGTGGAAGACCGCGGCCGCGAGCAGGCCACGATGATCGCGCTTGGGCTCGCCGGCACGAAACACAAGCTGGAGCTGATTGCCCGCGGCCCAAATCCACCGATGCTCCGCGCGATCCGGGTCTACCGGCCGCCCATCGCGAGCCCGGACCAGCAGTGATCCGATCCGCGCCGATGGCGGCTGCGAATTTTGGCCAGTACTGAATTCATTGAGGGTTCCGAATACCGTACATGGAAACGCCGCTTCGGTTCAGGGTAACCACGACACCCACGCCTCAGGCACAAATAAATGGTTACGCCCCATAACCTCTTTTTTGGGATGACGGGTAATATGGATGACTTCGCCGGTGATTTGGTAGACCACAATGTACGGAAGGGGGGAAAGCACCAGTTCGCGGGTGCCAGGCTTTCGGCCAGGCCGGCCAAGGTAGGGAAACTTTAGCAGCGTGGACGGGGTGTCGTAGATTTCACGCGCGAGCTCGGCGGCCACTGTCCCGGATCGCCGGCCATCCGGCGACAAGTCCGCAACGGCATTTGCGGTTATACTCTTCGTGGTGATCGGTATTCGCGGATTAGCCGCTAGAGCCCCACCACGGAGTTGGAGGTAACATAATGGCGCTCCGGAAAGGCTTATGCACGGGTATGTTCGGACTGGTTGCAGCTGCAACATTGCTTTCTGCGCCAAATCCCCAGGGAGATGTGCACTCGCTGGAAATTGTCGATTCTGTCGCGAGGTTTAAGGCGTTTTACGCCGAGGCGGCCGCCACGCCGCTCGACGAAGGCGCGCGTTGGGCGCTCTGGAAAAAGGAGTATGGCATCGCAGCTGTACCGCCCGGGCCGGACGGCGATAAGATGGCGCGGCAGTTGCTGGATAGTGCATGGGCGAGGTATCCCGCCTTGATGCCGAAAATCCCGGCGCTGCAAAGAGAAGCGAAAGCGGAAGCGCATGAAGCCTTCGATAAGATCAATGTGCTATTCGAAACCAAGAGCACACAGATCCATTCACGGCTGGTTCTTTATGTCGGCCAGTTCGACGACAATGCCTACACGGTGCCCCCGATGGGCGGACATCTGGCAACAGTAATGATGCCCATCGAGACTGTGCACTTGCGGCTTGCATTGGCGCATGAATTGACTCATTCGGTGCACATCCAGCTCGCCGGCGTGCGAAACAGTTTTGGTGCGCCTATCGGTGAGACGATGTTCCTCGAGGGTCTTGCCATGCGCACCGCCCAACGAATCTTCCCCGGCTCGCCGGAGACAGCCTATACGGAAATGGCCGGTGATAAGGATTGGCTTGCGGAGTGCTACCGCAGGCAGGACGCCGTGCTGGCCGGCATTCTACGGGATCTTGATAAGAGCGGAAGGGAAATCGCAATGAAATACACGTTCGGGCAGGGGAACAACGACATGCACCGTGAGGCCTATTGCGCGGCGTGGATCGTGATGGGTAAGCTGCTGAAGTCGGGCCGGACGTTTCCCGAACTGGCGCGGATTCCTGAAAGCCGAATGGTCGGAACGATTAAAGATGCGATGGCGGCAAAGTAGCCATTGAGCTCGATACTACTCCCTGCTTTGCACCCACTCAGAGCAAGATAGAAAGCCGGGCCGGTGGACCCTGCCGGTTACGGCCCTAGCTTCCCGAGCACCGTCGCGGCAGAGTTCGAAACAAAACCAATCAGCGCCGACGGGAAAATACCCAGCAGCAGCGTCCCCAGTGCGGTGGCCCAGATGGTCAGCCGCAGACCGGGCTCCAGAGGCTGAAGCGTGCTTGTCGCTTCGCCCGGCTCCTGCATGTAGACCGCGGCCAGAATCTTCAGGTAGTAGTAAGCGGCCACGGCGCTGTTCAGCAGGCCTAAGACCGTCAGCCAGATCAGGTGTGAATCGAGGGCGGCGCGGAAGACGTAGAACTTCGCGAAGAAGCCTCCGGTCAGCGGCACACCGATCAGCGAAAGGACAAAGACTGTGAGCAACGCGGCGGTGGCCGGTTCCCGCTTGCCCAGGCCCGCAAAGTCACTGATATGAACAAACTTTTCGTGGCGGTTCGCCACATGGTTGATTACCGCGAACACGCCGACGTTCATCAGGCCATAGGAGGCCAGATAGAACATCATGGCCGCCATCCCAACTTGTGAATCGGCGGTGAGCGCCACCAGGATGTAACCGGCATGGGCGATGGAGCTGTAAGCCAGCAGGCGCTTGACGTTGGTTTGCGCCAGCGCGGCAAAGTTGCCGATGATCATTGTCAGCAGGGCGCAGGCCCAGACCAACGGCACCCAGCGTCCGTTAATCGGGCCGAAGCCCGTCATGAAGACCCGGAAGAACACCGCGAAGGCGGCGGCCTTCGGTCCGGCCGAGAGAAAGGCGCTCACCGGGGCCGGCGCTCCCTGATACACATCCGGCGCCCACGATTGAAACGGCGCGGCGGAAACCTTGAATGCGAAGCCGACGAAAGTCAAGGCGGCCGCCATGCCGATCAGAGGCAGAGGAACGATGCGGTCCGTGCCGCTGAGGACATTGTGTATGTCATCGATATTTGTCGAGCCAAGGATGCCGTAAATCCAGGCCATTCCATAGAGCAGGAATGCGGTGGCAAAGGAGCCCAGCAGGAAGTACTTCAGCGCCGATTCGTTATTGCGGCGGTCGCCCCGCAGGAAGCCGGCCAGGATATAACTGGCAATGGAGGAAACTTCCAGGCCGATGAATACCATCAGCAGGTCGTTGGCGGTGGCCAGGATGCACTGGCCCACCAGCGAAAACAGAACCAGGGCATAGAACTCGCCCGTTTCCGCGCCCTCGCGCCGCAGATACTCGAAGGAGGAGAGCAGGCAAAAGAAGCCCACGCCCAAAACCAATTCCCGGAAAAATGTTCCGTAGCCATCCACGGTCAGCATGCGATGGAACGCCTGGCCCGAGTTATTGTTAGCCGCCACTCCGCCCAACATGGCCGCCGCAATGGCCGCCAGCGCGAAGTATCCCAGGCGGCGTTTTTGCGCGGGCGTGGTGGTGACGCCTTCAAGAACCATCAGTAGAGCGCCCGCCACAATGAGGATGATTTCGGGAAGGAAGCGCAGATATTCGGCTGCCTGCGGTGGATTGATCTCGTTCACTTGGCAACCCTCCCGGCCAGCGCCGCCGAAATGCTGGCGGGCGCTAACCCGCCATTGGGCCTGAGTGCGGGATAAAGCTTCACCTGGACCTCATCGCGAGCCTGGCTTTGCGAGATCCACTGTGCGTTTGCCGAACTGATGGCCGGCAGGAACGTTTGCGTGTAGACTCCCATCCAAACCAGCGGAACCAGCAAGACCAGCACCGGCGCCCACTCACTCGGCGTCAGGTCAGTTAACGATTCGTTCACTCCTTGCGCCTTGCCGTAGAAGGTGCGCTGGTACATCCACAGCATGTAAATGGCGGAGAGGATGACACCGGTGGCGGCGTAAACCGCCCACCAGAAATGAACATTTGCCGCGCCTTGCAGAACCAGAAACTCACCCACGAAGTTACACAGCGCAGGCAAACCGATGCTGGCCAGAGTCGCAATCAGGAAGACTGAAGAAAGCGAGGGCGCCACGGTAGCGATGCCGCCGAAATCGCCAATTTCCATCGAGCCGCGGCGCCGTTCCAGATAACCGGCCAGAACGAACAGAGCGCCCGTTGAGACGCCATGCGCCACCATTTGATAAACAGCGCCATCCGCGCCGCGCTGGTCAAACGTGAACAGGCCGAGCACGATGAATCCCAGGTGGCTGATCGACGAGTAAGCAATCAGCCGCTTGATGTTCGACTGTACGATGGCGATGCAGGCGCCATACACGATGCCAGTGATGGCCAGCACGATAATCCAATCCGCGCACCGGTGCGCGGCGTTCGGGAACAGACCCATGCAGAAACGAACCAATCCATAGGTACCCATCTTTGACATCACCGCGGCCAGCAGGAACGTGGCCGGCGCCGGCGCCTGCTCATAGGCAAACGGTTGCCAAGTGTGCAAGGGGAAGATGGGAATCTTAATCGCAAATGCCAGTAGAAAGGCCAGGAACAGAAAGAGCTGTTCGTTCGACGAGAATCGAAGCGTGCCCGAACTCAATCCGGCTATGATCTGCCGGTAGTCGAAGGATTCAGCCTGCGCGGCGATATAGATGATGGCGCCAAGCATCATCACCGAGCCAAGAAACGTGAATAGGAAGAACTTGACGGCCGCGTGTACGCGCCTGGGACCGCCCCATCCGCCCACCATCAAATACATGGGGATCAGCGCCACCTCCCAGAACACGTAGAAGACGAAAAGATCCAGCGCCGTGAAGACGCCGATCAGCCCGAATTCAAACAGCAACAGCAGCGCCAAGAAAGACTTCTTCCGTTCCAGGATCAGGCTGTCCGAAATCCAAACGCCCACCACCATCAGCAGTGTGGTCAGCACCACCAGCCAGAGACTGATGCCATCCACGCCGAGATGGAAATGAATGCCGAGCGAAGAGATCCAGAGAATGTCGATGGACGAGGTATAAGTGGCGGGTGATTGCAGCGCCGGGGCAATCAAGCCCCAGGAAAGCACGGCGGTTAGGATGGCTATTCCACGCGCCAGCGGCGAGGCCAGCGGCGAGTTCCTGGGCAACAGCAGCAGCACGAAGAAGCCGGCCAGCGGAAGAAACAGCGTTAGGAGGAGGATGCTCATCGAACGCCTCCCGCCAGGCCGATAATCAGAATCACCAGCAGGCAGCCGGTGAGAACCCAGGTGGCGTAGTTGCGAATACTGCCCGATTGCAGGTAGCGAAGCGCGCCGCCCAGGTCGCGGGCGCGGCGCCCGGCGCCATCCACCAGGTTCCGGTCAATACCATCTTCGTCAACGCCGTGCCAGAGGACAACGCGGGAGAGGTACAGCAGCGGCTTGACGATGGCGATGTTGTAGATCTCGTCCACATAGTATTTGTTATTCACCAGTGTGTAGACCGCGCCCGCTTTATTCTTGAAGGTTTCGGCGGCGCTGGGCCGCAGGACATAGAAGAAGTATGCCGCCGCGATGCCAAGCGCGCCCGCAACAGCGGAGATTATTTCGAGGTTTAGATCGTCGCCCCCGGCCAGCGGGAACATCGGCGCCAGCCATTTCGGCACGCTGATGAATCCGCCCGCCACGGAAAACACGGCGAGAATAATCAGCGGCAAAGTCATCACCAGGGGAGATTCATGTGGATGGGCGTGGCCCCGGTATTCACCGAAGAAGGCCATGAAGAAGGCGCGGAAGACGTAAAAGGCGGTGACGCACGCGGTCAGCACGCCGATTAGGTAGAGATATGGCCCGTATTGTCCATGATGAAAGGCCGCGGCAAGAATTGCGTCTTTGCTGAAGAATCCCGAGAACGGCGGAATGCCGGAGATGGCGATGCTCGCCGCCAGCAATGTCCAGCAGGTGATGGGCAGCTTTTTCCGCAATCCACCCATGTGCCGCAGATCCTGCTCGCCGCTCAGCGCGTGGATCACGCTTCCGGCGCCCAGGAATAGCAGCGCCTTAAAGAAGGCATGCGTCATCACGTGGAAGATACTCGCCGAATAAGCCCCTACGCCGAGGCCGAGGAACATATAACCTAACTGCGACACCGTCGAGTAGGCGAACACCTTCTTGATGTCGTTTTGGGTGATGCCGATGGAAGCCGCCATCACCGCCGTCAACAATCCGATGAGGGCGACAACGCGCATGGTGATCGGCGTGTGAGCGAACAGGAAGCTGGACCGCGCAATCATATATACGCCCGCCGTCACCATCGTGGCCGCGTGGATCAGCGCCGAAACAGGCGTGGGGCCGGCCATGGCGTCGGGAAGCCAGACATACAGTGGAACCTGGGCCGATTTGCCGGTGGCGCCTAACAGCAGCAGCAGCGTCGCCAATGTCAGCACACCGGCCTGCGTCTCAATCGGGTGACCCTTGGCCGCGTCGGACATCTTAAAGAAATCGAGCGTGCCGAAGACCGTCACCAGCAGCAGCATCCCCAGCGAGAAACCGAAGTCGCCGATGCGGTTCACGATGAACGCCTTGTTGCCGGCGTCCGTGGCGAACTTCTCCTGAAAATAGAAGCCGACCAACAGGTAACTGCACAGGCCAACTCCTTCCCATCCCACGAACATCAGCAGGAAGTTTTGCGCCAGCACCAGCACCAGCATGAAGAACATGAATAGGTTCAAGTAACAGAAGAATCGATAGTAGCCGCCTTCGTGCGCCATGTAACCGATGGCGTAGATGTGAATCAGCAGGCCGACGCCCGTGACAACCAGCAGCATGACGGCATTCAGGCGGTCCACAAAGAAGTCGACGCCCACCTGAAAGGTCCCGCTCTGGAACCAGGTGAAATAACTTTCGTGATGGGCCGCGTCAATCGGGTAGAGCGACCACAGCGCCCACAGCGTGTAGGCAAAGGAGGCCGCCACCGAACCGATGGCGACGGCATCGATAACCGGCTTCGCCAGCCGCTTGCCGAACACGCCGTTGATGAGAAACCCTATCAGCGGGAGGATTGGGATGAGCCAAAGATTCATGGTTACCGGCTACAGTTTCATGGAGTCGACGTCGTCAATCTGCAACGTCGCCCGATTCTTGAAGATGGTGAGAATGATGGCCAATCCCACGGCTGCTTCCGCCGCCGCCACCACCATCACGAAGAACGCGTAAATGTGCCCTTCCACCTGCCGCCACTGGTAGGCGAAGGCAATGAAGCTCAGGTTCACCGCGTTCAGCATCAGTTCAATGGACATGAACACGGTGATGATGTTCTTGCGGTAAAGGAAGCCGGCCACGCCCAGCGTAAAGAGGACGGCGCTCAGGAGGAGATACCACGAGAGGGGAATGGAAGGCAAGCTTGGATTCATTGTTAATCGATCTCCTTGCGGGCCAGCACTACCGCGCCCAGAATGGCGATCAGCACCAGAACCGAGGTGACCTCAAATGGCAGCAGGTAGTCGGTAAAGATGGCGCGGCCGATGGCCCTGGCCGTTCCGCCGTGCCATGAGCCGAATTGAACCGCGCGCAGCCGCGGCATCAAGGGCCCGCAAATCAGCAGGCCCATCAGCGCGATAAAGGCCAGCAGCAGCGGCAGTCCGGCTACTTGCGCAAACCACGACTTTCCGCCGCCTGTCTCCTGCCCGGTATTCAGCAGCATGATGACGAAGACGAACAGCACCATCACCGCGCCCGCATACACCACAATCTGCGTAACGGCCATGAACTCGGCCCCGAGCAGCAGATAAAGGACGGCCAGCGAGCCCATGACGCCCACCAGCGAGAGCGCGCTTGAAATCGGATGCTTCTGCAGAATCAGGTTCACCGCGCAGGCAACGGCCACGGCGGCGAAGACGATGAACAGAACGGTATCCATGAATCAGCGGCCTTTCCCCGGGAAGAGTGCGACGAACAGAGCCGTCACAAGCATGTTCAGCATCGCGAGCGGAAACAGGAACGACCAGGCAAAGCGCATGAGCTGGTCATAACGAAAACGCGGCAGCGTCCCGCGAACCCAGATGAAGGTGAACAACAACGCCCCCACTTTGGAGCAAAACCAGAACAGCGGCGTGATGTAGGGTTGCAGCGCGGGAACGGCGAAGAGAACGGCCAGCACTACCATCAGCACGGTGATTACCGGGAACGAATACTTGTCCCCCTTGCGGATGGGATTCTGCGCGAAGTTCAGAGAGAGCAGCGCAAACAGGATGAAGAGCGCCACCGGCACCCAGTTCGAATAGGGAGCGGGAAACAGCGGCTGCCAGCCGCCCAGGAACAGCAGCGTCGCCACGCAGGTGGTGGTCACCATATTGGCGTATTCAGACATGAAGAAGCAGGCGAACTTCATGGAGCTGTACTCGGTGTGATAGCCTCCCACCAGTTCGTTCTCCGCCTCCGGAAGGTCGAACGGGATGCGGTTGGTTTCGGCGAAACCCGAGATTAGAAAAATGACGAATCCGAAGATCTGCGGAAACGGCATCTGAAAAACGTGCCAGCGCGGAATGAAGCCGAACAGGTAGCCGCCCTGGTTATCGACAATCTCGCGAAAACTGAGCGAATTGGCCAGCAGCAGCGCCGCGGCAATGGCCAGCGCCAGCGGCAACTCGTAGCTAACCATCTGCGCCGCGCTGCGCAGACTGCCCAGCAGCGAATACTTGTTATTGGAAGCCCACGCGCCCAGGGCAATGCCGTACACGCCCACCGACGTCGCCGCCAGGATAAACATCACGCCGATGCTGAGATCGGCAATCTGCATGTCGGTCTGATAACCGAAGATCGTGATATGAGGACCGAACGGGACCACGGCGATGGGAATCAACGCCAGTGAGACCGCCAGGAACGGACCCAGCAGAAAAAAGAAGCGGTTCACCTGGGAGGGCATCAGGTCCTCTTTGGTGAGCAGCTTGAAGACGTCCGCCAGCGGCTGGAACAGCCCGTGAGGACCGACGCGCAGCGGACCGACGCGAGATTGAATATGGGCAAGAACCTTTCGCTCAATCCATTGAAGGTAGGCGAGCGTCGTCATGAAGACGGCAAAGACTAACGCGATCTTGATCAGGCTGGCAATAATGAACGGCGTCATTGGCGGCTTACGTGTTTTGCGCCTCCTTCATTTCCAACTCCGTTTCAACGGGCTGGCCGTACAACTTGCCGGGATACTCGAGCACGGACGTCAGCATTTTCGAGTAGCGGCCCAAAGTGCCCGAAAGGAATAGAGTATTACGGTCGGAGGAAATCAGGTCCGGACGGTCCTCCAGCGGCACGCGCCCGTTCACGGGAAAAGTGGGCGCGGCGCCGCCCGTTTCCACCACCGGAAGAGCCACGTTATACCCGGGAACCGACTTGCGGACCTCGGCGAAGACTGTGTCGTGCTTCCAAATCCCGATCGAGACCCCCATTTCCTTTGAGATGAGGCCCATGATTTCAAGGTCCGTCTTCGCGCCCATCGTCTTCGCGCCGGCTTTCAGTTTCTGCACTTCGCCGCACACGTTGGTCACCGTGCCGGCCTTTTCGTAAGCCGAGGCGGCAGGCAGCACCACATCGGCGCGTTCAGCGGTCTCTGTCAGGAAGAGATCCTGCACCACAACAAACGCGCCGGTGGAAGCGAGCGGTGTTTTCGCAAAGGGATTCTCCTGCACAACATAGAGTGCATCCAGATCCGTGGCGCTCAAAATGGCGTCGTAGGCGAGGCCCGGTTCCAACCCCGCTTCACGAACGCCGTGATAGCCCGGAAGCAGATCGGGCAGCACGCCCATGTCGGATGCCCCTCTTGAATTTGAGTAATCCACCAGCGGCACGTAACTCACCGGAATGCCGAGCGAATCGCCGAAGGCAACCAACTTGCGCACCGCGTCGCCCTTGATGGAATCGCCGAAGAGAATCACCAGCGATTTCTGCTGGGCAAGGTGCTCGCGGAACGATTCAACGGCGGTCAGCTCTTCACCCTCCGCGGCGCGCATCGTCTTTGCCGCGTAACGGTCTTCGCGAATCGGTCCGCTGGTGATGGCGAACACTTTCGCCTGATGGTGGCGGAAATTGGCGCGCAGTTGCCAAGCCAGAAACGGATGCTGCTGAGAAAGGTCGCTGCCGATGATCAAAGCCGCCGGCGTCGTGTAGAGATCGGCCGTCGTCGCCAGTGCGCCCGCATGGCCGTGCAGCGCGTCAATCAGGGTGGCCACATCGCCCGTTCGGCGGTGATCGATGTTCGATGTGCCCAGCGCCTGCCGTGCAAAGTTTTGCAGGTAGTAGTTCTCTTCGTTGGTGGTGTGGTTCGAACCGATGACGCCGAACTTGCCGCCGCGCTGCTTCACTTCAGCGAACTTCTTTCCCACCGTGGCAAGCGCCTGGGCCCAGGAGGCCGGCGCCAGCTTGCCGTTCACGCGCACCAGCGGCGCGGTGAGCCGCTCCGGATGATGATTGAAGTCAAACCCGTACCGGCCCTTGACGCAGAGGAACTCGCCGTTCACTCCTGACTTATCGCGGTTATTGGCGCGCGTGATCTCACCATTTCGGACGCCCAAGGTCGTCTTGCAACCGTTCGAACAGAATGTGCAAATGGTGCCGACGTGATCCATCTCCCAGGGCCGCGTCTGATAACGATAGGTCCCGCTGGTCAGCGCGCCGACAGGGCAAATATCGATGCACGCGCCGCACTCATCGCACTCCAGATGGTCGCCGCGGTTGGGAATAATCTCGGACGCCGAGCCCCGGTCTCCGACGCCCAAAGCGCCCACGCCCAAGCCTTCGTCGCAGACCCGCACGCAGCGGTAGCAGAGTATGCAGCGCGGCTTGTCATAGAAGACCACCGGCGACCACTGGCGCTCATCCACATGCTGCTTCGTCTCAACGAAGCGGCTTTCGCCCGCGCCGTAGCGGAAGACCATGTCCTGCAGCTCACACTCGCCGCCCTTGTCGCAGACCGGACAATCCAGCGGATGGTTGGTAAGCAGCAGTTCCAGCATGCCCTTGCGGGCCGCCGCCACTTGCGGTGAATCGGTGCGCACCACCATGCCTTCGGTCACCGGCGTCGTGCACGCCACTTGCAGCTTCGGCGTCTTTTCGATTTCCACCAGGCACATCCGGCAGGCCGCCTGGAGCGAAAAGCCGTCGTAATAGCAGAACGCGGGAATCTCAATGCCGGCCTGCTTGGCTGCCGTAATCAGAAGGGTGCGGGGAGCAGCCTGCACCTGCCGGCCATCGATGGTGAATGTGACTAAGTCCGCCATAGTTCGTTGTCTTGTTTTTCCTCTAAGCCGGCCGGTTCAAAGCAGGGCTAGTTCGGGAATCTGCTTCGGCCGCGATTTCTGTAAGTAAGCTTCGAACTCATCGCGGAATTTTTCGATGAAGGTGTAAGTGGGCATCGCCGCCGCGTCGCCCAGCGCGCAAAAGGTGCGCCCGAACATCCCTTTCGCGATCTCATGAATCAGGTCGATGTCTTTCTCGCGGCCGCCTCCGCCGTGGTATCGCTCCAAAATCTTTTTGAGCCAGGTTGTGCCCTCGCGGCAAGGGATGCACCAGCCGCAGGATTCGTGCTGGTAAAACTTGATGGTCCTGAGGGCCAGCCCCACGATATCGGTATCTTCGTCCAGTACCACGATACCGCCCGAGCCGGCCATCGATTTGGCTTTGGCAATGGAATCGAAATCCAGCCCGATGTCGCACTCCTCCGCCCGGAGACAAGGCGAAGACGACCCGCCGGGAATAACGGCTTTCAGCTTCTTGCCGTTGCGCATGCCGCCGCAGACTTCGTTGATGAGCCGCATCAGCGGAAAACCCAGGGGCAGTTCATAGACGCCGGGTTTGTTCACATGACCTGACACGCACATCATCCGCGTGCCGCCGTTCTTCGGCGGTCCCAGGCTCGCGAACCATTCGGCGCCCTGCCGGAAGATGGCTGGAATGGCCGAGAACGTCTCGCAGTTGTTGAGGATAGTGGGGCATTGGAACGCGCCCACCACGGCCGGAAACGGCGGCTTCAGGCGGGGAATACCGCGCTTTCCTTCAAGCGATTCCAGCAAGGCCGACTCTTCGCCACACTCATAAGCGCCCGCGCCAGTGTGAGTGTAGATATCGTGATCCCAACCGGAGCCCAAAATGTTCTTGCCCAGAAAGCCGCGCTCATAAGCTTCAGCCACCGCGCGGTCCACGATATCGATCAGATAGCGGTACTCGCCGCGGATAAAGATGTAGCCCGCCGGCGATCTCACCGTCCACCCGGCGATCAGCATCCCCTCGATCAGTTGGTGCGGATCGTTTTCCATCAGCAGCCGGTCCTTGCACGTGCCCGGCTCGCTTTCATCGGAATTGCAGATGATGTACGCCGGTTTACCCGTGTTGCGCGGAACGAAACTCCACTTCAGTCCCGTGGGAAAACCGGCGCCGCCGCGCCCCCGTAGTGACGATGCTTTCAGCTCGTCGATGATCGCCTCCGGAGTCAGGGTCAGGGTCTTCTTGAAGGCCTCATACCCTTCGTCCGCCAGGTACGTGTCGATCTTCTCGGAATCCGGCTTACCGAAGCGGCGTGTAACTACTTTCACCTCAAGCGGACTGGGTTCGTTATACAACATGAGGTTCGTCTACACCTTTCTCGTTTCGGCTTCGGCGTTGCGTAAGCCTTCAATGAGCCGGTCGAAGCGTTCGGGTGTCACCTGATGATGGAAGTCATAGCCGACTTGGATGGCCGGCGCCCACGAACAGGCGCCCATGCACTCCACCTCTTCGAGTGTGAACAGCCCGTCGGTCGTAGTTCCTTTATGGCCCACGCCCAGCGTCTTTGAAGCGTGCTCGAACAAATCCTGCCCGCCCACCACCATGCAGCAGATATTCGTGCAAACCTGAACCAGGTGCTTGCCGATGGGGTGACGCCGCAGCATGGAGTAATAACCGATCACCTCGTCCACCTGGACGGCCGTGACGCCGGTCCGCCGTGCCACTTCTTCAATCAACTCGCGCGAGACCCAGCCCAGCTCATCCTGCGCGTAAAGCAACATCGGCACCACGGCTGAGCGGGTGCGCCCGGCCGGGTAACTCGTCAACAGCTTGGCAAATCGCTCTTCAAGAGCAGGAGAGAATGTCATCGCTATCGGTCCACGTCTCCCAACACAAAGTCCATGCTGCCCATTGAGGCTATTGAATCGGCGATCAGCCGTTGTTCCAGCATCACCGACAAGGCTTGCAGATTGCCGAAGCTCGGCGTGCGCATGAAGACCCGATACGGTTTGCTTGTGCCATCGCTCACCACATAGAAGCCCAGTTCGCCGCGCGGCGATTCAACAACCTGATAGGCTTCGCCGGCCGGAACGCGAATACCCTCCGTGACAATCTTGAAGTGATAGATCAAAGACTCCATCTGGGTCTTCATTTTTTCGCGGTCGGGCAGAACCACATGCGGGTCGTCTGTCTTCCAGGGCCCCGAGGGCATGCCGTCGAGCGCCTGCTTGACGATGCGCGTCGATTGCCGCATTTCGTCCACGCGCACGGCGAACCGGGCGAAGACGTCGCCTTCAGTCCGGGTCGGAACTTCGAAATCGAACCTTTCGTAGCTCGAGTAAGGCTGATCTTTGCGGGCGTCCATCTTCGAACCGGCCGCGCGCAGCATGGGTCCGGTTACGCCGGTGTCGATCATGTCTTCAAGCGAGATATAGCCGACGCCCTTTGTACGCTGCAGCCAGATGGGGTTCGCGGTGAGAAGCGTTTCGTATTCGTCGATTTTCGAATCGAAGGAGTTAATGAACTTCGCCACCACCGCTTGCCAGCCGCGGGGCGGTTCCAACGCCAGGCCGCCGATGCGGATGTAGCTGGTCATCATGCGCTGCCCGGAGAACATCTCGAAGATCTTCAGAATCTCCTCGCGCTCGCGGAAGCAGTAGAAATAGGCGCTCATGCCGCCCAGATCCAGGGCATGCGTCCCCAACCACACCAGGTGGCTGTTGAGCCGCTGCAGTTCGGATAGCATGACGCGCATCCACTGCGCCATCGGCGGAATCTCAATCTGGAGCAGCTTCTCCACCGCCAGCGCATAGCCAAGATTGTTGATCAGGTTTGCGAGGTAATCCACCCGATCCGTCAGCGGCGTCACCTGATGCCAGTTGAGCGCTTCCGCCTGCTTTTCGATCCCGGTGTGCAGGAACCCGATCTCCGGGCGCGCCGTGATGATGGTTTCGCCTTCCAGTTCCAGCATGATCCGCAGAACGCCATGCGTCGAGGGGTGTTGCGGCCCCATGTTCAGCGTCATGCGGCGCGCCCCGCTGGGCGGATCTACGTGTGCATGATGCCCTTCTGAGACGCTGGGCGTCTGCAACTCAGAAACGGCGTCCACCGATGCGAATTCTGTTGTGTTCTGCTGTTTCACGCGATTCCCCCCGCAACAGCCCCCGGCGTGCGACAGCCGGTTTCCTCTCGCCCGATACCAACAAACACTTTAGTCGAACGGGTATCATTCATCCCGGTATGAGTACCTATACCCGTGAATCGGAAAGTCTTTTCGCAGCGGGTGGCCTTCGAAATCCATCGGCATCATGATTCGCTCCAGGTTCGGATGATTCGCGAACGTGACGCCAAACAGATCGAACACCTCCCGTTCATACCAGTTTGCCGAACGCCAAACCACGGTGACGGAATCCACCGCTGTGCCGGCGCTCACCCGGATCTTCAAACGCGCCCGCAGGTTCCTCCGGATCGAATGCAGCTGATAGACGATTTCAAAGCGGGGTTCCCGGGGCCACCAGTCCACGGCGGTTACCGAACTCAAGCGCTCAAAACCCTGCACATGCTTGAGATAGCTGGAGATTTCGACGATTTTGGCGGGATCCACCACAAAACCGATTTCGCCATAGGCCTCGGTCGTTTCAAAGATCGCCCCGGAGAAGGTTTCCTTGAGAGACAAATGTGTGGGATTGGATACCGAGCCGTTTTCGGGGGCGTCAGGCGGCACGCTTTTTCTCCTCGATGGGTTCGTCCTTATCTTCGATCGCCCAGTTCAGGACGCCCTTTTTCCAGATGTAGAAAAAGCCGCAGAGTACCAAAAGAACAAATACGACCATTTCGAAAAAGCCGAAGAGACCGTTCAGAAAGCCTCCCAAACCATGATTGAGGTCGAGTTTGACCAAATCACGATAGACCACGGTCCAGGGATATAGGAAAATCGCTTCAATATCGAACAGAATGAACAACATCGCAACCAGATAGAACTTGACGCTGAAGCGCTCTCTGGCGGAACCGACGGGTTTCATGCCGGATTCGTACGGCGAATTCTTGACTCTGTCCTTCACCCGGCGTCCGATCACCGCCGACGCGCCGATCATTCCGCCCGCCACAGCCACGGCGATCAGAATCTGAATGAGGACCGGAAGGTACTGTGCTGCATAAGTGGGAGGCATGGAAAGAGATTGGCTTTTGAGACGCAACCGGAAGTTCCACTATAATAATCGGGTGTTAGGGTGTCAAACCTTACGGCGTGGACAAAGCATTGCCCAAGATTGAAATTCTGGTGAATGGCGAAATGGCGGAGGTCTCGGATGGCCAATCCGTTCTCCAACTTCTGGCCGAATTGGGGGTGCGGAACGACCGGGTAGCGGTGGAACTGAACCGCCATATCGTGCATAGGCGCAATTGGGAGACCACAGCGGTGGCGCGCGGGGCTCAGGTTGAAATTGTGGAATTCGTCGGCGGAGGGTGACACCCCGGCCGCCGGTCCAACCCTTAAAGGCGGCCGCCTTGAAATCAGCCTATTGACTCCCGCGACAACTCTTGTACAATCAGGGTGCTGTCCCACTTCGGAAACGGAAACTGGACAATATGTTCAAAACACGGAAGTCGCGTCCTGATCTCCCTCAGGGCAGCCGTACCTACACCAGCACTGACGTCTCGCGTATCGCGGTGGTCAGCCTGCGGCAGCTGCAATGGTGGGATGAGCGCAAAGTGGTGTCCCCGCGCCACGAAGGCCACAAGCGCATTTACCTCCCCGAAGAAGTGGTGGAGATCACGGTGATAGCCGAGCTCCGCCGCAAAGGCTTCTCTTTGCAGAAGATCCGCCGTGTTTTGCGATTCCTCCAGCGCGAGATGGGCAAGCGCCTGGCAGAGGTTCTGGCCACGGGTTCGAATCTGCACCTGCTCACTGACGGAAAGTCGATTTACCTCGAAGATCAGCACGACCGGATTATCGACCTGCTGAAGAATGCCAGGCAGCCCATGTTCCTTGTGTCGGTCAGCGACCAGGTGCGCCGCCTGGAAGAGACTCCGCGCAAATCGTCCCGCCCCGAGGCAGGCGCCACGCGCCGTTCCCGAGCGGCAGTCTGATAGGCAAGCGCAGCAACAGCCGCGACCGTCAGGGAGCGACCGGTTGTTTATTCCCGGATGCTGTGGCTGAGATTTTTCCCGCGTTCTCCGGCTCAAGGAGCTGGTCCAGTCTTTGCCAACCGGTCGCTCCCTCACCGGTCGCGGCTCAGTCGGCGCGCTCATAAGCAAGCCCACAGCGGCGGGCCATACTCTTCTCAACGGTTGTCCGGAACGAAACCTATCTGAAGCCAAACCGTGACTCGCTGTGGTCCGTCTATACTGGAGACAGACCCGGGAGGTTTCCTTGTCATCCCAGCGCCGCTACGCTATTTTCGTCCCCTTATTCCTACTTGCCTCCGCTTTGGCGGGGGGACTCATCGGGCGCGGACCGACGGTCTCGGCCGCTTCGAATGATCATGACGATGCGACGGCTAGCGTCAAAGAGAGCATCGATTCGTTCACCAAGGTCTACGACGTGGTGGAGGATAATTTTGCCGACAAGGTGAGTCCCGATAAGGGAATCTATCGAGGCGCGATTCCGGGAATGCTCAGGACGCTGGACCCTCACTCGAACTTCTTCGATCCGAAGGATTTCGCGGGCTTAAAGGAAGAGCAGCACGGCAAGTATTACGGTGTCGGAATGTCGATCGGCCCACAACAGCGGACGGGCAAGACCATGGTGATCGCCCCGTTCGGCGGCTCACCTGCCTATAAGGCGGGTATCCGGCCGGGCGATGTCCTCCTTGAGGTCAATGACAAGCGCCTCGATAACCTTAACACCGCCGAAGTGGCCGATCTTCTGCGCGGCCCCAAGGGAACCAAGGTGCAGATTATCGTCAGCCGCGAAGGCAGCGAAAAGCCGCTGGTGTTCAACGTGGTCCGCAATGAGATTCCTCGCAATAGTGTGGACGATGCCTTTTTCGTGAAGCCGGGCATCGCCTACCTGCGTGTGCTGCAGTTCACGGAGACCACAAGCGCCGAAATGGAAGCGCAGCTCAAGAAACTGGGCGAACAGAACATCAAGGGTCTGGTGCTGGATCTGCGTGAGAATCCAGGCGGGCTGCTGAATGAGGGCGTTGCCGTAGCCGGCCACTGGCTGGAGCGGGGCCAGACGGTGGTCTCGCATAAGGGACGCGCCTATACTGAAAAGCCCTACACCGCGCGCGGCAGCCAGTATTCCATGGCGTATCCCATAGTGGCGATTGTGAACCGGTACTCGGCTTCGGCGGCGGAGATCGTCGCCGGCGCACTGCAGGATCATGACCGGGCGTGGATCCTCGGCGACACAACCTTCGGCAAGGGCCTGGTGCAGACCGTGTTCCCACTGAGTGACAACACGGGCTTGGCGCTGACTACCCAGCATTACTTCACACCGTCCGGCCGGCTCATTCAGCGCGATTATTCGTCCATTTCGTTCCTCGATTACTACTACGGCAAACGCGGCGACACAAAGGACCCAATGGACGTGAAGCAGACCGATTTGGGACGCGTCGTGTACGGCGGCGGCGGCATTACCCCGGACCAGAAGTTCGAGAGTCCGAAGCTGAACAAGTTCGAAATTGACGTTCTGAGGAAGAATGCCTTTTTCTCCTTCACGTCGCACTATTTCGCCGGCAAGGATGCCAAGTTGCCGGAAGGCTGGGTACCCACCGAAGAAGTCCTGAATGAGTTTCACGACTACCTTGCGAAGCAGGGCGTGACATTCAGCGAAGCGGACTGGACGCTGAATCACGATTGGCTCCGTCAGCAATTGAAGACTGAGATGTACATCACGGCCTTCAGCTTCGAGGAGTCGAAGCGTGTCGCGGCCCAGGACGATCCGGAAGTATCGGCGGCGATTGACGCTATGCCCAAGGCAAACGACCTGCTCACCAAAATGCGATCGAAAAACGAA
Organism: Acidobacteriaceae bacterium; assembly: GCA_903970405.1. Lineage (GTDB taxonomy): Bacteria > Acidobacteriota > Terriglobia > Bryobacterales > Bryobacteraceae > CAJCIT01. The sequence goes on along the minus strand of CAJCIT010000098.1, from coordinate 15,269 downwards.
CAGCAGCGCGCCCACCTCTAAACGTTAAGGCTGAGTTAAAACTGAAAGGCCCCTCGGATCTGCACTTCCGAGGGGCCTTCGTTTTTCCTGGCGAGGAAACCGCGAAACAACAGGAGCGCACTCGCTCCGGGACGGGCTCTCCCGCACGAAATAGGGGACTGTCCCTTTTCCGAATTAAGTGACTGATTAAAAACGATATAGTCGAACCCTACATACGCCTGAAAACGCGGCTCAGCCACGCAATGCCGAGGAAAATCTGCCTTCCCCTGCTTCTTTTGTTCGTCTCTTGATCGGTTAACTAGAAATCTCCTATAAAATCAGATTTGGAACCCTTAACGCTGACACTTTCCAGCGCCCATGTCTCAGCCCCGGCCACTCCAAACGCTCAGATCGCCGTGCTCGACACCGGCGGGCAATATACCCACCTCATTGCGCGCAAGGTCCGCGAATTGGGCGTATTCGCGGACGTCTTGCCCAGCGACACTCCAGCCGGCGTGCTCAGCGCCCGGCGCGGCATTATTATCTCCGGCGGTCCGGCCAGCGTCTATGAAGCCGGAAGCCCGGATATCGATCCAGGCATTCTGGCCGCGAACGTTCCGGTGCTGGGTATCTGTTATGGGCACCAGTTAATCGCGCACCACTTGGGGGGCAACGTGGAAAAAGGCGATCGCGGCGAGTACGGTGTTGCGCGCCTGGAACTCACCGCCCCAGATCCCCTCTGGCAGGGTGTCTGCTCCTCCCAGGTGTGGATGAACCATCGCGATAGCGTTTCCGCCGCGCCCCAGGGCTTTGAGGTCATCGGTTCCACTGAGACGTCCGGAATCGCAGCCATGTCGAATGTGCGTCGCGGTATTTTCGGTATCCAGTTCCACCCGGAGGTGGTCCACACTCACGAAGGCGTCAACATCCTTCGCAACTTCGTTTTCGAGATCTGCCACGCCACGAAAGACTGGAACGTTTCCCGCCGTGTTCCGCTGGTGGAACAGCAGATCCAGCGCATTGCCGGCGGACGCAACGTCTTCTTCTTCGTCTCCGGCGGCGTGGATTCAACTGTTGCCTATACGCTCTGCCTTCGGGCGCTGGGTCCCGAACGCGTTTACGGCGTTTATGTCGATACCGGCCTTATGCGTAAGGGCGAAACAGAGTTGGTGCGCGGCATTTTCGCCTCGCTCGGCGCCACCCATTTCGAAGTCGAGTATGCCCAGGACGAGTTCATGGCCGCACTCGCCGGCAAGACCGATCCGGAAGAAAAGCGCCTCGCGATCGGCGAGCAGTTCGTCAAGGTGCAGGAGCGCTTGCTCCAAGGCCGCCAATTTCTCGACGGCTCGTGGATCCTTGGCCAAGGCACCATCTATCCCGACACCATCGAATCCGCGGGCACGGCGAAAGCCGATCTCATCAAGACCCACCACAACCGGGTGGCCGGCATTCAGGCTTTGATTGACACAAATCGGATCGTTGAGCCGCTCACCCAGTTCTACAAAGACGAAGTTCGCGAGATTGGCGCCGAACTGGGCATTGCGCCGCGGTTCTTAAATCGCCATCCCTTCCCAGGCCCCGGCTTGGCCATCCGATGTCTCTGCTCGGCTACTTGCCAGGCCGTTATGCTTTGTGCCGATGGCTATCTCATTCCCGTACGTACGGTCGGCGTACAGGGAGACTCCCGCAGCTATCGCCAGGTGCTGGCGCTCGATGAGCCGGTGGATGAGCTGGCCATTCGCAAACTTGCCCCGTCACTGACGAACCGGCGTTCGGATATCAACCGGGTGGTGAGCATCTGCGGTAGTAACGCAGTTCCCTCACTGTGGAAGGTTCACAAGGCGAGCCTCACTCCGGCGCGACTCGATTTGCTCCGTGACGCCGACCAGCTTGTCCGCGACTACTGCGCGGCCATTGGCTTCGAGCAAAAAGTTTGGCAGTTTCCGATAGTACTAGCCCCCATCGGCTCAACGGATGCGCCCGAATCCGTCATTCTGAGGCCAATTCATTCGGTGGATGGCATGACGGCGGATGTGGTGGCCATGCCCGCCACTGAACTACGGTACTTAGTTCACAAATTGCTAGGACTACCCGGAATCTCCGCAGTGTTCTATGATTTGACCAGCAAGCCCCCTGGAACCATCGAGTGGGAGTAAGGCCCCTTACGTTTGTTTCTTTCGATCTTAAAACAATTCACGCTGCTCTTGTATTGTCGTAAAACGGACCGGTCAATGAGGTTTTCATTGGCTTCGATACCGAGCGGATGCACACAACCATGAATTCGACTAGAACGAGGGCCCCCCAATCGCCGGCGCAATCCGCCGAAGCCGCCACCGGCTTCTGGCACGGCGTGCAGCTCTACGAAACCGAGACGTTCCTGGCACGGATGGCATCCGAATTCGTCAGTACCGGCGTTGGCCGCGGCGAGGCGGCGGTGATGGTTTGCACGCCGAGCCACTGGGAATGGCTGGAACGTGAAATGGCGGGCCAGGGCGTAGATGTCGAGGCGGCGGCCCGCGAGGGCCGCTTCCTCATGTGCACCGTGGACGAACAATTGGGCCTGTTCATGCGTAACGGCATGCCTGATCCGGAGTTGTTCCGGGAGTGGTTCTCTTCCATTCTTCGGAGAATGCAACCCGCGGGCGCCTGCCAACGGGTTCGCGTGTTCAGCGAAATGGCGACGGTCCTATGGCGGCGTGAACAGCGCGAAGCGGCGCTGGCGCTGGTTGCCCTCTGCGAAGAGTTCGGGCGTACGGTCGAACTCTCCGTTCTAACCGCCTTTGCGACCCACCTCTGCGAGACTCCCGAACAGGAGACTCATTTCCTTTCGATGTGCGCCGGACACAAAGAGGTTTGGCCCTCCGAAACCTACTCCCTGGCCACCGAAGAGGAGCGGCGGCGTCTGGTGGCCTGGATGCTTCGGGAGGTGCACTGCAGAAGCGGCGGCGCATCTCCGGTTCGCGCTCAGCGTGGGATGACTCCGCCGGAAGGCCGCGGCGCTTCCATGCTCACCCAACTCAGTGACGCATTGCGCAACGGTGAGTTTCGGCTCCATTATCAGCCGCAGTTCTCCGTCCACGCCACTCGTCCGGTTCGATTTGAGGCTCTGATGCGCTGGTTCCCCGAAGACGGCGTCCCTCTGCAGCCGGTTTCATTTATCCCCTCGGCGGAACGGCTGGGCTTGATGCCCGAGGTGGGCAAATGGGTCCTGCTGAAGGCCTGCCAGGACGCCAGCGATTGGCAGGCGACGCATCTCCAGGGCATCGGTGTTGCCGTCAACGTGTCGCCGCTTCAGTTGATGGAGATGGAGTTTGTGCGAACAGTGGTTCACTGCTTGGACGATACTGGACTCCCCGCGCGATTGTTGGAGTTGGAAATCACGGAAACCGCCTTAGTCACCGATTGGTCGCGTATCGGAAAAGTTCTTGGCGAGTTGCGCAACCTCGGCGTAACTTTGGCGATGGACGATTTCGGCGCCGGTTACGCCTCTTTCGGCGCGCTCCGGAAACTGCCGCTCGATGCCTTGAAGATCGACCGCAGCCTGGTGGTTGCCGCCAACACCCGTACTGGGAGCGCCTTGCTGCGATGCATCGTTGAGATGGCGCATGCGCTGTCTCTGCGAACCGTCGCCGAGGGCGTGGAAACGCCCGAGCAGCTTGAATGCCTGGCGTCGGTTGGCTGCGACGAAGTGCAGGGGTTCCTGCTTGGCGCCCCCCGCGCCGCCGGAAGCGATGCGCTCAGCGCTGCCAGTTAGTAAATCGCACCTACTGCACCGCGCGCGAAACCCTTCTGAGCCGCGACCGTGAGGGAACGACCGGTTGGCTGGACTGGAACAAAATGACGGTCGCGGCTCAGAAGGCGTGGATGCGTCCGTTTGTCTCCAGGATTTTCACGCGTCCTGACGGTCGCGGCTCAGTAAAGCCAGCGGATAGCTGAGTTTACAAGTAACGGTCCACTTGTTTGTTTCAGGTTGCCGAGGCCCGCGTTTAGGTTGGATGAGCAGCCGGTAAATTGAAGATGACTGCGCAAGAAGAGTTTAGCCTGACTGATAACCCTCATTCAGTACCCGGAATCGCGGGAGTTATTCTGGCCGCGGGCCAGGCCCAACGCATGGGACGGCCGAAACAACTGCTCCTCTATCGGGGCAAGACTCTCATTGGCCACGTTTTGAGTGAAGCCGTCCAGGTGCTGAGCCCGGTCGTTTTGGTGGTGGGCGCCTACGCGGATGAAGTGCGTGCCGCGGCAAGTGAGGCCACCGGAGGACTTCACGTCCAGTGCCTCGAAAACATGAATTGGAAAGCAGGCCTCGCGTCATCCATCCGGGCCGGTGTCGATTTTGTACTGAAACGGACGGATGCGGAGGCGGTCCTGCTCATGGCCGGCGATCAGCCCTTCATTGCCGCCCGGCACCTCCGGGCCATGTGCGCCGCATTTTCCTCCGCGGAAAGGAACCCCGCGCCGGACATCGTGGCGGCGGAGTATGCCGGAACCTTGGGCATCCCTGCGGTTTTCGGACGCAGCCTTTTCCCCCGGCTCCTCACCCTGACCGGTGACAAGGGCGCGCGGGCCCTCATGCAGGATGCAACCCTGCGCGTGACGCCATTTCCGTTACCCGAGGCCGCCGTAGACGTCGACACGCCGGAAGACGCCGCAGCCCTGGCCTGATGTAGGTAAGATGGTACGGCGCGGCCGGTGGTAAACCGGGTTGCAGACCGATTGTAAAACCGGCCCTTTGGAGATTGATCATTTTCTCCCCACGAAGCCGCGCTATTCATTACATGCCGCCAAACAACCGCAAGTGGCTGAATGCGTGATGGAAACCATCATTCGATATATTGAATTCAATCTGGTCGAGGCGGGCTGTCGGCGGAACCGCATCTGTTTATGTATTCAAGTGCTTCCACCGGAGCGCTTAAGCGGCTAAGCCTCCACAGGCTAAAGCATGTGCCACCAGGGATGTGGCGGAAGGCGAGTGGGATCTCGAATGGCCGGCGAAGTGGAACTTCTCAAACGCGTGTACGATCGATTCAACGCCCGCGACATGGAAGCCGTGCTGGCGGCGATGCACAATGATGTGATTTGGGCCAATGGAATGGAAGGCGGCCACGTTCATGGATCCGACGGCGTGCGCGGTTATTGGACGCGTCAGTGGGCGATCGTCGACCCGCATGTCGAGCCAGTCGGCTTCTCCATGGGGCCCGATGGGGAAGTCGTTGTCGAAGTCCATCAGGTTGTGCGTGACCTGATGGGCAACCTCCTTGCCGATCGGATGGTTGGTCACATTTTTCGGTTCGACGACGGGCTGGTCAAGCGGTTCGATATCCGCGGGTCGTAGGGCGAAGACGCCGATCATTCCACAGCCCATCGGCAAGAGCCTGTGCCACCGGGACGCAGTCCGCGATATTGCAGCCGTCCGGAGCGATATTCCGTGCCTGAGGAGGCAGTGTGAAATCCACAACAAGAGTTGCCTCAGTGCTTATTAGCCGGGATTTCTCAATTCGAGGGCGCCAGGTTCTTCCAAAAGAACACCGTCCCCACCAGGCGGCCATCGGGATAAAGGGCATAGCCGGGAACCACGCCCAACTCGGTATAGCCGAGAGAACGGTAGAGCGGCTCAGCGGCATCGCCTTCGGCTGTGTCAAGCAGGAGCAGAGTTTTCCCTGCGCGCCAAGCCGCGGACTCGGCTCTTAGGAGGAGTTGCCGGGCGATGCCCCGGCGGCGAAAGGCGGGGGCCACCAGAAGCTTTGCAATCTCACCGCGGTGCGGTTGGTTGGGTGGCATTGCGAGCAGAACCTGAACGGTACCGGCGAACGCACCTTCGAAAAACGCCGCCAAGACGATGCGCTCGCCGCAGTCGGCGGAATCGGCAACCTTCTCAAAGAAGGCCTTACCGTCCGCGGGTGTGAAAGGGAGCATGAAGCTGACCGAAGCCCCGGCGTTGACGCACTGTGACAGAATCTCGCCCAAGGCCGCAGTTGCGGCCCGCAGCTCGGAGCCATTCAACTCATGAATCGCGATCATTGGGATGTAGTTAACCTTCAGGCGCAAGATATGCCGGACCTCTTACGCGTGGCGCGGGCTTTTAGCCCTGCACGCGCTTTTCATGATCCAGCCAGAACGGTTCGCGCAGAACCATTTTTCGAATCTTGCCGGTGCCTGTCTTGGGAAGAGCTTCGTCACTGAACTCAACGCGCCGCGGAAGCTTGAAGCGGCTCAGACGCTGGCCCAGAAACAGAAGCAGATCCTCCGCGCCGAACGATTCGCCGTGTTTGCGGACAACAATGGCCACGGGAATCTCGCCCCACTGGGAGTCGGGCGCCGCCACCACCGCACACTCCAGGACACCGGGGTGGGCGAAGATGTGCTTCTCAATTTCGATCGAGGAAATATTCTCGCCGCCGCTGATGATGATTTCTTTCTTGCGGTCGACGATTAGTACAAACTCTTCCTCATCCCAGACGGCCATATCGCCGGTATGAAACCAGAGGGGCTGGCCCGCCACGCCGCCTTGCTCGCCGTTGGGACCGGTGATGACGGCGGCGGTTCCAACGGGATCCTTATAATAGCCGGACATCAGCCAGTCGCAAGAGGCGATAACTTCACCCACCGATTTACTATCGCGAGGAACGTTGCGCATTTGGCTGTCGACGACGCGGAGAACTACGCCCGGAACGGACCAGCCAGTCATGGCGCGCCGATGCCACCGCTCGGCGTCGTTCGTGTAGCGCAGGCCTTTTTCACGCGCGCTGGTTAACACGGGGCAAGTTTCGGTGAGGCCGTAACCGGCGAAGATCTCGGCCGCTTTGAACAGCTTTTCCATGCGCTCAATAAGAACCGGGGAAGAGGCCGCTCCGCCCAGCATCACGCTGCGCATGGAGGCGAGGTTTGAGAACTCGGCTGACGGCACATTCACCAGCGCGTTGGCCATGGTGGGAACCAAGCTCATGTCCGTGGCGCGGTACTTTTCAATCATTTGCAGCACGGCCGCGGGATCGAAGCGCCGAACCATGATCTGGGTAACGCCGTGCAGTGCGTCCGCCTGCGGACGTCCCCAGCCGTTGGCATGGAACAGCGGGATGGTGTGGAGATCGATGGTGGTGGAGGGCTCCACGTAGAGCGTGGCGATCGCGAAGGCGTGCTGATAGAGCGCGCGGTGGGAGAGCATGACGCCCTTCGGAGAGCCGGTGCTGCCGCTGGTGTAAAAGAGTTCGGCAGTGTCTTCGTCATTCACGCCGGTATAGTCGATTTCGGCGGGCGCGTGCTGAGCCAGCAGCGCTTCAATCGAGAGATCGGCGCCCGTGGTTTCCGAGTCCAGCCCGATCGGGAAGCGCAGGTTGTGACAGTGCTTGCGGATTTGCTCGACAATCGGGGCGAACTCGGCCTCATAGAGGAGGGCGGCCGGCTCAGCGTGCTGGATGATGCAGATTAACTCCGCGGTGGCAAGGCGGACGTTGAGCGGCATGACTACCGCCCCGGCTTGGACCACGCCGTAATACCCTTCCAGCAAGTGGTGAGTGTTGTAACTGAGGTAGGCGACGCGATCGCCCCCCTTGATGCCGAGTCCTTTGAGAGCGGAGGCAAGCTGTCCACAGCGCGCGGCGAACTGGCCATAGGTGAACTGCTTCTCGCGGCAGATGACGCCAACCTTATTGGTGTAAACATCGCGCGCCCGTTCCAGGAAGCGGAGAGGAGTGAGTGGGAGGGGCATCGCCCGGAATTTTATCAGTCGGCGTAAGAATAGGGAAGGAGTGATGGCTTGAGTAATGGCTTGCGCCGATGGCGAGAGCCGTTGGCTGCGGACCGCAGTGCGGGCGTTGAAGAGCGTTTCGGCGAGGCGCTGCCGGTCCCGCTTGCTTACGAAGCCAAAACGAATGCCCAATAGCGGTCGCCTGGCATCCTGACGGAGACCGCCGCCGGAGGTAAAGAATGACTTCCTGCGCAAGAATCGGAGTGTGGCGCCACGAAAAAAGGCGCAACCTACTGTCATGGAACGAGCAATTTCTTCGACGAATCTGACGCCCGCCGAGGCTGAGGTCTTCTGGGAAGCGGTAAAGGCCCGTGATGCGGCCTGGGATGGGAAGTTCTATTTCGGCGTGGCCACCACCGGCGTTTACTGCCGCCCCTCCTGCAAGTGCCGATTGCCGCTGCGCAAGAACGTTCGATTCTTCGGGTCAGCCGAAGAAGCTGAAGAAGAGGGCTTGCGCGCCTGCCTGCGCTGCCGGCCTCTTGACGATGAAGCGGGACCGGCGAAGGAAGTCGAGCGGATTCGAGAAGTGTGCGATTACATTCGCAACCACGCGCGGGACTCGTTACCGCTAGCAAGCCTGGCTGAGCGCGCCGGCTTGAGCCCGTTTCATTTCCAGAGAAGCTTCAAGAAGAATGTCGGCCTGACTCCACGGCAGTTTGTGGAGGCGTGCCGTCTTGGGAGTCTGAAAGAGCAACTGCGTTCCCGGCCATCTGTCACTGACGCCATTTATGAGGCAGGCTTCGGTTCGGGCAGCCGCGTGTACGAACGCGTGGACACCAGGCTCGGCATGACGCCCGTGGAGTACCGGGCGGGCGGCAAAGACGTTTCGATCTCTTATGTTTCGGTGGATTCGCCGCTGGGGCGCATGATGATCGGCGCCACGGACCGCGGACTGTGTTTCGTTCAGTTCGCGAGCGGCGACGGCCCACTGCTGCGAATGTTGCGGGCGGAGTATCCAGCGGCAAAGCTGCAACCCATGCAGGAGCCGTACCCGGATGAATTCGCGCAGTGGATGAACGCGTTGACCGAGCACCTAAATGGACAGCGCCCGCGCCTGGACCTGCCGCTCGATCTGCAGGCCACGGCGTTCCAGATGAAGGTATGGCAGTATCTGCAATCGATCCCGTACGGCAGCGTGCGGTCTTATGCGGAGGTGGCGGCGGGATTGGGTAGGCCGAAGGCCGCGCGGGCGGTGGCGCGGGCTTGCGCTACAAATCGCGTGGCGCTGGTGATTCCCTGTCACCGGGTGATCCGCGGAACCGGGGAACTGGCGGGATACCGGTGGGGCATTGAGCTGAAGCGCGTATTGTTGGATACAGAGCGGCGCGCGGCCGCGCACGCGTAGGATTGCCGGTAACTGAGGATAGGTAACTACTTAGTCAGTTACAAAGGGAAGTCGAGAAATCATGCCTTCCGGGCCAGCAGAATAATGGAAACGCCGAATGGCAGGCGCATTCCCCGGATCAGCTTCGCCTCGCTCGCAAATGTCTTTTCCAGTAGCCAGTTGACGGGCTTCGGGGGGATGGAAAGCTCGGCGTTGCCGTCCGGTTTGTGACCCAGCAAACGGTTCCCCGTCACGTGGTCCAGCACGCGCATCAGGGCGATCAGAGGGAAAAGCCAGAAATTGATATAGCTCGCGCGCACCACTTTGTAGCCCGCCCGCTCCACCAGGCGTCTGAGGGGAGCGAGGCTATAGCGGCGCTTGTGGTAGTGGATCGCATCGTGCGAGCTCCACAGCGCCTCGAAGGCGGGTACGGTCAGCAGCAAATAGCCTTTGGGGGTCAGCCGCCCACGAATGGCTGAAAGCGAGCTGAAGTCCTGTTCAATATGTTCCAGCACATCGAACATCACCGCCAGGTCGAATTGCTGCTCGCCAAAGGGAATTCTGCCGGGTAGTTCGCCATCCTCCAGTTTGACGATGCCGCGTTTCTCCGCCAGATCCCTGGCCTCGGCATCCATTTCCATGGCGTAGACGTGTCCGAAGGCGGAGAGCATAGCCAGGTTGCCGCCAGTCCCGCTGCCTGCGTCCAGAATGCCCGATTGCGGTGGAAGATCGAGTTGGGAAAGGACGCTCCTGATGATCGAACGGCGCCCCCGAAACCACCAATGCGTGTCTTCTACCCTCGCCATCTCCTGATAGACGTCAGGCCTCATTAGCTTCCCCTAAGTGATTTGGCATGGCTTTTCTAACCACGTTATCAAAACCGGACATCGCGGCCCTTCTCATTTCGCGCTGTTCCCGGAAGCCTCCTAAGAGATCTTAAGAATTGCCGGCGGATGATAAAATCGGAAAACTCACAAGTAAAATGGAAATCTCAATCTTCTATGTCATCCCCCTCCTGAGGCGAGCGTGAATGAGTCCAGCCGCGGCCGTTCTTCGCGATGGGTGGCCTCGGTTGTTGCGGCGGTTGCTCTGGCGCTCGCCCTGCTGCGGTGGAACGCGCTGCCCACCCTGCTAGCTCTCGATCCACCGATGTGGCTTTTCCAATCGGCGAGGTTTGCGTGGGGCCAGCTCCCGTATCGCGATTTCAATTTCAACTATCCGCCGCTATCCATTGTGCTGCTGGGGTACTGGCTGCGCTGGTTCGGCGTCAAGTTTTGGGTGGCGTCGCTGGGAATGGATCTGCTGGGCGCGCTGAATGTGCTTTTCTTCTACCGGCTCTCGCGCCGTCTTATGCCTCCGCTGGCCTCGGCCGTCACGATGCTGTTTCTGTTAGGCATCTGTTGCACCACCACTATTAAGTACGGATTACTCGCCCTCATGACTTACTCCCCTTCGCTGCCCCTGGCCAGTCTGGGTCTGGTCATGATCCTGGACGCGGGCGTGGAGTGGATTCAATCCGGTTTGCGCCGGCTTACCGTCATCGTCCTGGCTGTTGGGTGTTTCCTGTCGCTGGCTTCGAAGCCAGAGAGCATGGTCACAGCGCTGGGCGCGCTCGCTCTTCTATTGCTGCACGATTTCTCGGTCCGAAAGACGGCGGCGGGACTCACGGCGGCCCTCAGGTACTATGCCCTCCTTTTGACAGCCTGCGTGTTGCCGGCGGTTGTCTTTCTAGCGTCGTGCTCAGCGAAATTCGGGCTCAAACCGATGCTCGAAGGCATCCAGGGATACGGACTGGCGGCGCAAACATGCCCTTGGTGGCCCACCGGATTTGGCATCTTTGGCGGAATGGCCGCCATCGGGGAAGCTGCCTTTTTGCTGGCAGTCCTAAGCTGGCCGGGCCGGCGGGATTTTCGACGGGCACATGGCTGGTTCCGAATCGTTGAAGCACTGGCGCTCCCCGGCTTCGCGATTTTCGCTGCCTACTACTGGGTCTTAAGCCGGGACGTCATAGAGGGAGCCCGCTCATGGTCAAGGGTGAAGGCCCTTCTGCCGTTGATTGTAGGGACCAGCCCCATCCTGCTGATGGTGATGTGGCCCGCGCTCCTCATTACGATATGTCTGGCGGCGCTCTGGTTACGAAAGCGCGGGACCCTGACCCAGGAACAGTGGACGTTGTTCTTCCTTGTTAGCATTCCCTCCGCCATAGCGGGGCGCGGGCTCTTTGGCACGCTCCTCACCCCGGCCACCGAGGTTTCGGCGCTCTGCTATCCGTTCTTCGCCTTTCTGGGTCCTTACCTGGTGTGGCTGTTCATCCATAAGGCCGGCTCGGCTGGAGCGCCGCACTCTGGAATACAGAACGCCTTCGCAGTCTTGCTGCTACTTTACTCGGCCAGCCGGATTGCGATGGCTTATCCCGATCAGTTCGATCCTTCCCGCTACACGACGGTCGAAACCAAGGCCGGACCGGTCCGGGTGGGCGATTCAAGCGGCGAGGTCTACCGGTACATCGTCGAGCATTCCGAGGCCGGAGACCCGCTGCTCGAGTTCCCCTATGGCGGCGGAATCAATTTCGCGGCGCACCGGCCCGGTTCCACCTTCTCAGTCCAATTCCTGCACCTGATGATGTCCCAGCGCCTCCAGGCGCGAGACGCCGCGGAAGTAAGAAGCCATCCACCGGCGTTCGTGATTGCGCCGCCGGGTCCGAATTTCTTGACTACCTACGGTATCCAGAGCATGGTGAAATGCAACTGCCCGCGGCTGCAGTGGCTGCCAACGGAGTATCCTGGCATTCCGGGCTACGTGTATCCAGTCGTTGCCGAAGTGAAGGAACACTACCGGGTGCAGAAGGACTTTGGCTATGTCCAGTTATTGACGCCGGCGGCCAACGGTGGACCCTCGGGAACCAAGTTATTCGTTCGGCTCGCTGATCCTTCAATTCGTCCGCCTCCTCCATAACCCCGCGCCGAGCGAAAACACAACGCCCGCCGCAATTGCGAACGGCGGCGCTCCCGCCGTCCACAGGACCACGCTGACCAGAACCGCCGCCGCCGTGAAATGACGCCAGTTCATACAAAAAACCTCGATACTACCGCCACAATCGCCATCACCACCAGCAGGAGGACCGGAACACGAAGGGATCTGGTCAGCGCCGGCCGCTCATGCCCTTTACGCAGCAGCGCGCGGATCTCCTGCAATTGCTTGCGCGCCATCGTCAGCTCCCAGTTGTTGCCCGCCAGAGCCAGCGCCTTCCTGGTTTCAGCCTCCGCGCGATGCAGCGTGCGAATCCGGTATAACAGCTCCGAATACTTCAACTGGGCGAAGAAGTGTTGTCCGTCCAGACGCACCGCTTCTTCCAGCGCGTCCATTGAACGGTACACATCGTAGTTCATGGCGTGGGCCATGCCCAGGCAAGTGGCTAGATCTGCCGAGGCCGGGTTCCGCCGGAAGGCCTCCTCCAGCCGCGCGATGTGCCCGCGGAGATCCTCCGGCGACACCGAATGTGGATCGCGCCACGGCGCCAGCGGCATGACAGACATTACGGACGACTGCCGCAGCGCCGGTTGGGCGGCGGGAAGCGGGACGAGGTTGAGAGGATATTCCGCGCTGTTCATTGGATACTCGGCACCCTGATTTCAAATTCCGGATACGCCAGCGCGCCCATTTCCGGCAAGTCAAGACCATCCAGTTCCGACCTCGCCGACGTGCGCTGTCCCACCACCTTGTCCACAATCACGGCAAACACGAAGCTGAGCACAAACACGAAGCCCAGCAGCGTGGCCACGCCGATCAACTGCGCAATCAGTTGCGTGGAGTCTCCATAGAACAGGCCGGTAACGCTTCCCGTGACGCCGTTCCAGGAGCCGCCGTAGTTGCTTTTGCCGTCCGCGAACAGGCCCACAGCGATCACGCCCCAAATGCCGCAGGTTCCATGCACGGAGACGGCGCCCACCGGGTCGTCCACCTTCAGCACGCGTTCCACGTACGCTACCGAAATGCAAACCAGCACGCCCGCGATGGCCCCGATGATGGCCGCCCCGATGGGCGACACGAAGCCGGAAGGCGCCGTGATTGCAACAAGTCCCGCCAGGAAGCCGTTGCCGGTCATCGAGGCGTCGGGCTTGCCGTAAACCAGCCACATGTATAACATCGCCGTCAGCATTCCCGTGGCGCTGGCCAGCATCGTTGCCACCGCGATGGACCCTATGCGCAGCGCGCCGTTTCCGGAAGCGCCAAGCGTGGAACCAGGGTTGAAACCGAACCATCCGAATGCCAGTATCAGGCATCCGGTGAGCACCAGCACGATGTCGTGCGCCAGAATGGCGTGCGGTTTACCATCGCGCGAATACTTCCCGATGCGCGGACCCAGCACAATCGCAATCGCCAGCGCGGTTAATCCGCCCACGGCGTGCACTACCCCCGAGCCCGCGAAATCCACATATCCTTTGCCAAGGCCATAGTTTGTTCCCAACGTGGAAAGCCAGCCGCCGCCCCACGCCCAGTTGGCAAACAGCGGATAGGTAAACGCGGCAAACAGCGCTGAGGTAACCGCGAAGCCGGTGAACTTCCACCGCTCGGCCGCCGCGCCCGTCGGAATCGTCGCGCCGGTGTCCATGAACACCATCTGGAACAGGAACAGCACCATTACCGCCACGTCGTAATTGCCGCGCATGCTCAGGAACATGCCGGTCTGGCCGAACAAGCCCCACGGTTTTCCGAAGAGCGTCGCCGTATATTCGGCGCTCAGCGGTGGAATGCCTCCCAGGTTCGCCACGCCGCCCACGCCGCCCATTTGCAGCGAAAAGCCCACCGCCCAGTACGCAAACATGCCGATGCCGTAAACTCCCACGTTCATCATCATGGTGTGGTTGGCGTTCTTCGCCCGGCAAAGCCCGGTCTCAAGCAAGGCGAAGCCCAGTTGCATGAACATGACCAGGTAACCGGTGATCAGCGTCCAAACGAAGTTGATCGCGATCTTGTTCTGCCCCACTTGATTCACCAGGTCAGGCAACGTGAGGCCCTTCTTGGCGTCGCTGACCGTTACGTCGCCCACCGTCCCGGTCACTGAGCCGTCTGCATCGCCCTTCGCCCGATCTTCAGCTTTCGGCGGCGTCACGTTCTTCAGATCGGCATCCGTAATGGCAACTGGCGCGGCCGCGGGCGCCGCCGCTTCGCCATAAGCGAGTCCGCTCAGCGCGCACAAGGCAATCAATGGCAGGATGAGACGCTTTATCACTTTTTCCTCCAAATGGCGTTCTTCAAGTAGGCGCGGTTCACCAATCCGGCGATGCCGAACAGCGAGATCGCGATGCCCGCCAGAACAATCGCCAGCCGCCCTGTGGGGTTCGCGGTGATGGTCAGGCTCAGAATGCTCACGGCCATTCCCGCCACCGCTAAGAGAAGTCCAAGTATCGCCACGATTCAGTTCCCCCCTTCTTCCAGTGGCTTGCACCTCAAGAACACCCAAATGGAAAGCGCCAGCAGCGCCACGCCGGCCACTAACAGCAGCAGGTTCCCTCCCGTGGCGAACCCGGCGGTTGTCAATGTAAATCCGCTAGTAAACAGCAGGAACCCTTGCGCCTGCTTCGGGTTTGATCCCATCTCTTGTCTCCCTTTCAGACTGTCGAATCATTCTAAACGCGCACAAGCTGAACGCGCACCGCCCAACAAAACGGCCGGTTCACTCAGAAGTTCAAATCGGTCTCAACTGGGAGATAAGATTCGCTTACAGGGCGAGGTCGCCGCGATCGCCGTTCCGAATCCGAACGGTCTCGCGGACGTCGGAGATAAAGATTTTCCCATCCCCGACTTTTCCGGTCTGGGCGGCCGCCGATATAACGCCAATCAATTCCTCGGTTCGGCTCTCCGCAACCACGAGTTCAATTTTCACTTTGGGGATGAGGTCCACCGTATACTCATTCCCGCGATATACCTGGCTGTGTCCTTTTTGACGGCCATGGCCTTGCACCTCGCTGAGGGTCAGACCGGTAACCCCAGCCGCCTCAAGCGCCTCTCTGACTTCGCTGACTTTGTTCGGCTGAATGATGGCTTCAATCTTCGTCATGCGCGGCCTCCCGGAATTAGATTCGTCAGAATTAGATTCGTCAATAGAACCATATGAGGTCCCCCTCAAGCAAGGGTCCGCGCGCTAAACCGGCAAAAAATGGCGCCAAATGGACGCACCGCGCCTACTGGAGCCGCGACCAGCTCGGAAGTCTGACG
>CAJCIT010000097.1 GCA_903970405.1 Acidobacteriaceae bacterium | reverse complement strand
GCCGCGTCAACTTCTCCATCAAAGTCTCCTGTTCGCGATTACAACAGCTCGCTATGAGAGACGTTTTCTGGGGGCAAGCTCATACCTCCATTGACCCATTGCTTCACGATGTATTTTGCTTTTGAGAAGAGCGTTGCAGGTGAAGCCCCCTTGCTAAGGATTACGCCTCCCCGCTCTGGTTTCCAAACAAAGATTCCTGTGTCTCCACGGCCTCACTAAACGCTTCCTCTATGGCTATACAACGGCCTCAGGACCTCGTGCCACCAGACACCTCGAGAGGTTGGTCGGGTTAAGCTCAGACCGCTATCCTACTTCACCATCCCAACTTGCGGAGCCCCTGCGAGTCGGCGTGTGCATGTGGCCATTGCGCTACCGCGTAGCTTCAACTGTGCTGTTGCAATACAAACGCTTTAATTGGCTGGTGATGCACCCGGCTTGCCAACTGGGTTTGCCCTCAGCATCTCATGTACACTAGACGGAAAGTCTCTCAGCCCCACGTTAGGATCTCAGTTGAGAATCAATTCATGCCATTGAGTAGTAGTCACGAAAGACCTTCAGAACTCGGGCTTTGGGACATCTTTAGGATGTTACTCAGGCAAAGATACCTGATTATAGCTCTGACGGCCGCAGGACTGCTAGCAGGTGTTGCCCTGTCCTTGCGACATCCCAAATACATGGCTGAGGGGGTCATCCGGATACAGCCTGGAGCGGCAAGTCGTTACAGCTCCGCGCCTCTTTCCGATCTATCGGAAGGTGCGGACAAAATCGCGGCAGAGGTATCAATCCTACAAAGTCGCACTCTCCTTGCCAAAGTGGCAAACGAACTGAACCTAGTTGCCGACCCGGCTTTTTGGGGCGATGCCAAAAAGCATCTAACCATGGCCGATCCCGTTACCCGGGACAAGGTGCTGGAGCTTCTATCAAAGTCTATTCGCGTTACCAGGGATCCAAAAGAAGAAATAGTTACGATTAACTGCACTACGGGTTCTGCCGTCTTATCGGCAAAGATCATCAACACTCTCGTGAACGACTATATCGAGAGTTTATTCAAGATGCGGTACGGCGCCTCACAGAGAGCATCGTCGTGGCTCATCGGCCAGTTGGATGACCTAAAACAGCAAATTGAAACCGATCAGACCACTCTGACCAGCCTTCAAGGAAGGCTTGGTCTGGTGGGCATTGATGACAAGACCCAGAGTAACCTTACGGCGGAGGACCTCACTGCCCTTACACGCGCATATGATTCGGCGGTAGTTCAAAGGATATTGTCTGAGGCAAAGTATAGATTCCTTCAAGACTCTGATCCGAACTTGATCGAGGGCGAAATGCCCTTGCTCTCCCAGTCGACGGCGAATCAGCAGGGAGGTCTCCTTCAGACTCTGCGCGCTACCCAAGCTGAAGCAGCAAGCAAATACGCCGAGTTGACCGCGCATTTCGGACAGAATTACCCCGACGTGCGGGAGGCCAAAGCGCAGCTGGCAGAAATTAACGCACAAGTTAAGGCGGAACAAGATCGTATTCTAAATCAAGCAAAGCTGGACTTTTCTGCGGCCAATGCCAATGAGCAGATGACGTCGAGCGCTTTGAAGCAGAGCGAAAAACAGGCATTCTCCTCACAGGGTGACATGGTAAAGTACGCCATCCTGCTTCGCGACTACGAAGGGCATCGCAACTTGTATCAAGGGCTCGTTCAGAGGCTAAGGGAAGCTACCATTACTTCCGGCCTTGAGTCGGCTGAAGTCGACGTCGTTGACCTGGCCGAACCGCCAACTGTGCCGGCTGGGAAAAAGCCCTGGATCCTCATAGTGATCGGCCTTTTTGCGGGCCTCATAGCTGGCCTTTCATTTGCTCTTGCCATTGAATTGCTGAAGGATGGCATCTCCAATGTAAAGGATATCGAGGCTCTTACCGGCCTCAGCCTGATTGGCTACCTTCCACGGCTTCGGTCCACAAAAGCGAATGCTAAGTCCACTAACACCCGGCCTGGACAGGTAAGCATTGAGGTTTTGGAGCGGCCACATTCCATATGGGCGGAAGCGCTGCAGGGACTCTGGGAGTCCGTACAACACTCAAAGGCTGGTGGAAATCCCCAGGTCATTCTCATTACAAGCACGGTCCCAGGTGAAGGCAAGTCGACTGTCTCTTTGAACCTGGCCGCTATCTGTGCACTCCGGGGTAAGAGAACTCTGCTCATCGACTGCGATCTTCGAAGGGGCACACAGGCCACTCGATTGGGAATGTCGACATCTTCCGGATTAACGAACGTCATTTCGAGTGCTGCTCCCCTTTCCACGGCAATCAAGGCCGTAGCCGGTACAGACAGCCTGTTCGTATTGCCGAATGGACCCAAACCCCCACAGCCTGTAGTCCTGATCTCGTCGCAGGAGATGCAGGACATGATGCTTGAATGTCGGCGACAGTTCGACGTAATCATCCTAGATACACCGCCCCTGCTGGGCGTAGCCGACACGCTAATGTTGTTGCAACTCGCGGATGCGGGCTTGCTTGTTCTTCGCCCAGGTTTGACCAAGAGAAAGGGGGTAGAACAAGCTCTTAATCTCTGGCGCCGCAGGGATAAGGATCCCGTGGGATTCATTCTCAATGGAGAATCCGGGGGAATGGCGGAGTATGGCTATGGTTACGGTAGCTATGGCTATTTTGATGGGGAATCTGCATAATATTTATGCAATCCCATGCTGGCTGTTTCAACCAGCCGAACGTCTTTTCGGCCCGGCTAGCTTAGGCTGTGCGTGTAGCCGTGATGGCTGATTGTTCTGCGATCGCGCGGGGTCGGCATCCTTATTCCTCCTTCTTCAGATGGGCGCTTGGAAGCCCGGTTTTCCGTTCCAGTTATGACATAACGCTGGAATAATCGCCGCACTCCCAGTCTCCTTGAGGGTGCTTTATTGTCGTTTTCTGACGGAACCATGATCTATTGGGGCATTGCACTTGTTGTGGAAACAGCGACCGGAATACTATCCCCATTCACTCTCCGAGCCGTTGCAACCCGCGATAGCGTTTTAGGTCTACTTAGACCGAAGAATCCTTTTCGCCACTCCCATCCCTTTAACTGCAAAAATTTCGCCTCGTACCACCGGAAACTCGCCCAACTCAACGCAAATGTCAGGCAGTAAGCGCTGACAGCAAGCGAATAGCGCTCTTTTGTATGATTCGAAGATTTGAAATACGCCTCCTGCATAAAACCAAACAGCACCATATGCATGACGTAAAAGCCATAGCTCATCCGCCCAATCATAACTAGGGGTGGCCATTTTAGCGCGCGCCCTAGCCAATTCGCTCCACGTAGGCTCAGCACCAACACTCCTGCGGCGACTCCAGCGATCAGCGTGAATCCATAGACCTGAAGCCAGCGAGGCAGAAAGAGGCCACCTGCAGTAACGGTCGGCGCACCATAAAGCCGAGTGGAGAGTACCAGACCAGTTATTGAAGCTCCAGCGATGATGCTGGCCAAGGCTGTAACGCGGAGACCCGCAATTTCACGCTGGCTTCCTCTGGCCAGCAATGCAACCGCCGCCCCCACCAGCAGCGTATCAAATCTGGTCTCGGTCGAACCGTAGATCACGTTGCCTGCAACCCAAGCCGGCGACATGTGCGTGACTAGGCCCCAGCGCAGTAGCGGCACACCGACGATCCCAACTCCACATACCCACAACAGATGAATTCGGTCACGAACTAGCCATATTACTAACGGCCAAGCCAGATAAAATTGCTCCTCCATGCACAAAGTCCAGAAGTGGCCGAAGTACATTCGGAACGGATGGCCCGCAACTGTTCCCAAAGTCAGTATGTAATCCTTCGCTCCCGCCGGGAGCATGATGTGCGACGGCAGCAGATTCGCGAAATATCCCGGGAATGCGAGGAAGGTTACTGGAACACGAACTCGCTGGATTGCCGCAGTTGCGAGCAGGACCGCCCAAAAGCCCCAATAGAGCGGAAAGATCCTCAGCCCGCGTCGGAAGTAAAACCGAACGAAATAGTGAGAATGGTCAACAGAGTCGAACAGGATACCTGTGATGAGAAATCCGCTAAGTACAAAGAAGAGGTCTACACCAATCCATCCCCAACCATTGACCAGGGATAATGGTGCTACTGAAGGCACACCGTAGTGAAACCAGAAAACGAGGGATATGGCGATGGCACGAAGCCCATCGAGTGCAGGGTAATAGGGGCGGCATGTGATGTCTGTCGCCGGGGAACCGCTAACTGTCTCCATCCGGATACCTCTTCTTTGCTACTGGTGCTTTTACATGCGATCGAGGTCTCCTGTCCATTAGCTTTCGCCGGCCCAGCGCGTGACAGACTGAACCACTACCTTCCGTGCGATACAGCTTGCATGTAGTGGACCCAGTCTGAGAGAGTGTCGTGAAGCCGAAAGTCATGCCTCCTCCGCGCCGCTTGCGACCAACTGGAACAGCGGGCTCTCTTTAGGCCGGCCGCTCTAGCTTCCTCCACTACCGAACTCGCTCCTTGTCCTCTCGAAGGGACGCGAAACTGCTCCAATAGCTCCGAGCGGAACCAGCCGCACCCCTTCATCTTCTCCGCGGTTATCCCCGAGCCCCACCTGCCTGCCGACTGATCCGGAAAGTTGACGAAAGGGCAAACTTCTGTTCCGCACGGCGTGAGGCGGCGCGAAGAGTTCGGCGGGTCGCAGGAGCGAAGCATACCCGCACTTTGGGGTCTCCTGTGGATCCAGGCGGTAGAACACCGCGGTGCGCAGTCATCGTCTCCGGAATCGATTGCCGCGATCCTTCCCACTCCGTGAGAGCAGGCTGACCTGCTTCTCCCCGATCATCACCTGAGCACGGTACCCGTCGAGCTTGACCTCCTAGATCTATTCCAGTGTTTCCGGCAGCATGGAGACGAGCAGGCAGTCCATGGACACGAGGAACGGTTGCACAGGAGCAAAGAAGCGGGGCTTGAACCTCAGATTATGCGAAATCACTTGATCTCTGCTCACGATGACAAGACCCAGGGATAAAGGCGCTTTTGCTAACCTCCTGTGTTTTGGCCAGCTCTTTGTGCAACCTGGGACACTGAGGAAAGCGCGCGAAAGCCCTATTTGGGCACCACCCGCCTGTCCAGCCAACTAATATGAAAGCGTTCCATAAGATATAGGGTAGGATTCACGCATGCGAGCTTCACCGTGGCCTTTGCTCCTCTTCTATCTCCTCTCGGGATGCGGCGGTACTGTGTCACGGGTGGTGACCTCGTCGCCAGGGGGAGCGGCGAGCAACCTCAGCAGCGAATTCACGTACTATCATGCCCTGGGCGACTCGATCACGGCGGGTTATGCCCTTCAGAGCCCTTCGACTCAGCGTTATCCGGAACTTGTTGCGACCTCCATCTCTTTGCCGCTCATCGACAACGCAGTTTCCGGAGACCAAGCATGTGACGTGCCAGGTGACCAAATCGTAGGAGTCAGCGAGTCCCCCTCACTCGCCGCAAGAGGCTTGTACTCCTTGCTTATCAGCACGAATGACGTGGACGTAAAGGGAGCTGGGGCATATGAGCAGGTATTCAACACCTGCCATCAGGCAACGATAGCTTGGCTCGCCCTTCCCTCTGAGTACAAGGTACTTGCTACAGACCCTTCAGTGAAATCCAGTGGACAGACACATCTGGAATCTTTCTGGAACGCGCTGACGACCGACGCCGCGAATGCTTCGCTCATGTTTTCTATAACATCCGTGGTTTCCGGACCTATCTATGTCTGGTATCGAATCACCGATGGAAACCTGGGCGTTGTCAGCTATGCCGTGGATGGCAAGCAGATCGGCTCGCTCACACATGGTATGACGCCATTGATCGCCACGCAGAACAAAGCCTCCTCCTCTTTAGGCTTCCTTCGGATTAACTCGGTGGCAGCAGGAAGTCACACCGTTACGTTTACCCAGACAAGTATCGGTTCTAACGGGTTTGGCGTGGTTGCGGTCGGAACACTTCCACCCGCCGTAACCTCCGGGCTGCCGAGAGTATTAGTGGGGACAACACCGAAGCAAAACAGCCAAGCCGCTGCTGTATGCACCGGCGATGACGCGATCTGCCAAGCCTATATACAAGACATCAAGATGAACGTCGCAATCTTCGCCTCAGACGGTCTCGGAGTTTTTTTGTTCGATACTCGTAAGCACGAGGTCGGGACGTATGTAGACACGACCGATACCATTCATCCGAATGCCCTTGGCCATCAAGAGATCAATCAAGCCGTTCTCGACGCTATCGCCGTTTTTTAGGGGCTTGTTTAGAATCACCGAATCACCCGACGACCGGCATTGTTTTAATACATCTCTTCGTGTCATACATTTCTTGGTTACGTCTCGTAATGGGCAAATTTAGGACGAGATGTTCAGTTTTGTGACACGGATCGGGGAACTCCTCAGGATCGTCCTTTGAGCCGAGATCATGATTGGTGCCGAGGGGTCTATGATGCGAAGACTCTTATCGCCGGAGACGCCGCTCCACTCTCAACGGCAGAATAACCCAGCACGCCGGAGACCCCGCTAACCGGAGCAGCCGCCCGTTAGTCGAGAAGATCTTCACCTGGTTGAACCAGGCCGTTCCGATCGCTCAGGTGAAGCTGCGAGGAAAGAACCAATGGCGACTGGATTTTCTTCTTCAGCTGCGCCATGAGTTTGGCAACTTGGCTTGGCCCACTTCGGCGGTTTATTTTGGCCCACCCTTTGGGGTGTTGATCTTGAGGGAGTTGGGTTCTGCTGGAGCGTAGCCCGGAGGGCGTAGCGGAAGCAGAACCTAACTCCCAGGGCTTACTCTTTGGTCTTCTTCCGCAGGGTTCTACGGAAGCGATAGGACTCCGATCCGGTCTCGATGATGTGCGCCTGATCGGTGAGCCGATCAAGCACTGCTTTGCAGAGCCGGGCGTTGGTGAAGACTTGAGGCCACTCGGAGAAGGGCAGGTTGGTGGTCACGATGATGGCAGCCTTCTCAGCCCTCTCTGCGATGACCTGGAAGAGGAGTTCGGCGGCGACTTCGGCAAGCGGGACATAGCCGAGTTCGTCGATGACGATCAGCTCCACACGAGACCAGCGTGCCAGCATCCGGCTCAGGCTCTGTTCCCGTTGCGCTTCTACGAGCTGGTTGACCAGGGCGGCGGCGGTGGTGAAGCGCACTCGCTTGCGTTGACGGCAGGCAGCGATCGCCAGACCGGTGGCAAGATGACTCTTGCCTGTGCCGGGATCACCAACCAGCAAAACCGGCTCGGCACGTTCAAGATAGCCGCCTTCGGCCAGGGCTCGGATGCGGGCGGCGGGGATGTGCGGTGACTGGACGAAGTCGAACTCTTCCAGCGTCTTGATCCTGGGCAGATGCGCTTCCTTCATCCTCAACTCGATACTGCGTCGCTCTCGGTCTTCCATCTCCGACTGGAGCAGAGCTTCGAGATAGTGCAGATGGGAGTGCTTGTGTTGGGCGGCTTCTTCGGCGAGCGATGCGAACTGCGCACCGACAGATGGCAGTCGCAGCGCCTTACAGTTCTGAGAGATACTTGCGATCTGGAGGCTCATGCCTGCACCGCCTGTAACAGCCGGTCGTACTTGATCATGGTCGGCAGAGGGCGTTCATACGCGGACAGGGCACCGATCTCGATCGGCTCACCGACGGTGTGCTGCAACTGATCGGACATGAGCAGATGGCGGATCGCGGCGACGTCCCCGCAGCCCAGATCGAGCGCCTGCTCGACGGCAGCCGTCAGGCTCTCGTAGCCGAACTCGCGGCCCATGCGGATGAGTGTCACCATGGCGCGGGTGCCGGGCTGGCGTCCCTGCCGTTCGATCATCTGTTGCCAGATCCGGTCGTAACTCTCGGGCCATCGACCCTGAGCCCGCCACTGCGCCAGCGGCGTCGATCCGCGCAACGCGCCGGGCTTCCGATCCAGCACGTCGAGGTAGTGTTCCAGATCGAAGATCTTCTGCAATCGGCTATAGCAGCGTTCATGGCTGGCGATACGGCTGCCATGGTGCCGGAACTCGACCGTGCAGGAATAGACGCGGGCTTCGACGATCGAGCCCGGCTTCAACGGCACGGAGTAGGAGTTGGTCCGCACCTTCGCGCATCCTGTCTGATCGACGCGCGGGAAGCTGACCTCGGATAGATCGAAGGACTCGGTGGCGAGCGGCAGAAGATGCTCCTTCTCTGTCAGCAGCCGGGTGCCGACACACTCGGTATGGCCTGACATGATGCGGCCCTCATCTGCGCGGCAATCCTCCAGCAGCTTCCGGTTCAACGCCTGAAGGTCGGCAGCCACCGGCACAGGAACCCAGTGGTTGCGGCGGAAGTAACCGACTTCGCCTTCCACGCCACCCTTTTCATGGCCTTCACCTGGGGTGCAGAACTCTGCCTGGTACTGCCAGTGCGAACGGAACGCGATGAACCGCGCCGTCAACTCACGCTGCTGACCGCGCAGGATCTTCTTCACCGCACTCGACAGGTTATCGTAGCGAAGCCGTCGGAAGACGCCTTCGAAATACTCGAAGGCAAGTTCATGTGCTTCCAGAAAAGCCTGCTGCGTCGCACATGGATACGCCCGATGAAAGGCAGCACCGCTCGCCATCGAGCGCATCTCAAAGACCTGTAGCTTGATCCGTTCCCCGTCCAGATCGGCATACGCTTCATACCAATCGACCTGCGCCTCGACGCCCCAGTCGTAGCTCTGCGGAACGAACACCTCGTGTTCAGCCAGACCCAGAGCCTGCTTGCGCCGCTCTACATACTGCCGAACCGTTCGCTGCGCTGGCGTGCATCCTGGGATCTCGGCACGAATCCGGTCATAGATCCGCCGCGATGTGTGGCGCTGCTTGCGCGGAGCCTTACGGTCCAACTCCAATATCGAGTCGATCAAAGACACCGCCGGTGCCATCTTCACTGCTGGACGTTCCGTCTTCTTCCGCTGAGTGGGAACTGCGTTGCGCACCGCCTCACGCACCATGCGCCGATGCACGCCCAACTTCCGCGCCACACCAATCACCGACCCAACGCCAAACTCATACTCCCGACGAATCTGCTCGTATAACTCCACCTTGGCTCTCCAATCCAACTCGCCCTCCGCCCCTCATATCACTGAGAAACAGGGTAGAGTCCGTGGTGCCCAAGGGTGGGCCAACTTAAACCGCCGTACTGGGCCAAATCAGAATGCCAGAATCACCTTCCATCGGCCGTCCGATCGAAGGCGCCCAGGTCTACCTGCTGGACGAGCATCTCCAGGAGGCCGCCGCGGGGGCAGAGGGAGAGATTTACATTGGAGGCGCGGGCGTTGCACGCGGGTACCTCAATCAGCCGGAGCTCACCGCAAGCCGCTTTGTGACGCGCCCGAACGATGGAACGAGACTGTACCGGTCAGGGGATCTGGGATGCTGGAATGCGGATGGATCCCTTCAGTTTCGAGGCAGAACCGACCAGCAGGTGAAGATTCGGGGATACCGTATCGAATGCGGTGAGGTGGAGGCTGCACTCAACAGCCTTCCGGGCGTGCAAGGCAGCGCGGTGGTGGTTCTCGAATCAGGCAAGGAGCACCGCGGCTTGTGCGCCTACCTGGTGCCCGAGAACGGGGGCTTGCCGGGGCGGGAAGAGCTTCGGCAGAGTCTCCGGATGCTGCTGCCCGAGTACATGATTCCCGAACAATTTGTGCGCCTGGAGCAGATGCCGTTGAACGAGAATGGCAAGATCGACCGGCGGAGTTTGCCGCTTCCGAACGAACGCACGGTGATCCCAAATACCGTCGAGCCCCCCAGCCCCATCGAGAGCGGCCTTCGAACGGTTCTTGCGGCACTGCTCCATGTGGAGCACATCGATCGCGAAGACGATTTCTTCCTGCTGGGTGGGCACTCTTTCATTGCGGCTCAGCTCATCGCACGCATTCGGGACCGGTTCGGGGTGGAGCTCAGCCTTCGAGCCGTGTTCGAGAACCCCACCCTGGCGGGCATGGCGGAGCAGATTGAGCAGCGCATGACCGTAACCGCACGATAGCTCCTACGATAGCTCCTGGTACGAGGATCAAGACCGATGGCTCCTGGAAGTCTGCAGCGTTTCACAAGCCTCTACCAGTTGCTTGATCCGGAGATCCTGGCGAACCCATATCCGCTGTACCACGCTCTGCGGGAGCGGGCTCCGGTGCATTGGGATCCGTATCTCCATGCGTGGGTGGTTACGGGCTACGAGAACGCGCTCACCGTGCTGCTCCACTTTTCGGCGGACCGGACGCCGTCGCCTCAGGCGCTCGAAGAGTATGGCCTCTCTCAACTCTCGCCGATCGCCGCAGTGATGACGAAGCAACTGCTGTTTATGGATCCGCCGGGGCATACACGGCTGAGGACGCTTGCCGCGCAGGCCTTCTCGGTAAGCCGCGTGGAACGGCTGGCAGGGCAGATACAGACTGTGCTCGATGACCTTCTCGATAACCTTGCGGGGAGAGAAACAATCGACATCATCAGCGATCTGGCGGAGCCGCTTCCTGCTATTGTGACCGCAGCCCTGCTCGGGGTCGACATGGCGGACCACCCGAAGCTGAAGACCTGGTCTGCCTCGTTTGCCGAAGTTCTGGGCAACTTTCAGCACAATCCAGATCGTGCTCTGCGCGTGCTCAACAGCCTTGAAGAGATGACGGCATACTTCCGGGACGCGATACGCAATCATGGAGGCCGGGACGGCTTGATCCGCGATCTTGCAAGCGCGCGAGTGAACGGCGAACAACTCACCGAGGATGAGGTGGTCGCAAACATTATCGTCACCATGGTGGGCGGCCAGGAGACGACCACGAACCTGATTGGCAATGGCCTCCTGACGCTGATGAGGAATCCCCATCAAATGACAGCGCTCCGCGCGGATCCAGGCATGCTCCCGACCGCGGTGGAGGAACTCCTGCGCTACGAGCCTCCGAGTCAGCACACCGCCCGCATTGCTCCGGCCGATTGCAGCCTGGGTGGACAATCTCTTCGCAAGGGTCAGGCCGTCATCGCCGTGATGGCCGCAGCCAATCGGGACCCAGCCCGCTTTCCCGACCCGGATGGCCTGGATCTGCGGCGCCAGGACAATCGTCATCTGTCCTTTGGGTGGGGCGCTCACTTCTGTTTTGGCGCGCATCTCGCACGGCTGGAGGCACGCCTCGCGCTGCGGGCTATCCTCAGCCGTTACAGCGAAATGTCTCTGGCGGAGAGGCCGCTGCAATGGCGTGAAAACCTTGGGCTCAGAGGGCTTGTTTCGCTTCCGGCAACCGTCGCCTAATGGTTTAGAGACAGGGTGAATTAGTGCGGGGCGCGCATACGCTTAAGTAACGCCCAAAGACTGAGGCCACGCTGCAAATCCAGGCTACGTTGCACAGTACCAGAGTTTTGCATGGCCTGAGCTTGCGTCCGAAGGCGCCCAAAGACTTACGCCGAATAGTGCTCAAAGTGAGCTTGCCCCCAGAAAACGTCTCTCATAGCGAGCTGTTGTAATCGCGAACAGGAGACTTTGATGGAGAAGTTGACGCGGCGGCGGTACACGCTGGAGTACAAGCAGGAGGCGGTTCGTTTGGTGTCGTCTGGCCAGAAG
>CAJCIT010000096.1 GCA_903970405.1 Acidobacteriaceae bacterium | reverse complement strand
GCTCTGTCCCAGCTGCAGCCGGATCGCGCGTCAACTCTTCTGAAGACTGCCCTGGCTCTCAATCAGTTCGACGCCCCAACCTGGATCAGGCTGGGTTTTGCGGCGGAATTCCAGGATCACGATCTCGCGCTGGCTGAGCAGAGCTACCTTCATGCCGAACGGATCAATCGCGGCTACTACTCGCGCGCCAACCTGGTCAATTTCTACTTCCGTCAGCAACGCGCCGCCGAATTCGAACACTGGCTTCCCCTCGCCCTGCAGATGAATTCATCGAACCCAACGCTTCTTTTCGCCGAGCAGTGGCAAATCTCGCCGGACGCCGCAGCGAACCTGGCGTCGATACCGAACCGGCCGGAAATCCTCCTCTCTTACGCCGGCTTTCTGCTTGATTCCCATCGCTTCGACGCCGCCGAACCGGCGCTCGATCGAGCCATGACACTCATGAGCGGGAAGGAGCCCACTTCGCTCCTGGCGAAGTACGTACCGTCTGTCGAACGGAACATAGACTTTTTTGGCTCATGTCTGGACAGGCTCATAGCCGCCAACCATTATCAGGCCGCTCAGCGCCTGGCCTCCGCGCTCTTTGCCAAACAGGTACTGCCATATCCGGCGCCCACGGCCACTAAGCCCCTCACCAACGGCGACTTTCGCATCGCCGTTTTTCATCACGGTTTCGACTGGCTATTCGCCGTTCCGCCGAACATGGTTCCCGGTGTTACTATTGACCAGTTT
Source organism: Acidobacteriaceae bacterium (assembly GCA_903970405.1). GTDB lineage: Bacteria > Acidobacteriota > Terriglobia > Bryobacterales > Bryobacteraceae > CAJCIT01. The sequence continues at coordinate 11,101 of CAJCIT010000096.1, read as the reverse complement.
CCGGAATCCGCAAAACTGCACTTCTCCTTCTCCGGTCAACAGCCCGAGAACTGCCGCTTGATTGAGCAGTACGTTATTCTCGAACCCCGGGCGCAGTACCGCATGGAGTGGGATGCCAGCAGCGATTCCATTCCCAGGGAATCCGGTTTCACTTGGCGCCTCGTCCCAATCGTCAATAAAGCAACCGGGAATGGCCCTAACACGGCCGCCATGCTCGTTAGTCCTGATCTTCTGCCTGAGCGTCCCCTCACCGGGCATAAGGCGGACACCGCGCCGCCCTCCGCATCCTCTCCAACCCCTGGTCCAACCCCAGATACGGCGTCGTGGACCTTCACCGCCCCGGCCGTCCCGCTCAACGTCCTCGTCCTGGAGTACAACCGCAACCTTGGTACTACCCGTCCTGAAGGCGAGCTTTCCCTACGCGCCGTCTCCTTGACCCGTCAGTAACCTTGCTACCGCGTTTCAGGGCTAGACTAAGACTTCTCTGACGGCCTAAGTGCTGTCATATGAAGGTCTTCATCTGGTACACTTCCGTCAAGTAATCTCATGAAGTGCCCCAGTTGCGGCAGCCTTGACGTCCGCCTTTCTAAACGCCAACCTCTCTTTGCTTTCGTTCGCACACTGCAGGGATTTGAGCGATACCGCTGCCGGGGCTGCCGTCACGCTTATTGGGAGAAACCTCCCAAGAACGATGAGGAGCGCATAAGGCGCAAACGCCAGCGCGCGTGGGGCAGTTTCATCCAGACTAGGAATCGCCGCGGCCTTATCGAGATCGCCCTCTTCATTGCCATGTTAGTGATCTTCTTCGTCGCTATCCGCTACCTGGTCACCAAGACTGGGGAGGGTTCTCCGCCGGCCGGCATTGTCCTCATCTCGCCCCCGAATCCGCGCTAAGATCCGAGCCCGCCCGTTATACTGATACTTTGAGCCGGTGTGCTTAGTCCACCCGCTCGGCGGTCAGTAAATCCAGGAGTTTCTTCGTCATGTTCGATCTGTTCCGGAGCAGGGAGAAGAGTGTGCGCATTCTCCTCGGCGTCCTTCTGTTGCTTGTCGCCGGTTCGATGTTGATTTACCTGGTCCCCAGCGGATCGGGAATCGGCGGCGCAAACAGCGCCAATATTGTGGCCGAAGTAGGCGGCGAGAAGATCACCGCCGAGGACGTTATGCGGGGCCTGCAGCAATATCGCCAGAACCGCATTCCCGAATCGCAACTGGGTCTGTTCGTTCCGCAGATTGTAGACGGCTTGGTTTCTGAGCGCGCCATGGCGATCAAAGCCAAAGAGTTGGGCATCACCGTCACAGATCAGGAGGTTGCCGATTTCATCCAGGCCCGAGTCGGCAACGGTCAACCGATGGACGTGGCCACGGAACAGGCGCGCGCCGCAAGCCTCAACATGACTGTGCCCGAGTTTGAGCGCGTTGTCCGGGGCTACATCCTCAGCAGCCGGCTGCAGGCGCTGACGATGCAATCGGCCATGGTCAGCACCGAAGAGGCCAAGGCCGACTTCCACAAGACCAACGATCAAGTAAGCCTGGACTGGATTAAGTTCGAACAACAGGACTTCACTTCAAAGGTCGACAAGTCGCCGGCTGCGATCCAGGCTTGGTTCGCCAAGAATCGCGACTCCTTCATGATTCCGGAACGCCGCACGTTCGCCTTAGTGATTGGCAGTTCCGCGGATTTTATCGCCTCGGCTCAGGTGCCGGAGGCGACGCTGCGCCAGATGTACGCCGAAGGCCTTGACTCGTTCCGCACTCCTGAGCGCGTGAACGCCCGCCACATCCTGGTGATGACCCAGGGCAAGCCCAAAGAAGATGCCGCCAAGCTCAAGGCCAAAGCTGAAGACATATTGGCGAAGCTCAACAAAGGGGCCGATTTCGCGGAGCTAGCTAAAAAGGAGTCTGACGACACCGGCTCCGGGCAGAAGGGTGGCGAACTGGGATGGCTGGTTCGCGGCCAAACGGATCCCCAGTTTGAGGCCGCTGCTTTTGCTTTGAAGCCCGGCCAGACCAGCGGCATCGTCACCAGTCAGTTCGGCTATCACATCATTCAGGCCAATGCTTATGAGCCGGCGCGCGTCCGCCCGTTCGAGGAAGTCAGGGCGGAGCTTCTGGCGGAAGCCCAAAAGGAAACCGGAGGCAAGGCGCTTGAAGCCGCCATCGCCGAGGCCCATGCCGAAATCGCCAGAAACCCGGGCCAAGCAGAGGCGATCGCCAAGAAGCACAACTTGCGGTATTACCTTGTCGAAAAGGCGCCGAACTCCGGCTCTCTACCTGAACTTGGCCCTCAGCCGGAGTTGAGCACCGCCATTTACACGGCCACTCCCAAAGGCGGAATCACCGGTATCAGTGACATCGCTAAAGCAGGCAAGATGGCATTCGCCGTTGTGACGGATGTGATTCCCACGCAGCCCAGCGAGTATAAGGACGTTGAGAAGGAGGCGACCGATCGCTACACCATGGCCGCCGCCGGCAAACTGGTTGGCGATGTGGCTGCCGAAGCGGTGAGTTTGGTCAAGGCAGGTCAATCGCTTGAAGCGGTTGCCAAGCAACTGAACGGGAAAGTTGGCTCATCGGCGCCTTTCTCCCGTACCGGTACAGCCGAGGGGCTAGGCCCGGCCTCGTTCGTGCAAGCCGCCTTCGCGAAGAAGCCCGGCGACGTGTTCGGTCCGGTTATGTCAGGCACCGGCAGCTATGTCGTTCGCGTCAAGGAATCGATCCCGGCGAACGAAGCCAATTTTGAAAAGCAGCGGCAGTCGATTGTCCAAAGTCTGGAACAGCGTCAAGGGCAGTCCGTGGATGCCCTCTATCGCGACAGTGTGGTGGAAGAAATGACCCGCCGTGGCAAGGTGAAGTTCAATCAGCCGGTGATTGACCGGCTCATGGCCTCTTTCAAATCCTAGGCCATAATGATTTCGCAACTAATAGACTTCATTCGCAGCCTGACTGACCCCGACAAACTCATCCACTTATTATCGACGGTGCTCATCGGATGGTATGGCTATCTGGCGCTGTTCCTCATCGTTTTCAGTGAGAGCGGTCTGCTGGTGGGCTTCTTCCTCCCCGGCGACTCGCTCTTGTTCACAGTAGGTGTAGTCGCGGGCGCCGGCAAGCTCAATATTGTGGCAATGATTATCCTTCTCGCCATCGCATCGATTCTGGGCGACGGCATCGGCTTCTTTCTCGGCAATACCGTCGGTTACGGCCTGTTCAACAAACAGAACTCGCGCATCTTCCGGCGCGAGTATCTCGACCGGACGCACGCCTTCTATGAGCGCCATGGGGGCAAGACCATTATCTATGCGAAGTTCATCCCCATCATTCGCACGTTCGCGGCATTTATCGCCGGCGTAGGGCGCATGAGTTACACCCGGTTCCTTGCCTTCAATGTGATCGGCGCCGCGGGGTGGGTGACGTCCATGATTACTCTGGGGTATCTGCTGGGCGGCATTCCATTGATTCGCAGCAACTTTGAAAAGGTAGTCCTGCTGATCATCATTGCCTCGCTGATTCCGGTATTCCTGCAGTTCCTCCAACAACGCCGCAAAGCCTAACTTAGTGCCTGAAGGCCCGCGCCACAGGGGTGATCTTGCAGCAGCAACTCCGCCCCCCTGGCCCATTGGCAATCGGCCCCTTGCCTACCTCTTCGGCTGCGCCAATTGGTTGCTCTCCACCGCGCGAAGCGCCTCGAGCACCTGCGGGTCGCGTTGCGCCTGCACCTCATCCCCCTTATCCACGCCCTTGGCCTGAATCACGATCTCTTCCTTCAGCCGGGACGTGATCCAGGTCCGTTCCGTCGTCCATTCGTTCATGCTGGGCTGCACGTTGCGCTCGGCCAAGTACGCATGAAAGTCGTCGAGAATGCTGGGCGTCACCTGGAAATCGTCACCCACATCCTTGTGCGTGTTCAGGTACGCCGTCGCGAACGCGACAAAGACGCCGTGAGCGTCCAGGAAGCCCTCGAAGCGAGTGGGGACGGAGGGCAACACGTCGATATCGGGCGCGATGCCGCCTCCTCCCAGGACCGTTCGGCCTCCATCCGTTTTGAACACCGGACGGCTCTCGGTTCCTGAGAATGTGGACGAGAGCGCCGAGTTGCGAATCGGACGTTGGATCGACCGCCCGCTGGGAGTATAGTAAAACGCGGTGGTCAGCGCCAAGCCCGCGCCGCCCGAAAGAGGCATCACGCTCTGCACCAATCCCTTCCCATAGCTGGGTTCGCCAATCACCAGCGCCCGGTCGTGATCTTGCAGCGCTCCCGATAAAATCTCCGACGCACTGGCTGTCCGGTCGTTCAGAATAACTGCCAAGCCGAACTCATACGGTTTGGCGTTTGGCGGAACATCCGCCGTCTCCGTTTCAGCCGCGCGGCTTCGCGCGGTCAAGATTCGCTGGCCTGGTTTTAGGAACAGTGACGCGCCTTCCAGCGCCGCTTTCACAACGCCCCCAGGGTTGTTGCGAAGATCCAGAACCAATCCTTTGAGCTTTCCACCACCCAGCTTCTCGATCGCCGCACGCAACTGACGCCCGGTCTGCAAATCCCAACTCGCCACACGGATGTAGCCATAGCCAGGCTTCAACAAGTACGCTCGATCCACGCTGGGCGCATCCACCAGTGCCGGACTTACCGTGAATGGCAAGACCCGCGCCGAGCCCTCCCGCCTCACATACAGCGTTACCTGCTGCTGGCGTGCTTCGGTCAGCAGGCTGATAATCTGCTCCGGTTGCAGCGGAGCAATCGCCACGTTGTTGATGCCCACCAACCGGTCGCCGGCCTGGATGCCCGCTTTGTTTGACGGCGTCCCGGGCAGCGTCTGCAAAAAGATCACCTGCCCCGCCATCACCGACACGATGCTCCCAAAGCCCTTCTGCTCGGACTCCTCCATGTGCTTCAGTTGATCGAACTGGCCGGGATCGAAGAATTGCGAGTGCGGATCGAGTTGCCGGAGCATGGCGGGAATCGCACCTTCGTAAATCATCTTGTCGGCCGAAGGTGTCTCGGCAGCCTGACTCTGGACGATGCTCAGAGCATCGATAAACTGCTTAAGGCTCGGCTCTAACTCACGCGCCGGGTCAGTTACTGGATCGGCCTTCGCCCCCTGGCTCAGCGATTTACTCGCACCTGTATAGGGAGTGTTCGGATTCTGTGGCTTAGGCGGCGCCTGGCCAAATCCGGCAGCCATGTTCAAGGTAATCGTGGCGCCGAAAAGCGCCACCTGAAAAATCTTCCTCATTTCTTAAAGCGAATAACTCAGTTCGTGGCGCGTGGCGGCTCGTTCTAAGGCGAGATCGATCAGCCGGTCCAGCAGAGCCGAGTAAGCAATCCCGCTGTACTCCCACATCTTCGGATACATGCTGATGGACGTGAATCCTGGAATGGTGTTGATCTCATTGACGTAAATGCGGCCGGTACTGGTTTCCATCAGAAAGTCCACGCGTCCCATTCCCTCGCAGCCCACCGCCTCGAAGCAACCCACGGCCAACCGCTGGATCTCGGCAGTTTGCTCCAAGGTCAACCTGGCAGGCAGTTCAATTTTCGCTTTATCCAAAAGGTATTTGTCTTCGTAATCGTAAAATTCGCGCGAGGGCAAAATCTCACACGGCGTCGCGGCAGTCGCTGGCCTGCCGCCCAACACTGAGCATTCGAACTCGCGCCCCGTTACGCCCCGTTCCACCACAATTTTGTGGTCGAAGCGGGTGGCCATGGAAACAGCCGCACGAAACTCGTCTTCGTTCTTCGCCTTGCTGATCCCGACCGATGAGCCCAGGTTGGCCGGCTTCACGAACACCGGAAACGCGAACGGTGACGAAGCGTTCGTGAAGTCGCGATGTTGGCGGTCCCAGACCGCGTACTCCACAATCGGCAGTCCCGCTGCCTCGCAGAGCCTTTTCATCACTGCCTTATCCATCGATACAGCGGAAGCCAGCACTCCGGCTCCGACGTACGGCAACGCGGCCAGTTCCAGCAGTCCCTGCATGGTGCCATCCTCACCGAATGTGCCATGCATCAGCGGGAACACAACGTCAAGGTCCGGATTGGACCCGGGCTCGGGTAGAATCGGGTGCGGCGCCCATTTCCCCTCCTTCGAGATGAAGAACTCTCGAACGTCATAGCGCTCTCGGTCAAGCGCCTTGAGAACCGATTGGGCGGAACGCACCGAAATCTCGTGCTCGCCGGAACGGCCGCCGTAAATTAACCCTAATTTGATCTTCTTCAACTTCGTATCCGGCCTAAGCCCCTATTGTCGGATACCGGGGTCCCAACTGGGGCAAGGCAGCCGCAGCTACTTGCGAGGGGAGTATTTATTCAAGGTGGCAATGAAGCTCTGCGCAGCGGGAGGCACGGGAACAGGTCCTTCTACGATTGAGCGATTCTTTACGTCGTGCCCGTACAATTGTCTGTTTGCCTCATCGTCTTCGCGGATCGTCGCGCCTGCCAGCGATATTCCCGCAAAAACACCGCGCTGCCGCGAGTAAGTCAAGATCTCGGCGCGGAAGGTTGCGTCCGTCGATGCCTGCGAATCGCGGCCCACCGGGCCGGCGGCCACCGAAGCGTCGCCGCCCAGCGTAAACTTGCTGCTGAGCAGCCCGTTTGCGCCCTTTCTATTGAGCACCAGCATCACAACGTCAGTTTCCGCTCCGCCAATTTGGAAACCGAAACTGCCGCCTTCCGTTCGGATCGCGCCAGGGGCGGACCATCCCCGGTCACTCGCGTGACGGCAAGAGAAGAAGCCGCGTCCATAGTTCGCTCCCACAATAAAACCGGCCTTTTTTGCGTTCGGGATCACCACGATACATTCTGCCTTGGCGAGCAAATCCTGCGGGATCCCCCGATCCGGCATCTCCATGATTTCATTCATTACCTCTGCTGAAGCTTGCAGTCTTTGCTCTGCATCTTTTTGTGCGAATACGGGAATGGAGCATCCGAGCGTCATGGTAATCAACAGTGTTTTCATTTGTTTTCCTCTAAATGTTTCTTTTTTCGTGCGCTATATCTTTGACGGCAACACGATCATAAAGTGACCTCGAAAACTCGCGTCATTACTGCCTTGAGGAGTACTTTACATTTAGTCCATCTCTAGCGGGCACGAACAATCCGCTGAGCCGTCGCCTTGGCTAAGCGAACACTATCCGGGATGCCTACGCCGTCATAGGCGTTCCCTGTCAGATAGAGCCGGGGATGGTTGCGCATCTGTTCCTCGATTTGCCGCACTCGCTGGGCATGGCCCACGGTGTACTGCGGCATCGAGTTCGGCCAGCGGTGTACTGTCGTGAATTGAACGCCACTATAGATCCCCATAAGCCGCTGCAACTCGGCTCTAACCGTGTCCACAACCTCGGCATCCGAGGCCAGATGAAGATCGTCCGCATCGCGCCCCACGATGAACGCTCGCACAACCACATAGTCCGGCGCTACGCGCACCGGAAACTTTGTATTGATCCAGGTACAGGCCGCCACTTGCCGCCGTTCGCGCTTCGGCACCAGAAAGCCGAATCCATCCAACGGATGAGACACATCGCTCCGCCGCAACCCCACCATTACGGTAATGGCTGAGGAATAGGGAATTGAGTGAAGTTCGTCCGCCAGCGTAGCGTCCATTCGGGCCACTAACTCGGCGGCTCGAAAAGCAGGGCACGCCAGCACCAGATCGGGAGCCTCCTCTTCGGCATCGCCTGTGTACACCCGCCAGTTTCCGTTACTCTGCCGCTCCACGCCGCGCGCATGTCCATGCACAATGCGCACGCGTCCTTCCAGCGCCCGCGCCACCGAATCCACCAGAGTCTGCATGCCGCCTTGGAATGAGAGAAACAGCGGGCCCGCCGCCCCCGCCTGACGCCGCTCTTCGCGAACGCCGCGGATCAGGCTTCCGTACCTTTCCTCATACCCAACGAACCGCGGCAACACGCTGCGTGCGCTGAGCTGGCCCGCATCGCCGCCGTAGACGCCGGAAAGCAGCGGCTCGGTGACGTATTCCAGCATCGCTTCGTCGAAGTGGTCCTTTACGAATTCCCCAATAGCCACGTCTTCACGGCGATGCTTGCGGGAGTGGAAAAACTCCCTGGCGAAGCGTAGTTTCGTCCCCGGATCGAACAGCGGACTGCGGAGCGCCGGTACCCACTCCGACGGCACCATCATCACCATGCCGCGCGGCATCGGAACCAGCTTGCCGCCCTTGACCACAAAAATCCGCCGGGCGGCATCGTTTGAGCCCATGATCTGTTCCGACAGACCAGGAATCGATTTTGCCAGTTCAGTGACCGCCGGCTTGTTGGCCACGTAGCTGTCAGGCCCTGCTTCGAGGTAACAGCCGTTCACTTCATCGGTTGAGATCATCCCGCCCAGCCGCCGTTGCCCTTCCACCAGCACAATGGAAAGGCCCTGCCGGGAGAGGTAATAGGCCGCGGCCAGCCCTGAAATGCCGCCGCCAACAATCGCTACGTCGTTCAAGCCCGGTTGGCCTCCTGGTGCCGGAATTCCCGAACCATCTGTACCACCGCCTTCACATTCTCCACCGGCGTCTCCGGCAGCAGGCCATGTCCCAGATTGACGATATGTCCTGGACGCGTTCCGGTGCGGCGCAACAGGTTATTCACCTTCTGTTTCAGCTCGGGCAATGAGGCAAAAAGCGCGGCTGGGTCCAGGTTGCCCTGGATCGCCGGCCGGTATCCCAACTCAAGCCACGCCGCGTCAATATTCATCCGCCAATCCACGCCGATGACGTCGCCGCCCGCCGCATGCAATTCGCGGATGAACCCGCTGACGCCGGTCCCAAAGTGGATAACCGGAACGCCGGCGGCGCGGAGCCGCTCAATTAATGCCCGCGAATAGGGCTGCACGTAGCGCACATAGTCTTCCGGGCTCAGGCAGCCCGCCCAGCTATCGAATACTTGAATGGCGCGGGCGCCCGCGCGGAGCTGCAGCGCGCCAAAATCGCCGAGAACATCCACTAGCTTTCCCATGAGCCGCCGCCACATGGTTTCGTCGCCGTACATCAGCCGCTTGGTCTTGAGGAACGTCTTCGACGGCCCGCCCTCAATCATGTAGCTGGCCAGCGTGAACGGCGCGCCGACGAATCCGATCACCGGCACGCGTCCCGCCAACGACCGCGTCACCAGTTGAATCGACTCGCCGACATAGCCCAGATCCTCCGTGCGATCCGTCGACAGCGCATCGATGTCGCCGGGCGTTGTAATGGGATTGTCAATCGATGGGCCTTCGCCGGCCAGAAACTCCAGCTTCAAGCCCATCGGTTCCACTGGCAGCAGCAGATCGGCAAAAATAATCGCCGCGTCCACATCCAGAATTTCAATCGGCTGGAGAGTTACCTCCGCCGCCAGCTCCGGCTTCTTGCAGATCTCCAAAATCGCGTGCTTGGCCCGGATATCCCGATACGGCTTCAAGTATCGGCCCGCCTGGCGCATAAACCATACGGGCCGCATGTCTGTGTGGCGGCGGCGGCAGGCGTCCAAAAACCGTGAGCTCATGGGAGCCACGCGCATGCCGTCCCCGGAACATCTTCGCAGTAGAGAACCCGGAAGTCTTTCGACTTATGCTGCAGGGTCCACGCGCGTCCCAGTATGTAGTACGGCTTCGCCCAAACCTCGCTATCCAGCGTGCGCGGACTGACAATCGAGACTGACAGCGTGCCCTCCGCCGGATATCCGGTACGTGGATCCATGATGTGACTATACAGTTTGCCTTCGGCGCGGAAGAACTTTTCGTAGTTGCCTGATGTGGATATCGAATTATCCTTCAAATACACCTCGGCCGCCGTCTTTCTTTCGTCCCTTGGATCCCGGACGCGGACATACCAGCCGCGCGGCTCATCCGGCGGTGAGCCAATTCCATAGATGCTGCTGCCTCCGCCGGACACCAGCGCCGAGGAGACCCCATCGGCGCGAAGTATAGCAATCATTTTGTCCACGGCATAGCCTTTACCCACGCCGCCCGGATCGAGGCTCATTCCCGCCTCCCGGAAACGGACCGTGTGCGCGTTCGCGTCCAACTCCACGTTCCGGTAGCCAATCTGGCCAAGCGCGGCCCGAACCTCCGCCCGGTGCGGCAAGTGGCCCGTCCCTTTATAAAACCCCCACAATTTCATCAGCGGCCCCACCGTGATGTCGAACGACCCTTCACTTTGGCGGCTGTAATTGAAACACGTCTCCAGGAGCTGAAAAAACTCGTTTGAGACGGACACTGGGCGTTCATAGGCAAATCGGTTCACTCGGCTCAACTCGCTGTCCGCTATGTAGTTTGAGAGCATCTGGTCCAGGCGGTAGGCCTCTTCGAAGGCCTCTTCGGCAACGGCCTGCATCCGGGCTGGGTCGGAACCATAGATGTCGATGGTGTAGAGAGTACCCATCGCGCTGGCGCTACGTTCCAGCTTGACGATCTGGCCCTTCGCCGCTGCCATTTTCGCGGGCGATTTTGCCGGAGTTTGGGCCGCAGCGCTGCAAGCCGCCTGTGTGCAGAGCAAAATAGCTGCGAAAAGCTGACGCAGACCCCGGCTCGCCACGATTCCGCTCACAGGAATCAGCGTACCGCGCGGAAAAGGAGTCGCGCCGTTGGGAATTTGGCTCAACGATGTGACGTCGCATAACGTCGCCCTGCTGGCTCGCTCTTCTGAACCGCGCGCGAAGCAAGCGGACCAAGGCTAGTGACATTTTCATTCGCATATAAGCCGGCCCTGGTGCAGATCGCCGTCCTGCGGGGCTCATCATAGACGAGTTCCGCTGGATCACGGTCCGCTTGCTTCGCGCGCGTAAGCAAGCGGCTGACAGCGGCTATTCGCTCTGTACGCACCACCGGCACTGGGCCAGATCGTCCGTTCACTGGGTCCGCTCTTACGGGCCGCGGCTCGCTCAAGCAGGCTCGCCACCCTCTGCTTGCTCCCATCTTCTATACTTGTCGGGGTGTGCAGCCGGGCTCAATACATAGGCGCCAAGAAAAAAGTGGGGCGCCGGAAAAAAAGTGGGGACGGACGGTCATTAAGTCCTAGAGCTTAGCACTAGGGCTTAGGCGACGGTTGAGGAACTCAAGGTGGGCGGCCGCCCCATCTTCTTCGTTCTTAGATCGCGTCCGGTCCGACGCTCGAGATCG
>CAJCIT010000095.1 GCA_903970405.1 Acidobacteriaceae bacterium | reverse complement strand
GTCTATCCCGGTTGCGCGGTCCCCTATGGCTATTAAGGCTTCAATTGGTGGCGGCCCGTCTCCGGGCGGGCCGTGCGAAGCATCTGAAAAAAGACCGATTGGCCGGTAGAACGCCGGGTCGCCGCCAAGGCGCTCATGGGTATTCGTTCACAGGTTCCGGGTTCCGTTCGATTACGGGAAACAAAATGCTCCCGTAGAAGTCCCTCTAGCAGGAACTGAGATGCGAATTCTTTCGGCAACTTTACAATTGAGTCTGATATTCGGATTGGTGGCTTGCAGTTCATCGGACCGGGAGAGAGCAGATGAAAAAGCGCGCCGGGATGGGCGGGAGCTCTCTGACGAAGCCAGAAAGGCGGCCGGGGAGATCAAAAAAGAGGCCAAAGATCTGAGCCGCCAGGTGGGTGCCGCGGTGCCGCCTGGAAATGAATCGGCGTCCGGCAGAATGGCCGATGCCGAGGAGAAGGCGAGAGATGCCGCTTCCCGAGCCGGCGTCCGTTTGGACCATGCAGCGATTCTTGCCCGAGTGAAAGCAAAGCTCGCCTCTGACGCCGGACTCGCCACACTCAAGACTGTAGACGTTACCGTCACGGGCACCGTGGTCACGCTTTCCGGAACGGTCGGCAACGAGTATCAGAAAAAGGCCGCCCTGATTGCTGCGTCTCAAGTGGACGGCGTAACTCGTGTTCTAGACGAGATAGCGATCCAGAACTGACAAGCCCGGCTACAGCGGTTCATTCAAAGCGCGGCAACATCCTTGACAGTGCCAGCCGGTGCGCCCGCTGCTCGAGTCAACTGGAGGCGTGTCATCGCGATTGGCTTGGTGGATGCGAATTTGGCTGTGCTGCTGGGGGCGTGGCTCTACAAACCCGCGCAAACCGTGACCCTACCAGTTCAACACTCTGGCAAAAATCAGCGGCGCCACAATCGACGCGTCCGATTCAATCACGTACTTCGGGGTATCGATCCCCAGCTTCTCCCACGTGATCTTCTCGTTCGGCACTGCGCCGGAGTACGATCCATAGCTGGTCGTCGAATCGCTGATCTGGCAGAAGTAGCCCCATAGCGGCGTGTCTTCCCGTTGCAGATCCTGCCGCATCATCGGCACCACGCAGATGGGAAAGTCGCCCGCAATGCCGCCGCCAATCTGAAAGAACCCGATGGACGATTTCCTCGACGTCTTCTCATACCAATCGGCCAGGCTTATCATGTACTCGATGCCCGTGCGCACGGTGTGCACGTTCTTCACATCGCCTGAGATCGCGTGGCCCGCATACATGTTGCCGAGCGTCGAATCTTCCCAGCCCGGCACAAACATCGGCAGGTTGCGTTCCATCGCCGCGTACAGCCAACTGTCTTTGCGGTCAATCTGAAAGTTCTTCTGGAGATCCTCCCTCCGCAGGATCTTGTAGAAGAACTCGTGCGGGAAGTAGCGCTCGCCTTTCCGGTCGGCGGCTATCCACTCTTCCAAAATCACGCCTTCAATCCGGCGCATCGCTTCATGCTCGGGAATACACGTGTCGGTGACGCGATTCATGTTCCGCTCCAGCAACGCCTGCTCATCCTCCGGCCGCAGATCGCGCCAGTGCGGCACGCGCTCATAGAAATCATGCGCCACCAGATTGAACACGTCCTCTTCCAGGTTCGCGCCGGTGCAGCAGATGCCGTCGAACTTGCCCTGGCGAATCATCTCGGCGAGCGAAACGCCAAGCTCGGCCGTGCTCATCGCGCCGGCCATCGTGAGAAACATCACGCCGCCCTTTTCGAGGTGTGCGACGTAGGCGTCGGCGGCATCCACCAGCGTGGCGGCGTTGAAATGCCGGTAGTGATGCTTGATGAAGGTGGTGATCGGTCCAAGACTCATGTCAATTACACGGTATCTTCCTCGCGCCGCTACCGCAACCATTCCAGCGAAAGGGCCGTAGCTCATTTGCTACACGTCACCGCCCGGTGGCGACGTGGCCGGTCCCGCCGGGCGGCCACAGCTAAGAGGGCTTGACAGTCTCTCCTCGGTGGAATACCATTTGGTTATGCAACCAAGTGGTTATGCGCGGTCGGCGCCGGGCCGCCTGGACGCCACCTTCGCCGCGCTGGCCGACCCAACGCGCCGCGCGATTCTCGCCAGGCTCGCTTCGGGCGAGGCGTCGGTTACCGAACTGGCTGAGCCGTTCGCCATGACCCAGCCCGCCATCTCAAAGCACCTTAAGGTGTTGGAGCGCGCGGGCCTGATTGCGCGCGACCGCGACGCGCAGCGGCGGCCCAGCCGCCTGGTGGCAAAGCCGCTGGCCGAAGCCAGCGAATGGTTGGAGCACTATCGCCGGTTCTGGGAGACCTCTTTCAAGAGGCTGGATGATTTGCTTGACCAGTTGAAAGCCGGAGCGAGGAAAACGAAGCAGCCCCCCGGCGGAAAGCGATAAAGGAGCCGCATGTTCTATCCGGACAGTTTCAAGGTGTCGACGCCCACTGATCGTGAAATTCAAGTTACTCGCGACTTCCGTGCGCCGCGGCAATTGGTATTCGATGCGTTTACCAAGCCCGAGTTGGTGAGGCGCTGGCTGTTGGGCCCGCCGGGTTGGATGATGCCGGTTTGTGAAATCGATCTAAAAGTAGGCGGAGCGTATCGCTATGTGTGGCGCAAGGAAGGCGCTAAGGAAATGGGCATGGGTGGAATTTTCCGCGAAATCGTGACGCCTGAGCGCATCGTCGCCACTGAGAGGTTCGACGAGTCCTGGTATCCGGGCGACGCGCTGGACACCACCGTGTTCGTGGAGGACGGCGAGCTCACCAGGGTCACGGTCACGGTGCTTTATGAGTCAAAGGAGGCTCGCGACACGGCGCGCAGGTCGGGAATGGAGCACGGTATGGCGGCAGGCTACAGCCGGCTTGAAGAGCAGTTGCCGGAGATGCTGGCGGCGAGATGACCTCTTCCGGTCTGGCGTGTTCAACAAAACAGCCGCCCGACGAGTTTCGTCAGAGAGGCCAAAAGGCCGAAGATGGATATAACCTTAAAGATTCGGGATTCGTACTTATTCAGGAATTCCGATATCTGGGCGGCCCACCCCTCATATTGCATGGCCATGGTCCTATCGTGCCAGCGCGATCGAAGCAAGGTTGCGACCTTACTACTGTAGCCCAATTGCTGGTCGAGTAAACCATTGGCGGACCCGACATATTTAGCCAGCTTCATCGGCGCTCCCTTATCCTTGACGACACCCGATAAGCGTGTCAAACGCTCGCATCCCTACTCCAACTCCAGGGCCAAATACCGCAGCCGTCCGTCTCGCTCCACCTGTAGCACCACCGCGTCGCCGCTCTTCATTCCATCCAGCATCTTTCTGAGCTCGGCCACATTCTCCACTACCCTCCGATTCACCGAATAGATCACGTCGCCCGATTCCAGTCCCGGTCCCGAGTACGGGGTTGACGCCACATGCGCCGCCACCACCACCCCGGCAGGACGCTGCAGATCGGGCAGCATCTTATGCACTTCCGCTGTCAAATCCAAGCCCACGATCCCCAACTGCGGAACCACGTTCGTCGCCGGATCCATCAAATCGGCCAGCGCGTCGAACTGCTCGGCCTGCTCCTCTGCCGCTACTTCCACATCGATCTGCCGCTCACCGCGCAGCACTCGCAATGTGACCTTTTTCCCTGGTGGCTGCTTATAAATACTCACTTCCAGTTGCCGCGCGTTATCCAGCGGTTTGCCGTTCAAGGCCACCAGAATGTCATCCGGTAGAATGCCCGCCTTCGCCGCCGGCCCTTCCGGCGCGACGTCGGAAACAATGACGCCGTGCTCCCGCTGCAGCGCCAGCCCATCGGCCATCTGCGCGGTGATTGTCTGCACCACCAGCCCCAGGTGCGCCCGGTGCACATGTCCGATGGTCCTTATTTGTTGGTAGATGTTGCTGGCCACGGCGCTGGGAATCGCAAACCCGATTCCCTCGCTGCCGCCCGACTGCGTCAGGATAAACGTATTGATGCCCACCACGCGCCCTTCCGCATTCACCAGCGGGCCGCCGCTGTTGCCCGGATTGATTGGCGCGTCCGTCTGGATGTAGTTCATCGGATCGTCCGGTTTCAGTTGCCGTGCCACGGCGCTCACCACGCCAAAACTCACCGAATTCTCGAGGCCCAGCGGATTGCCCAGCGCCAGCACAATCTCGCCTTGCTTTAGTTTGTCCGAATCGCCGAACTCGAGGAACGGCAGATCATTGCGGTCAATCTTAATCACCGCCAGATCCGTCTCCCGGTCCACACCGATCACGTGCGCCGGAATCGACCGTCCCGCATACTTCTCATGCCGCTCCTGCGCCTCGGCCACCAGATACTGAGATAGCTCCACGCGCAGATTCCGCGCGCCCTTCACCACATGAGCATTGGTCAGGATGTAGCCGTCCGGGGTCATTAGGACGCCGGAACCGCTGCTCCGCTGGGCTGTCAGCAACGTATCTGAGTTGGCCGGATCCTCGCTCGCCGCGTACCCGCGCGCAAAAATCTGGACCACCGCCCGCCCTGCCTGGGACGAGATCGATTCCAGGGTTAAGCTCAGAGACCGCAGAATCTCGGTTGACCGCGGCGGCGGCTTCACCGCCGTCTCGTTTTTCTCCTCCGCCTCTGTAGCCGTCTGCTGGACGCCTTGGCTCTGTCCGGCCATTCCGATCGACGCTGACAAGCAGCACCCGAGCGCTGCAACAAGAACGTTCCGCGACATCATAAAGAAGTGTAAGTCTCTCCAGTCCGCTCAGAAGCCAAACCGAACCGCCCAACGCGGCCTTCTCGCCGCCGATGCCCAGTGAGAGTCCTTTTCTTCTTAGAGACATTCCCCGTTCCGCCCGTTGCCAAATAATCTGAATGAATCTCATCTGCTCCCGCGCTCGCCGGGTGGAGGGTGATTCACTATGTATAAGCAGATCGGGCGACGCATCCGCCAGATTGAGGACGGACGCTTCCAATGGGTCTCGCGCAATCGGGTTTGAAAACCAGCCTCAGAGAATTTTCCGCTCCCTCAACGACCGCTTTTGCTGGCGGCGCTTCGGTCGACACAACGCCTCCCGCAGCGTGCGGCGCACTGGCCTCTCCAATTCTCCAATTACCCTCCCGCCCAGCCGAAGCAACCTTTAGCAGTCACAAGCTGGCAAAATAAAGCATCTCGAACGTTTTCAGTGCTCTGGCGTGCTGGCATTCTGTATGACGTTCGTTTTCGTTCCGGCCCGCGGTCGCGAAGGGCACCCACGCGGTTTGGACTCCGGAGGCATTTGGGTTCGATTTTTCGCTTGACGAAGTGTTCACCCGCGCCAAGCAGATGAAGGCTGAACTTGCCAATGCGGCTAGCCCAAACCAGGCCCGTCAAGCTGCAAAACCAAGCAGGCCGCGTAAGAGGCGGCCGGGAAGAAGGAATAGGGTAGTCTCAGTCCACTGACGAATTCCTTCACCTCCTGCTTTACACTCACAATCATGGTGCGCCGCACTCTTCTCAGCTTGGTTGCGTCTTCGCTTGTACTCTCCCCGGCGCTGCTTGCTCAGTCCACGTTCACCCATCGCCTGCAGGCCGTCATGAACCAGCCTGAGTTTGCGCATTCGCATTTTGGCGTTGCCATCTATTCGTTGGAATCCGGCCAGCGCCTGTTTGGCCTGAATGAGAATAAGTTTTTCGTACCCGGCTCAACCACAAAGCTCCTTACCGAGGGAACGGCCCTTGAACTCCTGGGCACGGACTATCGTTTTCACACTCGCGTCTACAGAACGGGCGCCGTGACCCCAAAGGGCGTGCTTGAGGGCGACATCGTCCTGGTCTCAGCCGGCGACCCGAATCTCTCCGGCCGCCTTCAGCCCGACGGCACGATGGCCTTTGAAGATGAGGACCACTCCTATGGCGGCGCCGACTGCCAGGGCCTCCCTGGTGATCCGTTGCTGGCAATCAATCGGCTTGCTGACCAGATCGCAGCCAAAGGCATCAAAAAGGTGGACGGCCGCGTCCTTGTCGATACCTCGCTTTTCCCGGAAGGAACTCGCGAGTTGGGCACAGGCGCCGTCATCTCGCCCATCGTGGTCAATGACAACGTGATCGATGTTCTGGTCACTCCCGGGGCCGCGGAAGGCGCGCCTATCGAACTGCGGATTCGTCCGGAAACCGCTTACGCGCGATTCCTAAACCATGCCTTCACCGGAAAGCCCGGGACAAGAGCTGACATCAGCTTTGACGACGGCGTCTTGGGCCCTGATGGCACGCGCACGGTGACCGTTACCGGCACACTGCCCCTGGGCCGGGAACCCGCCATGGAGTCCTACAAAGTGTCCGAACCAAGCCGGTTCGCCTCACTCACACTCATTGAGGCCCTGCGCAAACGCAATATCGAGATCGCACACGCCGAGCCGCCATCGTCTATCGATTTCAAGACCCTGGCCGCGAACTACGATGACGGCCACCTTCTGGCCGAGCACGTCTCGCCGCCGTTTTCCGAGGAAGTCAAGGTCACGCTCAAAGTAAGTCAGAATTTGCACGCCAGCATGACACCCTACCTGGTGGGCGCCTTACTCGGCCATGCCACGAAGGATTTCGATCAAGCCGGCTTCGATAAAGAACATGCTTTTCTCGAAAGTGCGGGTCTTGACTTGAGCGGGGCCGCGCAAAGTGACGGCGCAGGCGGGAACGCCTTCTTCACGCCCGATTTCATGGTTCATTACCTGCTCTATATGTCCAAACGGCCCAGTTTTCCGCTCTTCCACCGCGCCCTGCCGATTCTGGGCCGCGATGGCACGCTGGCGAAAATTCAACCGCTGAGCCCTGCCGCCGGCCACGTTTTCGCTAAGACCGGAACTTATGCCGTTTACGATGCCTTGAACAAGAAATTGATGATCACCGGGAAAGGCCTTGCCGGTTATATCGACACGGCCTCGGGACAACATCTGGTCTTCGCGGCTTACATAAACATGGCCGACGTGCCCTTGGACCCGAACGCCGCTCAGGAGATCGCCGGCCAGGCGCTGGGCAAGATCGCCGCGGCAGCTTACGACTCAGCCATTGCTCAGTAACCACAGATTCTTATGCGCGCCTTCATTCTTTTCACAATTCTGCTTGCGCTCACCACGGCCACGGCATCCGCTCAAGCGGTCCCCGCCGCCATCTCGACCGATCCCCCCGCCGACGCCGCGCATCCCGCGAAGATGTCCGTGCTGCACATCCCGAGTCACGGCGTGAAAATCAACGGTGTGCTGTACCAGCCTTCTGGCGCCGGAGTTCATCCCACGCTGGTCATCTTCCATGGTCTGCCGGGCAACGAAAAGAACCTCGACCTGGCGCAAGCGGTCCGCCGCGCCGGCTGGAACGCGGTCACGTTTAACTATCGCGGTTCGTGGGGTAGTCCCGGCGTCTTTCGGTTTGCGCAGAATCTGGAGGATGCGGACGCCGTTCTCGCCTTTCTGCGAGACCCCGCTAACGCGGGGCCGCTGGGCATTGACACTCGCCGAATCGCTATTGCGGGTCACAGCATGGGTGGCTGGGTAGTGGCCCACACCGCCGCGCATGACCGCCCTCTCATCGGGGCCATCATGATTTCGGCGGGAGATATGGGCGCCATCGGCGGGTTGCCTCGCGACCGCGTCGTCGCCTTGATGGCCGACAACATGGAAGCCTTAGCCGGCGTGACGGCCGAGAGCATGGCCGACGAAGCCATCGCCCACGCGAAAGAGTTCCGCATGCAGAATGCGGCCGTTGGTTTGACCGGTGTGCCGTTACTCGCGCTTACTTCTGACGACGGCCTCGCCGCCGGCACTGACGCCCTGGTCCGCGCCATTGAGGCAAATGGCGGAAGCAAAGTGACCACTTTGCACGCCGCTACGGATCACGGTTGGAACGACCACCGCATTTTCCTCGAGACCGCGATTATCAACTGGCTGGATGGGCTGAAATAGGCCGCCTGGGATCGCCAATCTCCTGATTGGCCCTTTGCGGCGCATTGCGCCGCCCCCCGGTGCTCCCGTCCTGACCCAATCACCCCAATCCCACTCCCGGACACTTTCACGCCGTTCATCCGTTCCCCACCCCGAAACATCCCTCAGAATGAACCGTTTATCCCCGTTGGCTTGTGGCAGGCGGCGTGCCCGGTTATAACTTCATTACAGGCGCGAAGGACGACAACACATTGGATTGGCGCACTTTAACGCTGCGTTACTATGAGAAATCAGGGAACCTCCCGGTCTCGCGCTGCGTTATCTACACTCGAAGTGCGGTGTCTCCCCAAAAGGTCATTCAGCGAATTTGATGCGACGATTTCAAAAAACTCTGTCCCTGGTCTGCCTGGCGGCGGTCCTTTCCACCACTCTGTCTGGCCAATCGAGCATTCGCATCGAAAAGCCGTCCGGATCGTTTTCCTGGCTGACGGGCCCCTATCGGGCGCGCAGAGTGTCCCCCATCAATCTCGCCAATTCCGGCCGACTCGACGCCCTTATCCAAGGCGGAAATCTCTACCTCTCGGCGCAAGATGTGGTTGCGCTCGCGCTTGAAAATAACCTCGACATAGAAATCCAGCGTTATGGCGAACTGCTCGCCGGCGAGAACCTGCGCCGTGCTCAAGGCGGCAACGCCTTGCGGACCGTCGGCACATCGGTTGCCGCCGGACCCACCAGTGTCAGCACCGCGGGTGTCGCCTCCACGCTGGCCAGTTCTAACGGCGGCAACAGCGCGGCTGGAAACGGCGTGAATTCGGGTGGCGGCATTGTCGCGCAGCTTGGCCCAACCCTTCCGTCCCTCGACCCGCAATTCAACGCATTCCTGAGCTGGGGCCACTTCACCACGCCGCAGAGCAACACATTTATTACCCAGACTGACGCGATTATTGCCGACAGCAAAACGTATAACTTCAGCTACGGTCAGCAATTTCTAACTGGCACCGGTTACACGTTCTCATTCGCCAACTCTATCGCGAAAACCAATGTTCCGTCGAACCTGCTGAACCCCTCCACCACCTCGGACCTCGATCTGGTGATCACGCAGAGCCTGTTACAGGGATTCGGCAGGGCCGTGAACAACCGCAATATTCGCGTCGCGAAGAACAACGCGAAAGTGAACGACCTGCAGTTTCAGCAGCAGTTGATCACCACCATCGCCGCCGTGTTGAACGTTTATTGGGATCTGGTCAGCTTCAACGAGGACGTCAAGGTGAAGGAGAGCGCGCTGGTAACTTCCCGCCGCCTGTTTGAAGACAACAAGAAGCAGGTGGAGATCGGCACATTGGCCCCCATTGAGGTGACACGCGCCGAAGCCCAGGTGGCCTCCAATCAGCAGGACCTGCTGATTTCGCAGACCAACCTGCTGCAGCAGGAAACCATTCTCAAGAACACGCTCAGCAAGAATGGCGTGGCCAGCCCGTCGCTCGCTGACGTGCGCATCGTGCCGCTGGATAAGATCCGCGTTCCGGAGCAGGAAGAAAAGCGGTCTTTCTCGGATCTTGTCGACCTGGCGCTCAAGAATCGCCCGGAGATCGGCCAGAACCAGTTGAATATTGAGAGCAACAAAATCAACCTCAATGGCGACAAGAGTTCCTTGCGTCCTTCTCTGACAGCCTTCGCTGAACTGACCAACCACGCCTTGACCGGTTCGGTGAATCCTTTAAACATCGGGAACGAATTTGGCGCTTCCGACCCATATTTTATCGGCGGTTATTCGAACGCCTTGGCCCAGATGTTCCGTCGCAACTTTCCCGATTACTCAGCCGGTTTCGCGCTGACCATTCCCATTCGCAACCGCGCCGCGCAGGCCGACTACGTCACTGACCAATTAGCGCTGAGGCAGGCCGAGCTGCAATTTCAGAAAAGCAAGAACCAAGTCCGCGTCGATGTGCAGAACGCGATTATCGGCCTGCAGCAGGCGCGCGTTCGCTATGCGGCGGCCGTCAAGGCGCGGATTCTTCAGCAGGAAACTCTGGACGCGGAGCAGAAAAAGTACCAGCTTGGCGCGTCCACCGTATTCCTGGTGATTCAGGCTCAGCGCGATCTTTCCACCGCCCAGGGCACGGAAATTCAGGCGCTTGCGAACTACAGCCACGCGCGCGTTTCGTTCGATCAGGCAGTGGGCGCGACGCTCCAAACCAACAACATTTCGATTAGTGAGGCTAAGCAGGGAGTGGTGGCCCGGCCCTCAACGATACCCGCTAATCCGCCGGCGCCGGCGAACACCACCCCGCCGCCGGACGCCCCGCAATAGGAGAGGAGGCACCTGACCAATGGCCATCAACCTCCCATTCTTTACAAGGAAGCCGATACAGGCCGTGCGCGGAACACTAGCCTGCGCGTTAGCCGGGTTACTGTCGTTGGCGCCCATGGCGCAGGCCCAATTCGAAAAGAACACGTCGCCGTACGATCAAGGATCCGACCCCAGCCGGATTGGGCCCGTTAAGCCGCCATCGAACGTCTTGGTCCGCCCGTACGAAGCCGCCATTGCGCCTCCCATCCGTCTCTCGAATTCTGAGCGCCTGCGATCGCTGATCCGTGGCAATATTCTCTACCTGACCGTGCAGGACGCCATCGCGCTCGCCATTGAGAACAACATCGATCTCGAGGTGCAGCGGTATAACGCAATCGCTTCTGCTTGGTCCGTCCAGCGAGCCGCGGCCGGGGGCGCGGCTCGCGGCGTCACCACCGGCACATCTACCGGCAGCGCCACCGTGGCCAGCGGACAGGGCGTCCTTGGCAGCCAGCAGTCAGCCGGCATCAGCACCTCCGGTGGTTCCAAGAGCAGCATCAATAGCGGCAACGCTTCCATCAGCCAGATCGGTCCCATCACTCAGGTGCTGGATCCGATCTTCAGCCAGTCTGCCGTTGTCTCGCATATCACCTTTCCGCTAAATAACGTGCTCCAATCCGGAGAGCAACTCGACCTGGTCGACGGCCGGCGCAATTATTCGTCCTCGCTTCAACAGGGCTTCCTTACCGGCGGCCTCGCCTCGTTGACTTACAGCCAGTCGTATTTGAATGAAGACGCGGAGAGCAACTCGCTCAATCCATCGCTCTCCGGCAACCTGAGCTTTTCAGCGCAGCAAAATCTGTTGCAAGGCTTCGGCGTGGCGGTTAACGCGCGTTCAATCACCATCGCGAAGATGAACCTGGGCGTTTCCGACCTCGCCTTCCGCGCCCAGATCATCAGCGTGGTCACCAACGTCCTTTCCGGCTATTACCAGCTCGTCATCGATCGCGAAGACTTCAGCGCCAAGCGGAGCGCCGTGGCCTTGGCGCAACAGTTGTTCAGCGACAATAAACGCCAGGTCGATATCGGCACGCTGGCCCCTATTGAGATCACGCGCGCCGAAGCACAGGTGGCAGCCGCCGAACAGGACCTCACCGTTTCAGAGACCACCCTTCTGGAGCAGGAAGTGGCCTTAAAAAACCTGCTCAGCCGGAACGGTTTGGCTGATCCTCTGCTCCTCACCGTCCGCATTGTGCCTATCGACAAAATTGTCATTCCAGAACAGGATGACCTGCCGCCGCTGAAGAATCTCGTCGCGCAAGCACTCGCGGCCCGTACCGACATTAAGACGGACCAAATCAACTTCGGGGCATCCCAAATTAGCGCGTTGGGCACCCAAAACGGGATTCTGCCGAGCCTGCAGGTCTTTGGTGGATTGACCAATAGCGGTCTAGCCGGCACATCTTACCCGCCGGCCGTCGCCGTGGGACTGCCTCCCGCCGCGAACGTGGTTGGCGGCGTGGGCACGGAGTTGGGACAGATACTTCGCCGCGACTTCGCCAGTGCCCGAATTGGGCTGTCTTATTCGGCGAACATCCACAATTACACGGCGCAGGCCGACTATGCCATTGACCAGTTGCAGCTCCGTCAGACCGAGCTTTCGAACGTTCGCGACCGCAACCAGGTGGGCGTCCTGGTTTCGAACGCAGTGATCGGCCTGCAGCAGGCGCACGTCCAGTACCGGGCGGCCGTGAAAAACCGCGTGCTCCAGGAGCGGTTGCTCGACGCCGAACAGAGGAAGTTCCGGCTCGGTACGTCCACTCCTTACCTGGTCATCACTGAACAGCGTGACTTAGCCAACGCAAAATCCACTGAAGTCGCCGCGGAAGCTACTTACGCAGCCGCTCGGATCACGCTCGATCGAGTGCTCGGCTCCACTCTCGAGACCTTAAATATCTCGGTTGACGAGTCCCGAGACGGCCGCTTGAAGCGCCAATCCGCGCTACCGGCCGACCCGGACCCCGACTCGGTGAAGGCTGAGCCGGCCAAACAATAGGTACGAACTACCTGGTAGCTGTCAACAGCGACCCGAAATTCCATGTGCATTGTTCCATATCGGGTAATAATTGCGCTCCCAAACGAGTCACGGCTTCGCGAAGCGGCCTGTTTTCATGGGTTCTTGAGTTTGGTATTGCAGGTGCAAGTAAACAGTGTCTCCTAAAACTCAATCTAAAGGACCAGGTTGCTCACTCCATCCACCTCCGCCCTGATGCGACCGGAAGACTACCCGTCTTGCCGAGCCCATACCTGAAAGTTTCCATCGTTTAACCCCACACCCTATCCCACCCAACAAGCGTCCTTTTGATAGTTTTTTCGTGAAAAGCCGGCGGATCGCCGGCTTTTTCATTTCACCGGCCAGTGAACGCCGCCCCTGCCATAATGCCTTCCATGGCTCAAGAAACCTCCATCGAAACGCGATTGAACCAACTCGGCATCGCCTTGCCGCCGGTCCCCAAACCCGTTGCCAACTACGTGCCATACGTTCTGGCGGGCGACATGTTGTACCTGTCCGGCCAGGGGCCGCGCATCAAGCCTGGAGAATACGCTCATGGCAAAGTCGGATTGGATGTCTCGACGGAAGACGCCTACCGGCACGCCCGCCTGGTGGGGATCCAACTCTTGGCCGCGGCGCGCGATGCTCTCGGCACACTCGACCGTATCCGGCAAATCGTTAAAGTGCTGGGCATGGTCAACGGCATTCCGGACTTCGCCGAGCACCCGCAGGTAATCAACGGCTGTTCCGATCTCTTCGTTGAGGTCTTCGGCGACTGCGGGCGTCACGCCCGGTCCGCCGTTGGCATGGGCAGTTTGCCCAACGGCATCACCGTTGAGATCGAAGCCATTTTTCACGTTTATCTCTGAAGCCGCGCGGGACAAGATTTCGTGGGCATCGCGACGGCCTCAAGAGGCGAAATGGGACTTCGCTCGACATGCGGGACGACTTTCCGGCGTGGACATCTACGGCAGATTCGCGTGTCGCAGCGTCCGCTGCACGGCGCGGAATACCAGGTCGAATTCTGGCAGCGTGGCCATCTGATACCCAAGGCG
>CAJCIT010000094.1 GCA_903970405.1 Acidobacteriaceae bacterium | reverse complement strand
AGCCAGAGCCGTTTGGACCAATCACATTATGAGCCAGAAGCCCGGTAAGAAGTACGAAGCCGCGGCCAAGCAAGTTGAAGTTCGTCCGTATCAACTTGGCGAAGCCGTTACTCTCGTTCAGAAAATCAAATTCACCAAGTTTGACGAGACAGTCGAGGTGCATATGCGCCTGGGCGTCGACCCCAAGCACGCCGACCAAATGGTGCGCGGCACGGTGGTGCTGCCGAATGGCCTCGGTAAGTCAAAGAAGGTTTTGGTGATCGCCTCCGGCGATAAGCTGCGCGAGGCGCAGGAAAACGGCGCCGATTTCGTGGGCGGCGACGAGCTGGTCAATAAGATCCAGACCGAAAACTGGACCGATTACGACGCCGTCATCTCCACTCCCGATATGATGCGCTCGGTGGGCCGGCTCGGCAAGGTGCTGGGGCCGCGCGGCCTCATGCCGAACCCCAAAACCGGAACGGTGACCACCGACGTCGCTAAGGCCATTCAGGAAATCAAAGCCGGCAAGGTGGAATTCCGGGTCGACAAAACCGGCGTCATTCACGCTCCCGTCGGGAAGGTGAGTTTTTCGAACGCCAAGCTGCTTGAAAATGCCAATAGCCTGATCCAGGCCGTGATCAAGGCCAAGCCCTCCGCCGCGAAAGGCAAGTATGTGAAGACCGCGACCCTCTGTTCCACGATGGGTCCCGGTGTTCATCTGGACGTGACGCCGTTCAACGCGAAGACGCTGTAAGGACAGGCAAAAACCGACTCCACCGAATAGGCGCCGTATGAAGAATAGAGACGATAAACAGAAAGATCTTGACGCCCTTAAGAAGGATATTGCCGGCAACGGCAGTTTCTTTGTCACCGGCTACGAAAAGATGACCGTGGCGCAGGACAACATCTTGCGCCGCATTGTCCGCGAAGCGGGCGGGCAGTACAAAGTGGTGAAGAATAATCTCGCCGCGAAGGCCTCGGCCGGCACGCCGGCTGAAACCTTATTAAATGACCTGAAAGGCATGACCTCCCTGGCGTTCACGCCGAAGGATCCGGTTGGGCTCGCGAAGGCGCTCACCAAGTACTCGAAGGAAAACCCGATCTTTGTGTTCAAGGCGGGTATGGTGGAAGGCCGTGTGATCGATATTAAAGCGATCAGCGAGCTGGCCTCCATGCCGCCGAAGGAAGAGCTGTACGCGAAACTGCTGTTCCTGATCAACGCCACGGCCACCCGGTTGGTCTCGACCGTGGGCGGTGTAAGCCGGAATCTGGCGGTGGTTTTGGATCAGGGCGCCAAAGAGGGCAAGTTTTCGCAATAGAAAAGACTTTGGCTTGGCGGGCGATCCGCCATCCAGTAACGGAATTTTAGGAACTGATAACAGAAGGGTAAGAAATCATGGCGGATATCAACGCAATCTCGGAACAGATTCAGGGCCTGACGCTGCTTGAGGCGTCTCAGCTTGTTAAGTTGTTGGAAGAAAAGCTCGGTGTGTCAGCAGCGGCGGCAAGTGTCGCGGTGGCTGCGCCCGCGGGCGGCACGGCGCCGGCTGGGCCCCCGCCGGATGAGAAGACCGAATTCGCGGTTGTCCTCACCGCCGCTGGAGCCAATAAGATCAATGTCATCAAGGCGGTACGCGAAGTCACAAGCCTCGGCCTGAAGGAAGCTAAGGACCTGGTGGATGGCGCGCCCAAGACCGTCAAGGAAGGCGTCACCAAAGACGAGGCGGAAGCGATTAAAAAGAAATTCGTCGACGTCGGCGCATCGGTTGAAGTCAAGTAGTTGGCGCCTTCGCCAAGTAGAATTGCGAGGAAAGTTTGGCGTGTCGTTTGACGCGCTATGTATTTCCTGCTATCCTCAGGAGGTACTTGCCCGGAGCAATCCGGTTTTGCCTCGTGATCTTAAATTATCTTGTGGAAGCCCGCGTGGCCCGTCCGGCACCGCGGGCATTTGGCGTGCCTGAGGTTCGGTGGGGGCTTGAATGCCACCGGAATAAGTTTGTGTCTTGGGCTGCCCCCGAGTCCACGTCCCCTCTTCAGCGGCTATTACGGAAACGTCAGTCTAGAAAACTGGCTGGCCCTTTGGCTCCGGCGCCGCAAGCTCCAATTCCCGCGTATCGATCTGGTTGGGTCCTGACCCATTGGATTGGCGCAAGCGTCTGCTCGCGGGCCGCCCGGCCTTAAGCGGATGGGCGCCATCGCTCTCACCGGAGCGGTGGTCCATTGTCGTTAAGATGCGATTCGCTGTCCTGTTTATGACCTGGAACGCCGCCGGCGGGCCGCTCCCCCCATCCCGGAGCGGTTGAGGCGTCCTGAGGGAAAAGCAGCGCGGTTGTTTCGTGACGAGCTCATAAGGAAAAAGCATTAATGCCCAATGTGTCAAACGGTTTTCCTCGCGAGAGAGTTGACTTCTCGAAGA
Source organism: Acidobacteriaceae bacterium (assembly GCA_903970405.1). Taxonomy (GTDB): domain Bacteria; phylum Acidobacteriota; class Terriglobia; order Bryobacterales; family Bryobacteraceae; genus CAJCIT01. Next base: position 32,259 of record CAJCIT010000094.1, on the reverse strand, counting down.
TCAAGACCTCGATTCCGATCCCCAATCTGATCGAAGTGCAGAAACGCTCCTACGAGCGGTTCCTGCAAATGGACCTGCTACCGAAAGAGCGGGACGACGGCGGCTTGCAGAGCGTCTTCAGTTCCGTATTCCCAATTTCCGACTTCCGAGGCCTCAGCCAGCTTGAGTTTGTCGATTATTCCATCGGCAACTGGGAGTGCAAGTGCGGCAACTTGAAGGGCCTGCATCACCTGCGCACCATCTGCCGCAATCCGGCCTGCGGCGCTGAGATCCGAACCGATCCGTTCCATTCCGGCGACGTGCTTTGCCACAAGTGCGGCACATTTAATAGGAACATCGTTACCTTCTGCAATCGCTGCGGCGACCCGGTTGCCCTGCAGTTGAAGTACGACGTGCCCGAGTGCGAAGAGCGAGGCATGACCTACGCGGCGCCGCTCAAGGTCACCATCCGGTTGACCGTATATGATAAGGACCCGGAAACCGGCAACAAGACAGTCCGTGACATTAAGGAACAGGAAGTTTTCTTCGGCGAAATTCCGCTGATGACCGAAAACGGAACGTTCATTATTAATGGCACTGAGCGCGTCATTGTTTCGCAGTTGCACCGCTCACCAGGCGTGTTCTTTGAGCGCGTTCAGACGCAAGGGTACTTCCTCGGCAAGATCATTCCCTATCGGGGAAGCTGGGTGGAATTCGAATACGACAACAAGAACCTCCTATACGTCCGTATCGACCGAAAACGTAAATTCTACGGTACTGTTTTTCTTCGCGCTCTTGGCCTCAAGACGGATTCGGAGATCATCCGCGCGTTCTACAAGCTCTCCAACATTTCGCTTCGCGAAAAGAAGCTGTTCTGGAAGGTCAATGAGAGCCTGATCGGCATTAAGCTATCGCACGCCATTAACAATAAGGCGGGCGACACGGTTGTGACGCAGGGCAAGAAGATCACCAACTCGGTGTTCCGCGATCTTGCCAAGCACAAAATTGAAGAAGTGGAAGTGGCGCCGAACGACCTGGAGGGCGCGTACGTCGCCGCGGACGTTATCGACATGTCCACCGGCGAGGTCCTCGTGGAAGCGAACCACGAGCTGACCCCCACCACCATCGGCAAGTTGGCCGATGCCGGCATCACCGACTTTGAAATATTCTTCCCGGAACGCGACGAAGCGGGCAACGTGATTTCTTCCACCCTCCGCAAGGATGGCGTGAAGAGCCAAAGCGACGCGCTGCTGGAGATCTATCGCAAGCTGCGCCCCGGCGATCCTCCCACGCTCGATACCGCCACCCAATTGTTCCAGGGCATGTTCTTCGACGCCCGGAAGTATGACTTCTCGCGCGTTGGACGTATGAAGTTCAACATCAAGCTGTATGACAAGGCCGATGCAACGCCGCTAGACAAGCGCACGCTGACGCAAACGGACTTCATCGACACCATCCTTTATCTGCTGAAGCTGCGCCGCGGAATCGGCGCGGTGGACGATATCGATCACCTGGGCAACCGCCGCGTCCGCGCGGTTGGCGAACTGCTGGAGAATCAGTTCCGCATCGGCCTGGTCCGGATGGAACGCGCCATCAAGGAGAAGATGTCGGTTTACCAGGAGATGTCTACGGCCATGCCGCACGACCTGGTGAACGCAAAGCCGGTGATGGCGGCCATCCGCGAATTCTTCGGCTCCAGCCAGTTGTCGCAGTTCATGGATCAGACGAATCCGCTGTCGGAAATCACCCACAAGCGGCGCTTGTCGGCTCTTGGACCGGGCGGCCTCTCCCGCGAACGCGCGGGCTTCGAAGTCCGCGACGTCCACCCGACGCACTACGGCCGCATCTGCCCGATTGAGACGCCGGAAGGCCCGAACATCGGTCTGATTTCGTCGCTCTCCTGCTTTGCACGCATCAATGAGTACGGTTTCATCGAGAGCCCGTACCGGCGCGTGAAGGAAGGCGTGCTGGTGGATGAAGTGAAGGTGCTGAACCCTGGCGACACGCACTATAAAGTGGGCCAGGTTCTTTCACGCCCTGAAATCAAGGAGAGCAACGCGAAGGCGGCGGCCACAGCGAAACAGCCTGCCGAGGTGGAAGCCCACTGCGACTACCTGTCAGCGTGGGAAGAGGATAAGTACCTCATCGCCCAGGCCAACGTCACTATTGACGATCAGGGCCACATCGTGAATGATCTGGTGAATGCCCGCCAGGCCGGCAACTTCGTGCTGAAGCATCGGGACGAAGTGGAGTACATGGACGTCAGCCCGAAACAACTGGTGTCCGTGGCGGCGAGCCTCATTCCGTTCCTTGAGAACGACGACGCGAACCGGGCACTGATGGGTTCGAATATGCAAAGGCAGGCGGTCCCGCTGCTCCGCGCCGAGGCGCCCTATGTGGGCACAGGCATGGAGGGCGTAACAGCCCGCGATTCCGGGGCGGTTGTGATCTGCAAACGTCCGGGCATCATCGATTCCGTCGATTCTGAGCGCATCATCGTGCGCGTGGAGGGCAGCGGTCATGAAGGCCAGATGTCGCGCGAAGTCGGCGCTGACATCTATCAGATGACGAAGTTCAAGCGTTCAAACCAAAACACCTGTATCAGCCAGAAGCCCATTGTGGCGCAAGGCCAGAAGGTGAAAAAGGGCGACGTGCTGGCCGATGGTCCTTGCACCGAATCGGGCGAGCTGGCCCTGGGACGCAACGTGCTGGTGGCGTTCATGCCCTGGCGCGGTTACAACTTTGAAGACGCCATCGTGGTCAGCGAGAAGCTGGTCAAGGACGACTACTACACCTCTATCCATATCGAAGAGTTTGAAATCGAGGCCCGCGACACCAAGCTGGGTCCTGAAGAAATCACTCGCGATATTCCAAACATCGCCGAATCGTTCCTGCGCAATTTGGACGAAAGCGGCGTCATTCGCATCGGCGCCACGGTGAAGCCGGGCGACATTCTGGTGGGCAAAGTTACGCCGAAGGGCGAAACCCAATTGACCCCGGAGGAGAAGCTGCTGCGCGCCATCTTCGGCGAAAAGGCCGGCGACGTTAAGGACGCTTCGCTCTATTGCCCGCCGGGCATTGAAGGCACAATCGTCGATTGCAAGGTGTTTTCCCGCAAGGGCGCCGAGCTTGACGAACGATCGAAACTGATTCTTTCGCAGCAGGAAGAGCGGTTGCACCGCAACCTCGAGGACGAAAAGCGCATTCTGAATGACGAGCGCGCCAAGCGTCTGGAGCGGTTGCTCTCAGACAAGCAGTTGATGGCTGACTTGCACGACGAAAAGACCAACAAGCGTTTGATCTCAAAAGAGACGCCGCTGACGGGCGATGTGCTTGAAAAGCTGCGCGCGCGCGATCTGAAGCGCATGAAGCTTTCGAGCCGCGATCCGCGCCTCAATGAACAGATCGACGAGATCGAAGAAATGACTTCGCGTCAGATCGCGGTTCTCGAGAAGATCACCGAAGAGAAGATTGCCAAGCTGCGCAAGGGCGATGAGTTGCCTCCGGGCGTCATCAAGCTGGTGAAGTGCTACATTGCCATGAAGCGCAAGCTTTCGGTGGGCGACAAAATGGCCGGCCGCCACGGCAACAAGGGTGTGATCGCGCGTATTGTTCCCGACGAAGATATGCCGTACATGCCCGACGGGACGCCGGTTGAAATTGTGCTCAACCCGCTGGGCGTTCCGTCCCGTATGAACGTGGGACAGATCCTTGAAACGCACCTCGGCTGGGCCGCACAGATGCTGGGTCTGCACTTTGCCACTCCAGTGTTCGACGGCGCAACGGAAAAGGACATCAAATCGCAGCTGACCCGCGCCGGTCTGCCCACCTCGGGCAAGATCAACCTGCATGACGGCATGACCGGACTGCCCTTTGAGCAGCCCGTCACCGTCGGCTACATTTACATGCTTAAGTTGTCGCACCTGGTGGACGACAAGATTCACGCGCGCTCCATCGGACCGTACTCGCTCATCACCCAGCAGCCGCTGGGCGGCAAGGCGCAGTTCGGCGGCCAGCGCTTCGGCGAAATGGAAGTCTGGGCACTGGAGGCTTACGGGGCCGCCTATATTCTCCAGGAACTGCTCACCGCGAAATCAGACGACGTCTACGGCCGGGCGAAGATTTATGAGGCCATCGTGAAGGGCGAGGCCGCCGCCGAACCGGGCGTGCCTGAATCCTTCAACGTACTCATCCGTGAGTTGCAGAGCCTCTGTCTCGACGTGGAACTGATGAAGAAGCCGCGCGAGCTGGTGGGCGATCTGGCCCACGCCGCCGATTAATTTCATATTCGCGCGCCGCGCCCAATAGCAGACTAAGGGCGGCGCCCGAAGCAACAAGCTTCACCGGCAAATAATTGGGAGCAATGGCGTCTGTCTCCGCTGCTCCCGCAAGGGTTCTCGAAGAGTCACTAAGGATCATACATGTACCGTTCCTCTCCGTACGATAGGGCCAATTTGATCGCGGACTTCGATTCCATCCGAATCAGTCTCGCCTCTCCGGAAAAGATCCGGAGCTGGTCACACGGTGAAGTCACCAAACCGGAGACCATCAACTACCGCACTTTCAAACCTGAACGCGACGGGCTTTTCTGCGCGCGTATTTTCGGACCAGTAGCCGATTGGGAGTGCTTGTGCGGCAAATATAAGCGGATGAAGCATCGCGGCGTCATTTGCGATAAGTGCGGCGTTGAAGTGACGCTGTCCCGTGTCCGCCGCGAACGCCTGGGCCATATTGAGCTGGCCAGCGCCTGCTCGCATGTGTGGTTTTTCAAGGGTCTGCCCAGCCGTATCGGCTACCTGCTGGACATCACGCTCCGTGAGCTGGAGCGCGTCCTTTATTACGAAGCCTACGTGATTATCGAAGGCAGCGAAGGCACTGGCCTTTCGCAGGGCGAAGTCATCAGCGACGAACGCAAGCGCCAGTTGGACCAGGAGTTTGCGGGCAAATACGTCCCGATGATGGGCGCCGAAGGCATCAAGGAGCTTCTGCATCGCATCGATGTGGAGTCGTTGAGCCTGGAAATCCGCGAAAAGATGAAGACGGAGGCTTCGGCGCAGAAGAAGCTGAAGTACGCCAAGCGTCTCCGGGTTGTCGAAAGCTTCCGCAAGTCCGGCAACAAGCCGGAGTGGATGATTCTGGACGTCATTCCGGTGATTCCGCCCGAGTTGCGTCCGTTGGTGCCGCTGGATGGCGGCCGCTTCGCTACCTCCGATCTCAACGATCTGTACCGCCGCGTCATCAATCGCAACAACCGCCTGAAGAAACTGATGGAGCTTCATGCTCCTGACGTGATCGTGCGCAACGAAAAGCGCATGTTGCAGGAGGCCGTGGACGCTCTGTTCGACAACGGCCGCCGCGGCCGCGTGCTGCGTGGCGCGAACAACCGACCGCTGAAGTCGCTCTCTGACACCCTTAAGGGCAAACAGGGCCGCTTCCGCCAGAACCTGCTCGGCAAGCGCGTGGATTACTCAGGCCGCTCAGTGATTGTGGTCGGTCCGGAGCTGAAGCTCAATCAGTGCGGTCTTCCTAAGAAGATGGCGCTTGAGTTGTTCAAGCCTTTCATTTATCACCGCCTGGAACAGCGCGGTCATTGCACCACCATCAAGCAGGCCAAGGAATTGGTTGAGCAGCAGGATCCGGTGGTGTGGGACATCCTCGAGGAGGTCATCAAGGATCACCCGATCCTGTTGAACCGCGCTCCGACTCTCCACCGCTTGGGTATTCAGGCCTTTGAGCCGGTGCTTGTCGAAGGCAAGGCCATCAAGCTTCACCCGCTGACGTGTACCGCTTTCAACGCCGATTTTGATGGCGATCAGATGGCTGTTCACATTCCGCTATCCCCCGAAGCGCAGATTGAAGCGTCCACGCTGATGCTGGCGTCGAACAACATTCTGTCGCCCGCGCACGGCGCTCCTATCGCCATCCCGACCCAGGACATGGTGCTGGGCCTTTACTACCTGACCAAGATGCGCCCCAACACCAAGGGCGCCGGCCGTACCTTCGCGTCTATCGACGACGTTCTGATCGCCCTTGAAATGGGCGAGGTGGAAACGCTGACGCCCATCAAGCTGCGCTACACCGGACGCGTGATCGATCTAACCAAGGCGTTCGACAGCCAGAACGTCATGCACACCGAACCCATTGAGTTCGTGAAGCAGTACATGGAGACCACCGTCGGCCGCGTCATTTTGAATGACGTGCTTCCGAAGCAGATGCCGTTCATCAACGGCTTGCTGAAGAAGAAGGGTCTGGGCCAGATGGTTCAGTACTGCTACCTGCAATTCGGCTTGCAAGTCACGGTGCAGATGCTGGATGAAGTGAAGCGTCTCGGCTTCCTGTATGCCACGCGCTCCGGTATTTCGATCGGCATCGACGACATGGTGGTGCCCGAAGAGAAGCCGCATTTGGTGCGCGAGGCCGAAAAGAACGTCATCGAAGTTCAGCAGCAGTATCAGGACGGCGCCATCACGCAGTCCGAGCGCTATAACAAGATCATCGAAATCTGGTCGAACGTCACCGAAGCCGTCTCTCAAAAGATGTTCAAGGTGATGGAAGACGACGACCGTAGCGGCCGCGTCCTGAATCCGATTTACATCATGGCCGATTCCGGCGCCCGCGGTTCGAAGCAGCAGATCCGCCAGCTCTCCGGTATGCGCGGCTTGATGGCCAAGCCCTCCGGCGAAATCATTGAGCAGCCCATCACGGCGAACTTCCGCGAGGGACTCGACGTGTTGCAATACTTCATCTCGACGCACGGCGCCCGCAAGGGTCTGGCCGACACCGCGTTGAAGACGGCTGACTCCGGCTACCTGACCCGCCGCCTGTGCGACGTGGCCCAGGACGTCATCATCACTGAAACCGATTGCGGAACCTCGGACGGCATTTATGTCGAGCCGATCATTGAATCGGGTGAAATCATCGAACCGTTGCGCGACCGCATTGTCGGCCGTGTAGCGCTCGAAGACCAGCTCGATTACGAAGGCAACGTGATCGTCAGGGTGAACCAGGAGATCACGGAAGACTTGGCCAGCGCGATTCAAGCGGCCGGTATTGAGCGGGTGAAGATCCGCTCCGTGCTGACCTGCGAATCGAAGCGCGGCGTGTGCCAGCTCTGCTACGGACGCAACCTTGCCACCGGCCGCATGGTGGAGCGCGGTGAAGCCGTGGGCATCATTTCGGCGCAATCCATCGGCGAGCCTGGAACACAGCTCACGATGCGTACGTTCCACATCGGCGGCGCGGCCACCCGAATCAGCGAGCAATCCACTCAAGACGCGAAGGCTGACGGTTTCGCGAAGTTCATCGGCATCAATACGGTCCGCAACAAGCGGGGCGACCTGATTGCGATGAACCGCAACGGTATCCTGGCCATCGTCGACGATAAGCAGCGTGAGCGGGAGCGTTACCAGGTGGTCTACGGCGCGAAGATCAACTTCGAAGACGGCGCGCCGATCAAGGCCAACAAGATCCTGCTGGAATGGGATCCTTACACCTTCTCGATTCTGACTGAGGTCAGCGGCACGATTCATTTCAAAGACCTGATTGACGGCGTGACCACGCAAGAGCAGGTGGATGAGATCACGGGCAACATGCAGGTGGTGGTCACGGATTCGCCGGATGAAAAGCGCGTGCCGACTGTGATCGTGCGCCCGACTGGCGGCGGCCGTTCCGAAGAGAAGCGCTACCTGATGCCGACCCACGCTCACTTGATGGTGGGCGATGGCGAAGAAGTCCACGCCGGCGACGTGGTGGCGAAGATTCCGCGCGCGACCACCAAGACCAAGGACATCACGGGCGGTCTGCCGCGCGTGGTGGAACTCTTCGAAGCGCGCCGGCCGCGTGAGACCGCGGTGATCGCGGAAATCAACGGCACGGTGAAGTACGGCGAAGTCAGCAAGGGCCAGCGCAAGCTTTATATTGTTGGGGACGATGGCACGCAGAAGGAATACTCGATTCCCCGCGGCGTGCATATCAACGTTCAGGAAGGCGAGCGTGTGCGCTCGGGCGATCCGCTGATGGATGGTCCGCGCAATCCGCATGACATTCTGGCCGTGCTCGGCGAGAAAGAACTGCAGAAGTACCTGGTCAATGAGATTCAGGAGGTCTACCGTCTGCAGGGCGTCAACATCAACGACAAGCACCTTGAAGTGATCTCGCGCCAGATGATGCGCTGGATCAAGATTGAGGACATCGGCGACACCGAGTTCCTGCCTGAGGAAGTGGTGGACAAATTCAAGTTCCGCGAAGAAAATCAGCGCGTGCTTGAAGCAGGCGGGAAACTGGCGAACGGCAAGCCGCTGCTGCTGGGCATTACCAAAGCGTCGCTATCCACCGATTCGTTCATTTCGGCCGCCAGCTTCCAGGAGACAACGCGTGTTCTTACTGAAGCCGCCATCAACGGCAAGGTGGATTACTTGCGCGGCCTCAAGGAGAACGTCATCATGGGCCGGCTGATCCCAGCCGGCACCGGCATGGAGTACTATCGCGCCGTCAAGATTGCGGGCGAAGACGTGGTGGAAGAAGAGCCGACGCCGGAGCAGGAAGTGTCACTCAGCGATTCGCTGGGCGATTACAGCGACGAGACCCGCGGCATCTATACAGGCGGGTTGAGCGAAGATACAGCGGCGGAAGAGGAAGTCAGCGTGGCAGCCGAAGAAGTCTAAGAAGAGGCAGCCAAAGAGCGAAGGGGCAGGCCTGAGGGCTTGCCCCTTTTTGCTTGCGCCTACTGAGCCGCGACCGTCGGGGAGCGACCGGTTGGTGGGACAAGACCAGGGCAACCGGTCGCCCCCTGACGGTCGCGGCTCAGTGGGCGCGGGTTTCTCAGGCTCTTGAAAATAGGAAAGGCCGCCAGCTTCCCCCTTTGGTGGCTGGCGGCCTTCGCTACGCTGGGTTAAAACCTACGGACGGCCGACGTTCTCGGCTTGCAGGCCTTTCGGACCTCGCTTCACCTCGAACTCAACCTCCGCGCCTTCCTCTAAAGTGCGATAACCCGACATCTGTATCGCAGAGAAATGCACGAACACATCATCACCATTCGAGCGTTGGATAAAACCATAGCCCTTGGCGGCGTTAAACCATTTCACAACACCTTTTTCTCTCACAACCTATCTCCTGTTAATGATGCAAAAGAGGCACTCCCTTGTCGGAAGACGCTGTATAGGCGAAGAAGGCCCTCCGCTGAAACAACGCTTCAGGCTCGCAGGAATACACCCAGCTGGCATCGGAAAATCTGCCCTACACTGTAGCAGATCGTGTGGTAGGCATCAACAATATTTCTTGTCACAGCCATATCCTGGCTTACCTGGGAAATTGTTGGCGAACGGCTAGCCGGAGCGGCGGCAATACCAGGCCATGGTCAGGTCCAGGATACGCTGGAACAGCTCCGGCTCGCCGCCCAGACTCAGGGCGTGGGCGTAGCCGGCGGCCGCAATCCTGCGGCGGAGGGCGTCGTCTTCCCAGACCCGGCGGATGGCGTCGGCCAGACTGCCGGCGTTTTCGGGTGGCACCATCACCACCTGATCGTGGGTCAGCATGTCTGAAATACCTGGGCCCTCCGTCACGATGACGCACTTGTTCAGCAGCATCGCGTTCAAGGACACGCTGTTACCGCCGAGAATGCTGGAGGCGAGAATCGGGATCACAACCAACCGTGCGTCTTCGATGATCTGGATCAGCCGGTCCTGCGATCCATCGTCGTCAAGCAATCTGACGTTCCGGGGAAGCCGATCGAGCGGCCGGGTGAAGCGCGCGCTGTGCGAGCGCAGAGCCTTGAAATCGGGGTAGGGAATAGCAGCAGGATAGGGCAACTGGCCGACGGCGTCGAAAAAGGTATCGTAATCCCGCAACGAACGGCCGAAACACAGAATGTACTCCCCCTCCTTGTCCAGATTGGGCTCGTACCGGTGACGGAGGTTGGCCTTAAATGGAGTGGCGGAACTGCGCTCGGGCGTGATGCCGAAGTGGCGCGCGTAGCCTTCGGACTCGCGGAAGTAATTAATGAAGTGGTCCACCCGCTTAAACAAGAGCTTTTTCACGGCGGCGGTGACATGGGCCTTGAGGGTGAGCGGCCGGCGCAGCACGACGTCTACCGCGACGAGGCGCGGCCGGGTGCTCTTGCGACGCAATCGGCCGAGGAACGATGCTCGAACAAGGCCGAAGATCAGGTCGAGATCGCCGTTGATGAGGAAGATGTCGGTCTGGTTCGCTTTTTCGAGAAAACACTCGAGAGAAGGGCAGTACTCGGATGTTCCGGAGTAACCACCCGGCGTCGACCACTCCGAAGGAAATCGCTCAAAATTAGTGACGATCCGAAAAGGGCTCATTCGCTGGCCGGACTGGCCGAAGTGTAGCAAAGGACGGAACGCGGTGAGGTAGCGCCGTCTCCGAATCCTCTTACAGCCCGGTTCCCGCCGCAGCCAGCGTCTTGCTGCTCACATCTTTCTTGGTTACCGGAATCGTCACCGAGCCCAACTGTCCGGTGCCCCGGTCCAGCACAATCACCTTGATGCTCTCGGTTTCGGGGCTTACACCGACGTCGCGCCCCGCGGAGAGTCCCTCGCTCATTACGCGCGTGTAGGTGTCGGGCTTCAGTTGCAGGTTCAGCGTGGAGCGCTGGTCGGGCGGCCGGACGCCGCCGCGCTTGTTGATGGTGGCAAACAGCACATCCACATTCGCCTTGTACACGCCCTGGTCCTGAACGAAAGAAATGTCAGAAGAAGATACCTTGAGCAAAATGCGGCTGGCCGATGGCACGGTTGGACTGGGAACAATGGAGGCAAGGAGGCCCACTCCAGCGGCGTCCAACGGACTCCAGATGGCGTCACGAATGCGCAGGGTGAGGTCCCGGTCAGTGAGGTTCTGCTGCCGCTCGGCGAAGTAGCCTTTCTTCGCCCGCACTTCGGCGCCGGAGCGTTTTACCTTGACCTTGATCTTGTGGTACCGGTCGTCCCAATTCTCTTCCGAAGTGTAGAAGCCAAGCGTATAGGTGACGGCGGAATCGTCAATCGCCTTCCGGATGGCGCCCTTGATGTCATTGGAGTTGTAAAAGGCCTTGCCGCCGGTCAAGTCGGCCACATACTGCATCGTGTCCGTATGGGAATTGTCGACGTGCGTCATCGACGATGGCAGCCTGCCATGCACGATTTTGACGTTCTTACTGGCGTCAGCCATGGGGAGGCCCAGCAACCCGCGCGCATCCACGGGGTAGACGGCGACGCTGGCGTTATTCAGGGCGCGTGACGCGTCCTCAACGTAATCGGTGAGGATTTCCTGGTCGACATTCGGCGCCAGTTTCGCCATGTTGATCTGCGCCTCGGGATCGCCATAGCCGATGAACATCGGGAATCCGCCGGAGACCCAGACCAGACTCTTGCGGCCTGGCAGGCCCGCCAGGTGATCGGCAAGAACTTTCAGGCTGAGGCAGGTATCGATGACCCGGTTGCGGATCTGAAAGTTCGCGTAGCGCTGGTTCGCGTAATCGATGCTGTTGTCCAGAGCGTCCGTGCCGGTATTTGCCGGGTCGAACTCCGATCCAAGCATGCGGAGGTCGATCCCGGGCATGGCTTGGGCGATCGAGGCGAGCAACGCCGAGGGATTGTTCGTGAAGTCATGAATCACGCGGAAGCCCGAGCTGGTGAGCTGGTAAAGGGCGACGCGGTCTTCGGGCTGGATTTGCGCCAGAAATTTGACCACCTGCTGTTTCGCGTAGACCTGATCCGTAAATTTCGTATTAGTGAAATCCAGCAAGATGACGGTTGCCGAGGTGGGCATGTCGTCGCGCTGGCTAAAGCGGTTTGAAAACTGGTTGCTTGGAATGACGGTGGGTTGAGTCCCGGTCTTGGGGACGGCTGCCGCCGCTTCAACCGAGAAGATGGAGATCCGCTGCGGCTTGCCTTGATCCGTGACGGTAAAGTCGTCTTTTGAGAGATCGCCGATCGGCTGGCCGTGGTGGTCATGCACCAGGACATTCACCTGGACCAATCGGGTAGTGACCTTGAGAACGGGCGAAGCTGAAGTCTGGGTGGCCGCTTCAGGCTGGGAACCGGGCGGCGTTTGCGACTGGAGGCAAATCGAGAGGGAGAGCAGGCACGCGAGACCCGCGGCGCGGGAGAGTTTCATTTGTTGTCCTACCCTTCTAGACTCGCAAGCAACGCCGATGTTTACACATTATCTTTACTCTCTAGCCGGCGTGGTCTGGGAACTGAGCCCTGATCGAGCCGCGACCGTCGGGAAGCAACCGCGGTAGGGAGGCGCCGCCGCTTACCCGCTTGCTCAACAGGCGCGGGCGGGGCTTTCTGGAGGGAATGTACTCGCCCCGGACCAGGACCGATTGGCCGCAGGCGGTGCAGCGGGTGGGAAGCCGAGGCCGTTGGATGCGGGAGATCCGCTCGTCCGTTTCGACGAGGGGGGAGCGTGTCGTATACTGCGCGGCTCGGAGGGGCGTGGGCGCGCTTGGTCAAGGTTCACCCACGCCCTGTGGAGCCTCGATCATCTCGCCTGATAATCTGATGGATTCGGGCAGCCGATAAATTCCTCGCGAGGTAACTGGTCTGCAACTCGTCGCTGGCGTCGATCTTGGCGGTACCGCCATTAACTTCACATTTCTTACCGGTGAAGAGAAGTTCCTGATCGAAGAACTGTTTGAGCATCCCGCCCGGGCGCGCGAGGGCCCCGATATCTGTCTCCAACAGATTGCCGAAGGACTCGAAATCGCCGTGAAAACGATCGGCGGAACCCTCGATGACATCACCGTGGTTGGGCTGGATACGCCGGGTCCGGCCAGCTCAACCGGTGTGTTCAGCGCGAAAGGTTCGACGAATTTTGTCCATCCGGATTGGGCCGGCTTCGATATTCGCGACAACCTGGCGCGCAAACTCGGGAAGCCGGTCACCTATCTGAACGACGGCAACGCCGGCGCACTGTGGGGGCACTTCGTTCTGTTCGGGGCGAAGAGTCCGGCGACGTCTGTCTCGGCAATTGTCGGGACCGGCCTGGGCGGCGGGATCATCACCGAAGGCCTTGTTATCAAGGGCCGCAAGGGGTTCGGCGGCGAGGGCGGCCACGTCCTGATTCCCTATCAGAGCATTCGCGGGATTGAAGGACTCCATCCGGAGTGCAACTGCGGGCGCACCGGCGACCTGGAATCGCTCTGCTCACTGACTGCGATTGAGAAGAACCTCCTGCCGTATTTCCTCAGCATGTATCCGGATCATCAGCTCGCCAAACTGGGCGATTTGCGGAAGGCGGCCAAACTGGTCCGCGGGCTGGCCGAGGATGGCGACCCGATGTGTAAGGACATCTTCCGGGTGCAGGCGCATGCACTGGGACTGTTCTTCGATGAAATGGTGAATACTTTCGATCCGGATGCCCTGATTGTGGGCGGCGGAGCGATTGAGACGAAGCCCGAGTTCCAGAAGTGGTTTGTGGAAGAGATCCACAACGGCATGCCGGCCCAGCGCGTAGAGCAGGCCGATATCCCGATTCACATCATGCCGAATGGGGATACGGCCGGAGCGCGCGGCGCGGCGATTGAAGCGCTGGTGGTGGGGCGTCAGGGCGGATTGATGTAGCTTCGCGTTTCGCGCTGTCACCGGTACGTTGTGAGCTCTACTTTTTGCCCGTCGGTGCGGAAGGTAACTAAGCCGCGCTCATCGGTCCGAAACACGGCGGCGTGGTGTTCGGCCAGCCGCTCAATCACCGATGGGTGAGGATGGTGGAACTGATTCTTGTAGCCGGCCGAAATCAGCGCGAACTCGGGTTGCACCGCGCTGAGGAATTCTTCCGACGAGGAGGTCTTGCTCCCATGGTGACCCACCTTCAGGAAGGTAACCGGATGCAACAAGGAATTGCTTAACATGTCCCACTCGGTGGGTTTCTCCGCGTCGCCTGTGAGCAGAACCGTGCGCTTTCCATAGGCAATCTCAAGGACCAGCGAATCGTCATTCTTCGCCGTTTCTTGCGGGAGGTAATCTCCGGAGGGCGCGAGAATCCGAACCGAGGCGCCGTCGAATGAGAAAGGGGCAGCTTGCCGGCGAAAGAAGCGCACGGCGGTACGGTCGCGGGCGGCGTGTTCCAGTACAGTTCGCCAGGCAGCGGAATCCGGCTGCGGACCGGTCCATAATTCGCGGGGCCGAAAGTTATCGAGAATCGACGGAAGGCCGCCCATGTGATCGGAGTGGCCGTGAGTCAGAACCACATAGTCCAGCCGCTGGACACGGCGCCACCACAGGTACGGCGAAACAACATCTTCACCAATATCCACCTGCGGCTTACGGGCCATCCGCTCCATGCCGGGGAAGCCGCCGGCGTCCACCAGCATGGTTGTACCGCGCGGGAACACCACCAGCAGGCTGTCGCCTTGGCTGACGTCGAGGCCGGAAACCTCAAGCCAGCCCGGACGGGTGAGCGCCGGCCATGGCTGAAGGTACACGGTTGCGAAGAGAGCGAAGGCTGCGGCGAAAGCGAGTCCAGCCGAGCGGTTCCTCCAACGAATCAGGATCGCCAGTAGGACTAGCGAACCGCCAAAGCTGAAGCTTAGGGCCAGCGGCAGGCCGGTGATGCGCCAGCCGGGTTCAAATTGAACGTGCCAGGTCGCGATGGCCTGTGCCAATGCGAGCAGTTCCCGGGTCAGCCAGCCCAACGGCAACCAGCCCGTGACGATGGCGGCGAATCCGCACGGGACCACGGCGCAAAGCAGGGGAACTACGACTACGTTGGCCGTTATCGCGGTGACGGAGAGCCGGTGGAAGTAGGCCGCCATGGGCAGCGCCAGCGCGAACTGAATACAAGCGGACAGCAGGATGCCTTCGGCAACGAAGACCGACATTCGGACGCCGACGGCGATAGCGCGTTCGATGAACGAGTCTTCCAGATGAGTCCAAAGCCTAATCGTGGTGGCTAGAAGGCGAAGTTCGGTCCGCCAGCCGAGAGCCCGGGCGTCCTGAATGCGCAGATCGTAGTTGTGCTCACTGAATCGCTTCACCGCGAGCCTTAGCGGCTGCGTGGTGCGCTGCATCGCGGGCACGGCAAAGGCAGCGATAGCGGCAGCGGATAGAAATGAGAGTTGGAAACCGGGGTCGAAGAGAAGATCGGGATCGAATGCCAGATACAGCATCGCCACCAGGGCCAGCGAATTCAGAATGCGAATTCGGCGAAAGAAATAGGACGCCAGCAGAAGCAACGTGAAACCTCCGGCCGCGCGAACCACCGGAGAACTCATGCCGGAGAGAAAGGCGTAGAGCCAACAGCCGGCGGCGGCGATGCTCAGCGCCGGAATTTTGCCCAGATTCAGCACGCGCAGCAGGAACAGAAGTGAAAGCGCGAGAACGGAGACGTGTTGCCCTGAGATCACCAGGGCATGGTAGGTGCCGGTGAGCCGGAAGTCATCAGTCCAATGGCGATCCAACCCCAAGGTCTGGCCCAGGAGGATGGAGGATAGCAGGCTGGCGGTTTTCGGATCGCCGGGAAACAGCGCCTCCAGACGGCTCAGTGCGGTGGTCCGGATGGCGAAGAGAGCCGCCAGAAAACGGTTGCCGCAGCGGCCTTGCAGTGGATGAAGGTCCTCTGCTCCGTGAACCGAAGCGGTCCAATAAATGTGCCGATGGGCCAGGTACTCGGGGTAGTTGAACTCACCTGGATTGAAAAAGCTTCTAGGCGCGCGTACTTTGGCTATCGCCTCAAGGCGCACGCCGTACGCGAGATTGAGCCGCTCGCCTTCCTTCAAATTCACCGTCACTTGTGCCTGGGCATGGGGTGCCAATTCCAGTAGAAACCGCTCCCGATCCGTTGAGAAGACCGGCGGGTCAACGACGCAGCCGGTCAGGACTACTGTTTCGGCGTCTTCAGCGTCCAACTGTGCCGGCGGACCCTGGCGGTGCAGGCTTTGGGAGAACAAGCCAGCCATCGCCCCAGCGAGGAGTACACACAAAAGGCGAAGGAAGTTATTGCGGCTGACCAGGTAGCAGGCTGCTGCCAAAGCCGTGCTGACGCACGCTGCTAGTGCCGCCTCATACCGTTGAAAATAAATGAAATGAGCGACCATGATTCCAGCGCAAAGAGCGAGAGCCGGGTAGACCAAAGGCTCACGAAGTACTGAAGAACCGCGCGCTTCCTTCATGCAAGATGAGTGGTTCTGCGGACCCCGTCCGTCTCGCCAGGAAAATAAAACCTTTTGTCAGCATTTGAGTTGACAGCCACCCGTTGCTGGCACATACTAAAGATAATTTAATCTTCGAGAATCAAGATTTCTTTAGGCCTGTTCTTCCGGGCTAAATCAGGCAGTTACCGCAGTCTTTCATCGCTTTGTTTCCATTTCGTTTCTCCTCCAACACACACTCACAGGCTGATCGGGACCGCTGATCAGCCAATTTTTTTCCCTTTCAAGTCTCAAATTGGCGCAAGCGGCGTGTCCGCAGCCTTGAGTCGCCCGCTTGCTTGGGCGCGCGGTTCAGTAGTGGCGAGCGGTTGGCTGCGGGTCGCGTGCGCGAAAACCGGCAATCATACGTCGCGAATCCACGAAAGACCAAACAGGAGCCGCTGGAAACGCGTATACTTTGGTGTCCGGGGCAGTGGTTCGGCTTGTGTTTAACTAGGTTGTTTCGATGTGGAGGAGGGGCGCTTGAAAGATCAAATTAAGCTAGTCGGGATTCTAAACATTGTGTGGGGAAGCATCTCGCTTCTCTTTGCGCTCGCCATCTTGATGGGTATGTCTGCCATCGCGGCTATCGTCAGCGGAAGCTCGAGCGACCCCGATGCTGCCAAGGCCGCGCCGATCGTGGCCGCCGTGGGCTTCTTTATCGCGATCGTTGTGGCTCTTATCGGACTGCCCGCCGTCATCGGCGGTTGGGCCCTGGTGAATCTCAAACCCTGGTCGCGCATCTTCATGATCGTCATTTCCGTGCTGCACCTGCCGAACATTCCATTCGGAACGGCATTGGGCGTCTTTGGCCTGGTGGTGCTGCTCAAAGAGGAAGCCCGCGTTGTGCTCGATTCCGGCGGGCGGGCGCCTTATTACGTCCCGCCCGTGCCGCCTCCGCCCCCCTTGGCTCCGCCTCCTCCACCGGCGAGTTACTAATTCCCGGGGGCTGCAAGTTGGGTAGATTGCGTGCGCTTAGCCGCCGGCCAGGTACGCGAAGCGCAGTACGCACAGCAGCGCGAGGACATACAGCAGCCAGTCTTCACGCTTCGGTCCGCGGACGATGCGAAGCACGGCGCTCGCGACAAAGCCGAAAGAGATGCCAGTCGCGATGCTGAAGGTCAGCGGGATGGTGATGATAGTGAGAAACGCCGGAATGGCCGCCACCGGGTCCTTCCAATGAATCTCCACGACATGCGCCATCATCAGCGCGCCCACCAGCACCAGCGCCGGTGTTGTGGCGCCACTCGGGATCAACCCGGCCACGGCGCTCAGCGGCATGGCCGCCAGGAATAGCAATCCGGTGACAATGGCCATGACGCCGCTGCGCCCACCCGCCGCTACGCCAGCGGCGCTTTCCACATAGCCGGTCACCGTTGAGGTACCCATCAAGCTGCCGAACATAGTGGAGAGGGAATCTGTGACGAAGATGCGGGTAAGGCGCGGGATTTCGCCATCTGGGCCAGCGAGCCCCGCTTCTTTCGTGACCGCAAGCAGAGTTCCCAGATTGTCGAACAAATCGACAAACAGGAAGACGAAGATAATTTCCAGCCCGCCCAGGCGCAGGGCCGCCGGAATGTCGAGATGAAAGGCGGTCTCGGCGAGCGCCGATGGCCCGGCGGACGAGGGATTCCAGTGAGTGATGCCGGTGGCGAGGCCGAGTGCGGTGGCACTCAATATGCCGATGAGAATCGCCGCGGGTACTCGCCGCGCATACAATGCCAACGTCACCACCAACCCGAAGAGCGCGAGCAGCGCTTGCGGGGCCTTTAGCGACCCCAAAGCTACCAGCGTGGCCGGTGAGCTGACAATCAGCCCGGCATTCTTCAATCCGACAAAGGAGATGAAGAGTCCGATGCCGGCGGCGACGGCGGCGAAGATCTCGCGCGGGATGGCGCGCACGATCATCTGGCGCAGGCCGATCGCCGTGAGCAGAAGAAAAGCAGCGCCTGAGAGGAAGACTGCTCCGAGCGCGGTCTGCCACGGCACGCCCATCCCCTTCACGACAGAGAATGCGAAATAAGCATTCAGGCCCATCCCGGGCGCAAGCGCAAGCGGATAGCGGGCGTACAACCCCATCAGGATGCTCGAAACTGCCGCGCACAGGCACGTAGCCGCCGTGACGGCAGCCACAGGCAGACCGGCTTCGGCGAGTATGGACGGGTTCACGAAGATGATGTACGCCATGGTCACGAACGTGGTGGCGCCGGCCAGGACCTCCGTGCGCCAGTTCGTGCCGAGTTGTTTGAAATTGAAGTACTGCGCGAGTTGGTCAGGGACGGTCATGGTGTGCGAGATGAGTGCGGACAGGAGTCTGGGAAGACTCAATCATCGCGCGGGCGCGTTCAAAGATCTCTGTGAGCATGCGGGCGGTCAGCCGGCCGGTGGAGGTGTTCTGCTGGCTCGGGTGGTAACAGCAGAGCAGCCGGGGGCCGCCGGTGTGGGTTTCAAATTCCACGCCGTGCCCGAAACGAAATGCGGATCGCGAGGCGATGAGATTCTTGTCTTGCAGGATGCAAAGATAGGCGTCCAACGCGATGCCGCCCAGCGGCACGATCACCTTCACGTTCCGGAGCAGCGCCAGTTCCTGCTCAAAGTAAGGGCGGCAGCGAAGGATCTCATCGCGCTGGGGCTTATTATCAGGCGGCGCACAGCGAACGGGCGCGGTGATGTAAGCGTCGGTCAGCGTGAGGCCGTCATCTTTGGCAACGCTCTGAGGTTGCGATGCGAAGCCGGTCTCAAAGAGCGCGCGATAAAGAAAATCGCCGGAGCGGTCGCCGGTGAACATGCGGCCGGTGCGGTTGGCGCCATGCGCGCCGGGCGCGAGACCGATCAGCAGCAGGCGCGCGGCCATATCGCCGAAGGACGGGACAGGCCGGCCCCAGTAAGTCCAGTTGAGATAAGCGCGGCGTTTGTCGCGGGCGATCTGTTCCCGATGGGCGACCAGGCGCGGGCAGAGACGGCAATCGATGACCCGCTGGTTGAGAAGCTTCAGCGCAGAGGCAGGGGACGGCCGCATAAGGAATTGTACGAGCCTCGTTAAGACGCGGGCTCATCAGTCGTTCGAGTCTTCGCCTCGCTGTAAAGACGCTGGCTCATCCGAGTCAGCGGCCGCGCAGCAAGCCGGCCACCGGCAAGTCTTCGTCGAGGCGCGGCCAGTGAATGCCGATGCCGCCGCCGATCAGCGAATAGTCGGCGCGCTCCTCGGCCGTCGCTCTGGCAAGCCGGGGAAACCACAGGAGCGGCACGGAAATCTCGCGGCCGTCGGCGAGCCCAACCAGCAAACTCGCTTCGGAAAAACTAGAGGTGTTCAGGACCTCCTGTGTGGCTTCGTTACTTGTGGACCGGCTTACGGAAGAAGCCCGGCTGAAAGGCCGTTCTCTCGACGCCTACGTTCTTCAGAAGCTGCTTGAGCAGGAGAATTCAAACGGCGCCTCGGTACTCGATCAAAAAGCGAAGCGCGAAGCACGCGAAAAAGCCGGGCGAAGTATTCGCGAATTGCAAAGGGGCAACATCTTGGGGCTCGATCTCAGCGTCCCAGACCTTGTTGAAGAAGGGCGTCGCTTCTGAGCGCATTTGTCCTTGACAACTCCGTCACAATGGCTTGGACGTCGTTAGCAACCGCCTGATGCCGGCTGCTCGATCAAGTTGGCACAAGAAGAAGAGCTACGGCAACGTGACGCTTTCACTAGGCAGCGTTGTCGCACCGCGGTGCGACAATGGCAGTCATCCCTGAAATGACGTTCGGGGAAGTGAAACACCTGATGACGCGCTTTCAGTATTGGTTGCGAACCGGCCTTGACCAGGAGACGGGCCAGCCGACAGGCCGCGTGGGGGAGGCTTAAGAGCACGGCGCCAAAGCTGAAACGTGGTAAAAAGCTACCCTGAAAGGAGGGTAATCACATGGCAGCCACTCTCGATTGGTCACAATGTCCGGCAGTGGAAAGCATCCCCGGCAAGGTAAGCGGCGCGTGGGTGTTTAAAGATACCCGGCTGCCCGTTGCGACGGTCTTTGAGAATCTCGAAGACCTTTACCATTGAGGAAGTCATGGAAGAATACGATGTGACTCGCGAACAGGATTGAAGCGGTGCTTGAGTTTGTGGCCCAAAGCCTCCAAGCTCCCGCCCTGATCGTCCAGCAACCGCCGGCCCCCGCCGATGCGCATCCTGTTTGATCACGGTACACCCCGCGGTCTTGCCCGCGCGCTGCCTGAACATACGGTGACTAAGAGGTCTGTCCCTTTTCACTGGGAAGGCATTGAGGCAAAGGGACTTACCCTCTTCTGAGAGCCGCTGCGGCGCCCCACCCGTTGATCCAATCGCCCAAATAAAATTGTCGCCCAGAATGGGGTTCGCCCAAGAAGGGGGTCTGTCCCTTTTCTTTGGAAGTCATTGGAGGGAAAGTACTTACCGTTCTTGGCGAAGCGAGGGAAAAATCGATTCACAGAATCTGCGGTCGAAGGCACTGACCGCAGAATCAAATCGCCGCCCGTTTCTCCCCAAGAAAGAAAGGGGTCTGTCCCCTTTTCCTGGGAAATCGTTGCCTCAGAGGGATTTACGCTGGTTTGCACACCGCCAGAAAGCCTCGCGCTCGGCTTTGCAGCCCTGACGAAAATCTCCGCAGCACGGCTAGCTAGATTCCGAAGATTTAGTAATACAGACGCAGTGCTGGCAGGCTATGATTGACGGCGCACAGGTGATCGTGGCCGCCGTTTGGAGGCTCGAAGTCGTCAACGCTCGGGTTGTCGCTGAACGGCGGAAGAGGATTGCACGAGACACTGACGCGCGACTCGGTCATGCTAGTCACCAATTCGTGATCGACCCATCCGGTCGAAAGTACGTCTGTGCCCGGTTCGTAGTGTATTGCGTCACTTCGGTGACCAGCGTCAGCGGCTTCATGTCCAACTCCACACCGAGGCCCGGCCGCTCATTGGGATAGAGCTTCCCGCCGTTAAAATCCAGGCAGACCGGCAGATGCGGAAACGTCTTGCCCTGGAAGTTGTATTCCATCAACACCGGGCCCGGAAAGGTCGAGAGGCAATTCACTAAGGCGGCTGTGGCGATGGGTCCCGTGAAATGAGGGATGATGCCGACGAAATGCGTTTCGCACAGCGCGGCGATCTTCATCATCTCGGTGATGCCGCCGACGTTCGGCAGCGTGGCGCGGATGTAATCCAGATCGTGGTTCTCAATCAGCTTGTTGAAATCCCAGCGATTGCCCCATTCCTCGCCGGCCGCGATCGGCACGTTCACCTTGCGGCGCAGAATAGGAATGTCTTCGGCGAAGGCCTCTGTGCGTGTGGGGTCTTCGACAAAGTAAGGCGCCAGCGGCTCAATCAGGTTGCAACCGCGAACCGCATCTGAGAGATCGAAGCGCTGGTGGAAGTCGATACACCAATCGCCATCCTTGCCCACGCCTTCGCGCGCTTGTGTACAGTCTTCGTAAAGCCGATTGATGCGTTCGTGTGTGTTGTAAGTGGTGTTGGCCGGCGCGCTGGCGGCGTCCATCCGAAAGGCGCGGTAGCCGGCCGCAATGGTCAGTTGTGCCCGTTCCTTGACGCTCATTCCCGGATGGACGCCGGGAATGGAGCCCGCCGTGTTATAGCATTCGCAGAATTTTCGGACGGCGCCACCCAGGAGTTGATGAACCGGCACGGATAAGGCCTTGCCTTTGATGTCCCAGAGAGCGAGGTCCAGCGCGCCGATCGCATCCTCCTTCTCGCGTCCTGGAGGATAGAAGAAGGAGCGCGACATGTCCTGCCACAGGTGTTCGATGTGCTGCGGATCCTGGCCGATCAACCGCCCGGCGCACTGTTCAATTATCTGGCGCGATCCGCCTTCGCCGATCCCGGTCAGTCCGGCATCGGTTTCGACGATCACAACCAGGTCGCTTTGATTAAACAGCGGGTTCGGGTTTGGCGGTGAGTACAGCCGCACGCGCGTTATCTTCATTTTGGGCAGCGCGGCGTGGAGGCGCGGGAGGGCAAGGACAGCGAGAGATTTGAGAAGGTCTCGGCGGTGAAGCATGTGGGGCCTCGCGAAGAAACTGGCAGGGCGAGTATATCGAGAACAGGCGGAGGGACGCCAGATCCCCTTCAATCTACGTCTTGGACGGCACGCTGGATACGTTGCGTACGCCCGCGCGATGTGCGCGTTTAACCAGGGATTGGTCAAAGGAGACAAATGTTGCGCCGGCTGGTCTGGCAGTTAGGTGAATTGCATCGGCCAACTCGATTCCCGGCGTAGTCAGTGCGAGGGCCTCCGCCATAGACACCTTGTCCTCAGTGTGGACATTTGTGAGACCGAGCAGCCTTGAGAGAGCATTGCGAATCGCACTCTCTTCGAATCCATAGAGTCTTCTGAGAACCCAATCAGCCTCGAGCAAAACGGTTCTAGCAATCCAAATAGGGCGCGCGGCGAAAAGAGACTTCACCGCCGCCGTTTGTTTGGGGTTGTCCTCTGTCAACAACCGAACCACGACATTAGTATCGACCGCTGTCATGGCGCCGGACGACCTCTCGTTGAACCGCTTCATCCATCTGGGCGATCGTTTTCGGCTTTCCCTTCGTTCGCAGACAACCAGCGACCTGATCGAGCGTGGTCTCGGGGAAAGCCCCAACCGGACGCAAGAGGATGCCGTCGGCGGTTTCTTCCACGGCGAACTCCATACCGGGTACCCACGATCTTGACGTGCGGATCTGAAGCGGCAGAACGATCTGGCCTTTTGTTGAGAGCCGAGTGGTTTCCATGAGTAAGACCTTAGTAAGATTATGCCATACAAACGGAGCCGGCCGCCGGGACCCTACAACTTCTGCGTTCCTTCAGCCTTCGCCAGGCCCCGGTCAAACGTGCCGAGCGGCAGATGCCCGGCTTTTCTGGCGAGTTGCAGCATCAAGCAGTCGGAAAAGCCCAGCGATGGCCTCGCGCGGAAGAGATCAAGAGCCGCGGATACGGCCTCTGGATCTTGTAGAACGAGGCTCTTGTGATCGAGGAGCATCTCTATGGCGGTGGCCAACGCAGCGGCGCTCAATTCGTACGATGTATCCAACGCCCACATAGTCTCGGCAAGCGCAAGCGTGGACACCCACGCCCCCATCTCGATAAAAGCTTCGGCCGCGGCGGCTTGCCGGACATCGTCCTTGGTCAGAAGTCGAAGCAGAACGTTGGTGTCAACGGCGCGCATGCCGTTTCCGGACGTAGTCGCGGATGCCTTGTTTCAACTCGTCGAGCGTTCGAGGTTCCGGGGATTTCCCATGGAAAATAGCTTGGTGGATATCATCGGACGAGAATCTTCCCGACCGCCTTACAACTATCCTGCTGCCCTCTTCGTCCCATTCCAGTACGGAGCCGGGGCCAACTCCCAGCTTCTTGCGAACTTCGGCCGGAATGGAAATTTGTCCTTGCGAGGTGACCTTTGACCGGGGGAGTGCCATGCCACCACATTACCACGGTAATGGGCCACGTTCGGAGCATAATGTTCCCTACTCCCCCCTCAATACTTCCAGCGGCCGCTGGTCGAGTATCCTCGCGCTGGCAAGCCACCCCGCCAGGTTCGCCAGCAGCGCCGTCAGCACGGTAACCGCCAGAATCGAAATCCAGTCGAAATCGAAGGAGGCTTCGACGAACCTCTCAGTGATGATCTTGCTGAAGATATTCGCCAGCAGTCCGCCGATGAATCCGGCCACCGCGCCGAGAATCGAAAATTCAATTGAGAAGATGCTCGTGATGCGGCCCTTGGTGGCGCCGAGCGTTTTCAGCACGGCCACTTCCCTGATCCGGCGGTAACGCGAGCCGGCCACACTGGCCGACAGAATGATGATGCCCGCCAGAATCGCGAACGCCGCCAGAAAGCGAATCACCAGAGCCACCTGGTCAACCGCCTCCTGCACCCGGCGCAGAATCTCCGCCAGATTCATCACCGTCACCGTGGGGAACTTTTCAAAGACCGCCTCTTCGATCACTGGCACGGATTTCGGATCCACACGCGCCGAGCCCACATACACCGCGGGCATCCCTTTCATGGACGCGGAAGAGACCAGCAGATCGTAGCGAACCGGGGTGCGCGCGCTGCGCCGGAAAACGGCCACCACCGGGAACTCCACCATTTTGCCGGCAATCTGGTATCGAAGCCTATCGTGATACCTAAAGCCATAGAAGCGCTCCTGCTCCTCAGCGATGGCCATGGCCGGCCTGGGATCGTTCGGATCCCACCACTTGCCTTTCACGATTTCAACTTCTTCCGGCCTGCCCGCGGCCATGGTCAAACGGCTGGTCTGCAGATTATCCTTCCGCTCCTGCGTAATGGGCAATTGGGCGACGGGCGTTCCGTTCTTATCGAAGAGACGGCCTATCACGTAGCCAATGAGGCTCACCTTGCCGCTGACGCCGGGCTCCGATTGTACAAGCGCGAAAAGACCATCGCGCTGGCTGGCCTGCACATCCAGCAGAAAGACATTGCCCGAACGGCCTGGCCCTTCTGTCTGGACTTCGCGAAGGATGGTGCGCTGCAACAGATACGTGGTTAGCGTGAACATCACGCCGATGCCGAGCGCGGCCAGCACCGAGCCGGCTTGATTTCCCGGGCGGTAGAGATTGGCAAATCCGTGCCGGAAGACGGAGGGCAGGCGCGTGCCGCTCAGGCGTACGATCGCGCGCATCGACCGCAGCAAGCCGCGGGCCGCTAGGGACAGAATGAGCAGACTGGCGGCGAGTCCCGCGATAAAGTAGGCGCCCATCTTCCATGAGTCGCTGAGCCATACCGTGATCAGACCGAAACCGGCCAGGATGAGCGCCGCCACAATGACACTGGAACCGGCCTCGCTCAAGCGTTCGCGCCATCGCTTCTTCGCTTCCGGCATATCGCGCCGGAAGACCAGGCTGGGGCGGATACCGCGGATGCTCAGCAGCGGCGGCACAGTGAACAGCAGGGTGGCCAGCACGCCCAGGCACATGCCTTGCAAGCTGAAAGACCAATCGAACGTAACTTCGGGCAGCATGGCGAACACACGCTGGATCAGGACCGGGAAGGACTTCTGCACAATGGCGCCGATGGCCACGCCAATGATGCCGCCGGCGATGCCCAGCCACAATGTTTGCAGCAGATAGATCTGCATAATCTGTTTCGATCGCGCGCCCACCGCTTTCATGATGGCGATGGTGTCCATCTTCTGCTGGAGATGCGAATACATGGCCATGGCCACGCCCAGCGAGCCGACGATCAACGCAACAAGACTAACCAAACTGAGAAAGATCGTTGCGTTGTCGATGCCTTTGCCCACGGCGGGGTCGCCATCGCGATAGTCGCTGATGAAACTGCGCGGCAACGAGGCTTTGATCTCGCTGGTGAGTCTGTCGACGTTAACGCCTGGATTCAGGCGGAAAAGAAAGCGCTGTGCCGCACGGCTGCCAAATTGAATGAGGCCGCTGCGGGCGAGTCCTTCGCGGCTCACTAGCACGCGCATGCCGGGACCGAAGCCTGAAGCGAGCCGGTCAGGCTCCGTATCGAGCGAACCGGCGATGGTATAAGTGTGACCGCCCAGCCGGATGGCATCGCCCGGCTTGACGCGGAGGCGCAGCATCAGCTCCGGATTCACCAGTGCCGTGTCCGGCTTCAGCAGTTCACAGAGCGATTTCTGAGGCGTGACGCTGAGTTGCCCGTAGAGCGGATAGACGGTGGGGTCTATCGCTTTCACGGACACCATTTGCGGCACGCGCGAATTGGCCGAGCCTGCCATGGAAACGGTCTCCGTCACTTGGGTAAACGTTCCGGCTCGCTTTCCGATTTCTGTAACCTTGCGGACCTGCTCGTCGGTGGGACCGGCCCACGTCTGGGCTTGAAGGTCGGCGGCAATCAGTTGCTTGGCGTTGCGGAGCAGCATGCTCTTGAACGCCAGGCCGAAGCCCTTCACGCCACTGAGCGCGCCCACGCCGACGGCCACAGCCAGTACCACAAAGAGAAACTTCGAAGGCGCGCTGCGCAGTTCGCGCCACGCGATTTTGGCACTGGTTCCGAGAAACAACGCTAAACCTCAACCTGTGTGCCCTGCGGCTGAGCAACCAGTTCGTCGCTGACGATCGCGCCATCCCGCAATTTGATGATGCGGTCGGCATACGCGGCGAGCATCGCGTCATGCGTCACCAGGATCATGGTGGTCCTCTCTTCGCGGTTCAACTGCAGCAGCAGCTCAAGTACGTGCGTGCCGTTGACGCTATCGAGATTGCCGGTGGGCTCGTCAGCCATCAGGATGGGGGGCTTGGTGACGAAAGCGCGCGCCAGCGCTACGCGCTGTTGTTCGCCGCCCGAGAGCTGAATCGGGTAGTGATGCCCGCGATTGCTCAACCCGACGCGGTCCAGCAGCATGTCCGCGCGCGATTCCAGGTCGCCGGCCATGCCGCTGAGTTCCGCCGGCAGCAGGATGTTCTCCTTCGCCGTCAGCGTGGAGACGAGTTGGTACGACTGAAAGACGAATCCGATCTTGCGTCCGCGCACCCGCGCCAGCTTGTCTTCATTGAGGTTGGTAATATCCGTGCCATCCAGCACAATGGAGCCCGCGGTGACGGTGTCCAGGCCCGCCAGCAAACCAAGCAGTGTGCTCTTTCCGCTGCCTGACGCGCCCATGATGGCTAGGAATTGGCCCGGCGGCACAGAAAACGTGAGCCCGCGCAGGATGTTGACGGAGTTTGTGCCGTTATCGATGGTTTTGACAACGCCGCGAACGTCGATCGCGACAGCGGGAACGGCGGCGAGCGGAGGATGGTCAGTCGACATGCTTCAGTCGTTAAGATGGGATCGAATGCGGACGCGCCCCACCTTTATTGTTGCAGTTTGTTTGGCGGTGGCCGGTTTTGTTGCCGGATGCGGCTCCAAGGCGCGGCCCATCTCAACTGAAGAACGCAGTGAACAGGCGAATAGTTCCGCGCCGGCGAAAGCTCCCGAAGCTGCCCCGCCCGCCGCCGACACCCGCCCCGTGGTTGTTACATTTGGCGATAGCCTGACGCAGGGCGTTGAAGGGAAAAGCTATCCGGCATTTCTTCAGGATCTGCTCAATGAGGAAGGCTATCGTTACCGCGTCGATAACCAGGGCGTGAGCGGCGATACCACCGCCGACGGATTGGCGCGCATTGAGAGTGTCATCGTCGTGAAACCGGCGCTGGTCGTTTTGGAATTCGGTGGGAATGACGGACTGCGGGGCGTCCCCATTGAAAACACACGCGCCAATCTCGATGGAATGCTGGCGCGGCTGACGGCCGCGAAGATTCCATCAGTGCTGGCCGGCATCACGCTGCCTCCGAATTACGGACCCGATTACGTGAAACCGTTCACGGCGATTTTTCCGGATCTCGCCAGGAAGTACCATGTGCGCTACATGCCTTTTCTGCTGATTCACGTCTTCGACAAGCCGGGGTTGATGCGCGCCGACGGAATCCATCCTACGGAACCGGGGAACCGGATCGTCGCGAAGGATGTGTTTGACTTGATCGAGCCGTCGTTGAAAAAGGCCGGCTAATCTTCGCAGGGATTCTTGACATGAGTTACCCCGATTCAGTCCGGTATCTCTATGCGCTCGGCAATGAGCTGAAGCCGGGGGCGAAGCTCGGTCTGGAGAGAATGCAGGCGCTGCTCGCGGCGTTGGGGTCTCCGGAGCTCGGTCAGCGTTTCGTCCACGTCGCCGGCACCAACGGCAAAGGCTCAACCTGCGCCATGATTGCCGCGTCGTTACAGGCGGCGGGAAAGCGGACGGGCTTGTATACATCGCCTCATTTATTGAGCCCTACCGAGCGAATCCAGATTGACGGCGTCCCCGTCTCCGAAGCAGAGTTCGAGCTGGCGTTCGAAGAGGTCCACGTTGTAGCTGAGCGGATGGTAGCGGAAGGCTCGCTCGACGCTCACCCCTCCTACTTTGAAACTGTCACCGCGATGGCGCTTCTGATTTTTGCCCGCCGTGCCGAGATCGTGGTGTTCGAGGTGGGCCTAGGCGGCAGGCTGGACGCGACAAACGTGGTGCAGCCGGAGTTGTGCGTCATCACTCCGGTCCACTACGATCACGAATCGTTTCTCGGCAATACGCTGCCCTTAATTGCCGCGGAGAAGGCCGGGATTTTGAAAGCCGGCGTCCCGTTGATCGAAGGCTGTCAGGAGGAGCAGGCCGCGGCGGTGATTGAAGGGCGGGCGCTGGCGTTGGGATGTCCCGTCACCCGCGTGGCCGATGCCGGTGTGGCGGAGGTTATCGCCGACGCGGCCGGTTCCGCCTTCACACTGCAAGGGCATCGGTACCGGTGTCCTTTGCCAGGGCGGCATCAGATCGATAACGCCGTGGCCGCGGTGCTGGCCTGCCTGCATCTTGGGTTAGCCCCGAAAAACATCGCCTCCGGTATCGCGCGTACGGTTTGGCCGGGCCGTTTAGAGTTTGTGCGCCGATCGCCGGATTTTGTGCTCGATGGGGCGCATAACCCGTCGGGTGCGCGGGCGCTGGCCGCTTACATTGGCGAGTTCTGCCGGCAACGTCCAGTCTGGCTGGTCTATGGAACCATGCGCGACAAAGCGATTGAAGAAGTGACACCGCAGTTATTCCCGCTCGCCGACCGCTTGATTCTGACGGCCCCTGATTTCCCGCGCGCGCTGCGTCCCGAAGCGCTGCTGCAGGCGGTGGAGCACCCTCACGCCATCGCAACTCCGACTGTTGCGGCGGCGATTCAGGAAGCCGAAAAGGCGCCCCCCGAAGCGATTGTGTTCTTTACCGGTTCGCTCTACCTGGTGGGGGAAGCACGCGGGCTGCTGATGCCCCTCGGCTTCGTACAATGAAGCCTGAATGGCCCGCCTTCGCGCCTATCTTTTGAGTGATCCCCTGATCATTCTATGCACCATCCTGTTCGGCACGATCAGCCTCCTGGTCTCATTCTTCGACAAGACCGGCGATACGCAGATTCGCGTAGCGCGTTGGTGGTCACGCATGCTTCTGGCCGTAAGCGGAATTCGCGTCACGGTGGAGGGACTGGAGCACATTCGCCCGAACGGCAGCTACGTGCTGGCCTCCAACCATGCTAGTTACATGGATACGCCAGTCGTAATGGGAAACATTCCTCTGCAATTCCGGTTTCTGGCAAAACGCGGGCTCTTCGATATTCCCTTTATCGGAACGCACCTCAAGCAGGCCGGCCACATCCCGGTTCCGCGAGAGGATCCGCGCGCCTCGGTGAAAGCCATGCAAACAGCCGCCGAGACCATTCAGCAGCGGAGGATTTCCATGCTGGTGTTCCCCGAAGGCGGGCGGTCTGAAGACGGAGTGTTGCGGGCCTTCAAAGAAGGCGGGGCTTACATCGCCATTCGCGCCGGCGTGCCGCTGGTGCCCATTGTCTTGATCGGTACGCATCGCATTCTGCCGATGCATTCAGGAGTGGTCCGCTCCGGCCCCGTAACGCTGCGGGTACTGCCGCCGATTTCAACGGAAGGGATGACGCTGAAGGATCGCGGCAAGCTGACTGAGCAAGTGCACGGAGTAATCGCCAGCGAATTGGGTATGGGTGAAGCGCTGGCGAGCGAGACGGCCTAGAGCCGGTTCGCCGAACGAACTCCGAGAGGGATTGACCTTTCGACAGAATTGCGGAACGAACTCCGGGCGAGGCCTGAAAACTCGAACCCAATCCAAGGCGACGCACCGACATAAGTAGCTTTGGATTAACGAGATAGGCTGATTGAACCGGCATTACGAAACGAACTCACAAGGGCTTGTGCACAACGAACCCTGCGTTGATCGGAGGACAAAGAGCAGATAGCTACAGTATTTCGATTGACATGACTGTATATATCACCTTTCGCGCAGCAATCACGCTGAGCCAACGCCTTCAGCGGCTAACACGGACGCACCAACCCGGCACCGCTCGATGGCGTCCACCAGATCCGAATAGGCGACCGGTTTCGTCAGGTAGTCCGTCATCCCGGCGCCGAGGAATCTTTCGCGGTCGCTCTGGTGGGCGTAGGCTGTGAGCGCGATGATGGGGATTGGTTTCTTCCGGCCTCGCTCCCGTTCACGGATGCATGCAGCCGCCTGCAGGCCGTCCATTTCAGGCATTTGCCCGTCCATAAGGATGAGTGAAAAGTCACCGCTCTCCCACGCGGCGACGGCTTCTTTGCCGTTATCTACCAGAACTACTTCGTAGCCGCCTCTCTCCATGTAAGCCTCCATCAACTTCTGGCTATCGATATTGTCCTCAGCGACCAAAATCTTTAAGGTTTCACCGTGCTTCGGCTTTGGAGCATGCGCCGGAGCCGGCGCGATATTCAGCGTCCGGTTCCCACCATCCAACAGGCCTGCCAGGGCTTCGCCGAGTTCCAATGTCGCCAGCGGTTTCAGTAGGATCTCGCCAGCGTGGCAATCGTCTGCCGGAAGCGGTCCGGGGCACAGGAGGAGACTCCTGGTCTCTTGCCGCAGGCCCCACAGCCAACCTTCGTCCCTGGCAATCTGGAGGAATCGCGCGCCGGTCATCCCCGGCATGTGGTGGTCGGCGATGACAAAGTCGAAGCGTTTGCCGCCTGACTTCAGAATGTCCAGCGCATCGGCTCCACTCTTTGCCGAGCAGTGCTCCATCCCAAGTTCAGTGAGCGAACACTCGAGCGAGGCGCGGCCAGTGGAATGATCGTCCACCACCAAAGCCCGCATTCCAGCCAACTGGGCCCGCAGTTCAGGCAAAGCGTCGCCGCCAGGACGGTGGTTGAGCAGCATTGTGAAGAAAAAGGTGCTGCCGGCCCCCGGCTCGCTCTCCACCCACATGCGTCCGCCCATCGCTTCGGCAAGCCTGGAGCTGATTGCGAGTCCAAGCCCGGTTCCCCCAAATCTTCGCGTGATCGAACTATCGGTCTGCGTAAAGCTCTGAAACAGCAGATGCTGGCTGGCACGCGGAATTCCGATGCCGGTATCCCGCACCGACACTTCGATTTCATGCTCCCCGCCCGCTGCGCCTACGGGGGGACCGATCAAACGGGCGGACACAACCACCTCGCCCGATTCAGTAAATTTCATCGCATTGCTGACCAGGTTCGCGATGATCTGGCGAATCCGCACCGGATCTCCCAATACCAGGGCGGGCAACCCGGCCGGAAGATTGCAGGCAAGCTCAATGCCCTTCTGAAATGCCACGCTGCTGAATGGGGACAGCGCTCCCGATATCGTGCGGGGAAGGTTGAACTCGGTGCTCTCGATGGTCATCTTCCCGGCGTGAATTTTTGAGGAGTCCAGGATGTCGTTGACGATCGTCAGCAAAATCTCGGCCGACCCGTACGCGGTCTCGAGAAGACTCCGCTGGCTTGGGGTCAGCGTGCTTGCCAGCACCATTTCCGTCATTCCAAGAATTCCATTCATTGGGGTGCGGATTTCATGACTCACGTTGGCGAGGAACTCACTCTTGGCGCGGTTGGCCGTCTCCGCCAGGACCACGGCGCGGTTTAGATCGAAAGTTTGAGCAGCAACGCGTCTTCGCAGCGTCCAAGCCCACGCCAATGAGCCGGCCAGCACCAACGCGAACAAGCCGAATGCCTGCCGCCAAGGAAACCTGGACTCCCAGGGAGGCCTTGCTATCAGAGAGATATCCTGCGGACCTCGCGCGAGCAATTGCGCTCTCAACGGCGCGAAATGGCCGGGAGACCATTCGAGTTCGAGCACTCCCTGAACCTTAAGACGGCTCCCCGTTTCATACTTCTGGAAATGGGCAGCCGAGGCACTACGAAGGTAAACACACTGGAAGGTGGGCAATTCGAAACGCTTCGGAAAAACAGGGCGCAGAGTGAGCGACTCGCGCCAACCTTCCGAGGATTGGTCTACCACGATGCCCTCCCAACTTGTCAACAGCGCTTCGGTGTTGGGAAGACCTAAGTCGCTGAAGAGATACGGTTGGGCGGCGAGCGAAACGTGTCGGCGCGCCGGAGTGACCAAAGCGCCTGAGAGGACGCTTTGCCCGGGGCCTTCCCACTCAGGCCGGCCGATGACCTCCACCTCGTCGCCTGCGGTGAGATTCACCGGATGGGCTGGCCGCACTCGGATTCCACTGTTTCCGTCCTGTATATAGAAGCCGTTCTTGGGATGCACGTAGGACACAACCCCTGAGGTTCGGACCAGACTGGGCATTTCCTGGCCGAATTTGAATATGGAAGCCAA
>CAJCIT010000093.1 GCA_903970405.1 Acidobacteriaceae bacterium | reverse complement strand
GATGGCGATCAACGGACAACAGAACGATCTAAAGAAGGTGAAATTCCTGAACACGTCCGATTCGGACATTGTGGCGGCGTTCATGAATAACCCCTCGAGTCAGGTGGTGGTGACGTGGAAGCCGATGGTTTCGCAGGTAAGGGCAATCAAAGGGGTGACCACCATCTTCGATTCGTCGAAGATTCCGGGCGAAATTCTGGATTTACTGGTGATCCGGACCGACGTTCTGAACCGGCCCGATGGCTCGGGGGCGCGGTTCGCGAAGGCCATCACGGGGGCGTGGTACGAAACCATGGCGCAGTTGTTCTCAAAGGGACCCGCGGCCGACAAGACTGTGAGCGGGAGTGCGGCAGCGTCGGGCGATACCGTCGCTTCGTTTAAAGAGCAGCTTTCCACCACCCACCTCTTCAATACGCCGGAATCGGCGGAAGAGTTTACAGTGTCGGCCGATATCAAGAAGAAGATGGACCTGGTGCGGCAATTCTGCTTCAGCCACGGCTTGTTGGGCGAAAAGACATCGTCAGTGGATGACGTGGCGATTCAATACCCGGACAAATCGGTCCAAGGAAAAAAGGAACGCATCCGGTTACGCTTCGATTCAACCTACATGCGGATGGCGGCGCAAGGGAAGCTGTGATCGATGACCTTCAAGCCGTTTGAAATTGAAGCCCGGCCGAACAAGCTGACATGGATGACGCTCTCATGGCTGCTGTTTGCGGTCGGAATCGGTCTCTATCTGCAGGAATCCATCAAGCGCCATCGCGAGAATCCGGACGACCGCGTGATTCCGACGGTGACGCAACTGGCGCAAGGCGTTCAGAATGCGTTTCTGAACCCGGCCGAAGAGGATGACGACGGGTCGGCCGCAACGCTCAAGTGGTGGCAGCGGCTGCCGCACAGCATGATCTGGAAGGACACGGCAGCCAGCTCACGCCGCTTCCTGATCAGTCTGGCGCTGATGATTCCGGCGGTGCTGCTGGGACTGCACATCGCCATGTTTCCCTATATTGGGGCGCTGTTTATGCGGTTCGTGCTGTTCTTCGATAAGATCATCGCGCTTTCGGTATTGCCGATCCTTTTTATCGCGTTTGGGATCGACGAACTGTCGAAGGTCATGCTGATGGTGATCGGGGTGGCGCCGACCATCATTTTGGACACGTGCAACCTCGCGAAATCCGTGCCGCGCGAGCAAGTGGTGAAGGGCTTCACGCTAGGCGCGGGGAATGCGCAAGTGGCGTACGGCATTGTGTTGAAGCAGATCATGCCGCGGATTATTGCCAGCATCCGGCTGAACCTCAAGCCGCTGATGCTGTTTCTGTTTGCCGGCGAGATGATTGCGTCCACGGACGGGCTGGCGTATCGTATCGCGATCATGCGGCGGCACATGGGCATGGACATAATCATTCCGTACGTATTGTGGGTGGCGCTGCTGCTGTTTCTGGTGGATGCGTCGCTGCGATTTTTGAACAAGCGCTGGCATCCCTGGTTTAAAGAGGACTAGAGGATGAGCGCACAACCCATTGCCGCCGCTCTCCCGGAGTTCCCGGTGAAGGCCGCGTCGAAGCCGGCGGTTGAGATGGCGGCCCTCGCGCTACGCTTCCCGGTGGGGCGTGGGCAAACAAGGACGATCTTCGAAAACTTGAACCTCACCATCTATCACGGCGAGTTTGTCTGCATTCTGGGCGAGACGGGATGCGGCAAGAGCACGTTGTTGCGAATGGTGCTGGGCGAGGACCGGCCCACCGAGGGAGCGCTGTCGATTTTTGGGCAGCCGGTGAATGGCATCAACCGCGCCTGCGGGTATGTGCCTCAGAAGTATTCGCTGTTCCCGGACCGGACGGTGATGCAAAACCTGGCCTTCGGGCCGGAGTGCACTTTGGGGCCGTTCAAGAGATGGACGCACCGCGGACGGTCCTTTCGCGGGGAGGTGCGGACGGAAGCGCTGGCGCGGCTGAAACAGATGGGTCTGCAAGCGACGGACGCCGCGAAGTATCCGCATCAACTTTCCGGCGGCATGCAACAAAGAGTAGCTATTGCGCAGGCGTTGATGATGAAGCCGGCCATTCTGCTGATGGACGAGGCCTTCAGCGCGTTAGACCCGAACACGCGGGCCGGCATGCAGTCACTGGTTCATGAGCTGTGGCGCGAGACCCGGACAACCATTATCTTCGTCACGCACAACACGCATGAGGCAGCCTACCTGGCCAGCCGTTTGATTGTGCTGGCGCAGAGGCGAAATGAAACAGGCGCGCCCGTTGGAGCGGAAGTAATGCTTGACCAGATCGTGCCCTTTGCCGAAGAAACACTCGCGGCGCGGCGGCGGCGTCCGGAGGTAGCGGATCTGGTGCAACGAATTGAGCGGCACTCGCATGGCGCATTTAGCGCGGCGGAAGAGCCGGAAGCTGAATCGAGATAGGATTCGGCGGATACCGAATGGCTACGATAAGTAAAGTCGGCGCGAGGCTGGAGGGCGACCGTTTGAAAAGAGAGTCGACGCGAGAGCGCAGTGAAAAGATGTCCCGGCGATGGGGTGTTTCGATGGTCATCGCCGGACTCTGCCTGGCTTTCGGCTTGAGCGGTGCGGCGCGGGGTGGCGATAAGCGCGGGCAGACTCCGGAGCCAGCCGCCGCGGTCGACCCCAAGGGCAGCGCGTTCTACGAATCGCGGATCAAGCCGGTCTTCCAGAAGAATTGCTATGCCTGCCACACGTCGGCGATGGCGTCTGGGCTGCGTGTGGATTCGCGTGAGGCGTTGCTGAAGGGCGGCAACTCGGGTCCGGCGGTGGTCCCGGGCGACATTGATAAGAGCCTGCTAGTGGAAGCCATCCAGCAGACGGGCGATCTGAAGATGCCGAAGGGCGGGCGTCTGAAACCGGAAGAGATCGACGACATTGTGAACTGGATCAAGATGGGCGCGCCCTGGAGTGCAAACGCGGCGGCGCCGGTGGCAATGGCGGCCGCTACCGCCGCGCCTACCGCAACTGCGCCCAACCCAGCCACACCGGCGCTCGCGGTACCGGCGCCCGTGGGCAATGAATTTTTCGAAAATAAGATCCGGCCGATTCTGGCCAACAATTGCTATGCCTGCCACACGAAGTCGCAGATGGCGGGCCTGAGGCTGGATTCCAAGGACGCCATTCTGAAGGGCGGCGAAACGGGTCCGGCAATTGTACCGGGCGATCCCGAGAAGAGCCTGTTGATTCAAGCTGTGAAGCAGACCGGAACGCTGAAGATGCCGAAGGGCGGGCATTTAAAGGCATCGGAGGTTGAAGATCTGGTGGCGTGGGTGAAGATGGGCGCCCCTTGGCCGGAAACGTCCGCGGTAGCAGCGCCCATGGCCCAGACGGGCGATGACTTCACAGTGACGCCGGAGCAACGCCAGTTCTGGTCATTCCGCCCGCTTGAGAAGCCGCAGCCACCGGCAGTGAAGGATAGGAAGTGGGCTCAATCGGATCTGGACCGGTTCGTTCTGGCGAAGCTCGAAGCCAAGGGCCTGAAGCCGGTGAAGCAAGCCGATAAGCGGACCCTGTTGAGGCGGGCAACCATCGATTTGACCGGACTGCCACCCACGCAAGAAGAGCTGGACGCGTTTGAGAAGGACAAGAGTGCGGGCGCGTTTGCGAAGGTGGTGGACCGCCTTCTGGACTCGCCGCGGTATGGCGAGCGCTGGGGCCGGCACTGGCTGGATGTGGCCCGGTATTCCGAAGACGATGTGCGCGGGCTTGACCCGCAAGGCCGCGGGTACATGCCGTTCGGCGGCGCTTACGTCTATCGCGACTGGGTAATCGCTGCGTTCAACGAGGATTTGCCGTACGACCGGTTTGTCAAGGCGCAACTGGCGGGCGATCAACTAGACGCCAAGTCACGCGACAAAATGATTGCAGGTCTAGGATTCCTGGGGCAAGCGCCGTGGTGGTGGGACCAGGCGGAACCGGTGCAAGGACGCGCCGACGAGCGCAATGAGCGGATCGATGCGGTGACGCGGGGATTCCTGGGCCTGACGGTTCAATGCGCGCGATGCCACAACCACAAGTACGATCCGATATCCCAGAAAGATTATTACGGATTGGGCGGCGTGTTCGCAAGCACCACCTATACGGAGTATCCCCGTGTTTCCGAGGCGCAGGTAAAGTCGTATCGGGAAAAGGAAAAGCAGATTGAGGCCCTGGAAGAGGAGAAGAGCGAGTTCTCCAGGGATTCGAGCGATCAACTTGCGCAGATTCTGGCGCACCAGACCTCGAAGTACGTCATCGGCGCGTGGCGCGTCATCGGGAAGCCGAAGATGACCGAGGCGGAAGTGGCCGAAAAGGACAAGCTTGATCCGGAGGTACTGCAGCGGTGGGTGAAGTACCTGGCGAGGCCGCAGGCGCCGTATCCCTATTTGAACGACTTCAAAGCGATGATCGCGAGCGGCGGGGGCACGGAGGAGCAGGCAAAGTTCCTGGCGCGCGACTTCGAGAACGTTGTGCTGAAAACGACGGCCGATGCGGCGAAGATCAAAGACGACAACGAAACCATTAAGGCCAAGAACGACGTTCCGAAGCACATCAACATGAATGCGAAGCCGAACGAGTTTGAGACCAAGGACCAATTCTGTCCCGGCTGCGATCTGGAATTGAAGGCTCTGCCGACTGAAGAGGCGAAGCTGTACCAGGAATTGTTCCGATTCGAAGAGGAACTGGGCGATGAGCAGAAGCCGGTCCCGGGGGTCTTCCGGTTCTATGGGTACGCGCTCGAAAGGCAGTTAGGGGCAACCTGGAAAGAGCACATTGAATCTCTGGATTCGCGGATCGAAGGCATGCGGAAGTCCCTGCCCAAGGAGTTTCCCTTTGTGCATGGCGTAGGCGACAAACCAAAGCCCGTGAATTTACAAGTAAACCTTCGCGGCAACCCGAACAGCCTGGGTGACGTGGTGCCGCGGCGGTTTGTGCAGGTGCTCTCGCGGGAACCAGAGGGCGACAAGTTCCTGGAGGGCAGCGGGCGGTTAGAGTTGGCCGACAAGATTGTGCAAAGTCCGCTGGCGGCGCGCGTCATTGTGAATCGGGTGTGGAAGTGGCATATGGGCTCGGGCATTGTGGAAACACCGGACAATTTCGGGAAGGTAGGCGATAAGCCTTCCGATCCCGAGTTACTGGAGTATCTGGCGTCTAAGTTTACTGAAGACGGCATGTCGATGAAGAAGCTGCATCGCGAGATCATGCTGTCGGCGACGTACCAGCTTTCGAGCGACGAGAACGCGGCGAATCAGGAGGGCGACCCCGCCAACCGGCTCTACTGGCGGTTCAACCGGCAGCGCATGGACGCGGAGTCTCTTCGCGACTCGATTCTGGCGGTTGCCGGAACGCTGGACCTGAAAGATACCAGCGGACCCTCGACGGACTTTGGACCGGACAACACGCGGCGCACGGTCTTCTCAAAGGTGAGCCGGTACCGGCTGGATAATTATCTGCAAGTGTTCGATTATCCGAATCCGAGCGTGACGGCCGAACAGAGATTCTCAACGAACGTGCCGCTGCAGAGGCTGTATTTCATGAATAATCCGTTCGTGTTCCTCCAGGCCTCGAAGCTGGCGGTGCGGGTCTATGTGAAGGGCACCGATGAAGAGCGAATTACGGAAGCTTACCGGATCCTGTTCCTGCGCAAACCGACCGAGCAGGAGATGCAACTAGGATTGAGCTTCCTGAAGGCGAATCCGGAAAAGCCGGGGCATGAAGTGGTGGGCGAGCCGCCGACGGCATGGAAAGAGTATGCGCGGGCGCTGCTGAGTTCGAATGAGTTCGAGTTTGTGAATTGAGGGGCGAAGACGATGCGACATAAACCGACTGGGCAACCAGTGACAAGGCGCGATGCGCTCTGCCGCATGGGCGGGGGCTTTGGAATGCTGAGCTTCGCGTCCATGGTAGGTCAATCGATTGCGAAGGCGGGCGTCGCCGAGCCGGGCAATCCGTGGATGATCAAAGACCCGCACTTCAAACCAAAGGCGAAGCACGTCATTTTTCTGTTCATGAATGGCGGCATGTCACAGGTGGACACGTTCGATCCGAAACCGGCATTGGAAAAGTACAACGGGCAGCCGATGCCCGGTGGCGACCTGAAGCACGAGCGGAAGACCGGGTCGCTGATGAAATCGCCCTTCAGCTTCAAGAAGTACGGCCAGAGCGGGATTGAGGTCAGCGAGCTGTTCCCGAATCTAGGCGGCGTGATTGACGACATTTGCGTGGTGCGCTCCGTACACACGGAGATTCCGAATCATGAGCCGGCGCTGATCATGATGAACACGGGCGCAAATGTGCCGGGACGCCCATCCATGGGTTCGTGGGTGACGTACGGGCTGGGGCAGGAGAACAAGAACCTGCCGGGATTTGTAGTGTTGTGTCCGGATGTGCCGAGCACGGTGGGTCCGCCATTGTGGAACTCGGCGTTTCTGCCGCCGATGTTCCAGGGCACATATGTTACGGATCGGGTAAAAGACAAGGACAAGGATTTCGACCCGTATAAGCTGATTCCGAATATTCACAACGAGGACTTCTCGCTGGATCAGCAGAAACGCGAGCTCGATCTGGTCTCGCAACTGGACAAGATCAATCTGGAGGGAATGAAAGCGCACGATCCGCAGTTAGAGGCAACCATCAACGCAATGGAGACGGCCTACCGGATGCAAACGGAAGCTCCCGAAGTCTTCGACGTGCGCAAGGAAACCGAAGCGGTCCAGAAGCTTTATGGCGAGGGAAGCACGGCTCGCGGATGTCTGACGGCTGCGCGGCTGATTGAGAAGGGCGTACGGATGGTGCAGGTGTACTATGCCAAGGGCGACCCGTGGGATCACCACTTTGACATCACGCTGCACAAGAAAACGTCGCGGGATTCGGATCAACCCTTTGCGGCAGTGATCAAGGATTTGAAGAGCCGCGGCTTGCTGGATGAAACCATCATCGTGTGCGGCTCTGAGTTCGGCCGCACGCCGGTGGTGGAGGTAGGCAGCGGCTTCATGGGCGGCCAGACGCACAACGGCCGCGACCATAATCCCCACGGCTTTACGATGTGGCTGGCAGGCGGCGGCATTAAGGGTGGCATGACTTACGGTTCCACGGACGACTTTGGCTGGCGCGCCGTTGACAACCCGGTCCACGTGCACGACATTCACGCGACAATTCTCTACCTGCTGGGGATTGACCACACGAAATTGACCTGGCGCTACAGCGGGCGCGATTTCCGGCTCACGGATGTTGCCGGCAACGTGATCCACGACATCATTGCGTAGCTTAGCTAAACCAAGACCAGCTAGCTTAGCTTAGCTTAGCTATGAGATGGCCTCGGGACTATCGAACAATCGCATCTCTTCAGGTGTCGGTGCTTGAAAGATCTCTATCCATCGCAGCAATTGTTCTCGTTCTATGGGCGGATGCTCCCTGTCACGCCGTCGAATTCTATCGAAGAGAACATCCGCCGGCGCGGCGAGATAATGCAACTCAACCGCGGCCCCAAGCGCTCGGGCGCCGAGTCGTAATGTGTCCCGCTCCACCCTCCCCCAAGTGCCCCATTCGATGATTACAGTGAGACCGAGCGCCAGAAGCTCCCGCGCAAACTTCCATTGGAGAGCCTCGATTCTCTCACGCCTGCCTTCGTCGTAGAGATCCAACGAAAGAGCATCCATCCATTCATCGGGAGAGAAACGGATCGCACGGAGTCTGCTTTCAAGTAGCTTGGCGTGTGTCGTCTTACCCGAACCCGGCAAGCCGCACACAATAATCAGTCTCGCTCCACCGTGCATGTTGTTTCTCTTACAGCTATCCACCTATCGCCTCATTGCCCTCTTCAGAGCCTTCAGTATCCGCTCATGGAGCATGCCGAAAGGCGCATCGGTGGTGAGATAGGTCCAGGTGGCGCCGCGCTCGAACCGCTCTTCGTTCTGGAAGTGAATCGCGCCTTCTCGAATATCCGCGCTCGCGAAGGCCTCGGCAATTTCCGCTTTGAGCCACACCTCAAAATCGGCATGTATCTCAGACACGCCATTCAGAAACTCATACAGCGGATCGCGCCCGCCCCACTGGACCCAGTGAATGCCGCCGCGCAATTCGGAAATATTAGCCAGGTAGTCCGCCCACAGGTCGTCGATCACATGCAGCGTCAAGCGGCGGCCGGCCCGCTCCAGTTCATGGGCATCGACTGAATTCGCTAACGATTCATACTGCTCCTCGGCGAGCAGTGATCTCACGCTCCAATCGGGGGACGAAAGCACCCTCCGACGCATTGCGTAAATATCGCGACGATGATACTCGATGGCGGATTCATACTTCCAAAGCAACTGACGGGTCTCAAGGGCCTGGCTTTCCGCGGTCCGTTGCACGCTCTCAATATCCGGGTTCGTGGCAATCCCGAACTTCACCAGTAACTCATCTTCGAGGCTGATGAAGAAACGCGATGTACCCGGGTCGCCCTGCCGCCCGGCCCGGCCGCGGAGCTGATTGTCAATGCGGCGAGCTTCATGCCTCGTCGTACCGATGACATAGAGTCCGCCCAGCGCCACTACCTTGTCCCGATCGTCCGGCGGACTGCCGCCCAGCAGAATGTCGGTTCCCCGGCCGGCCATGTTCGTTGAGATGGTGACCGCACCGAGAGCGCCGGCTTGCGCGACAATCTCTGCCTCTACTTCGTCGTTCTTCGCGTTGAGCACCACATGTGGGATGCCCGCCCTTTGCAACTGGCGGCTCAGCCGCTCAGACTCATCCACACTCGCTGTTCCCACTAAGACCGGGCGGCCAGTCTGGTGAACCCTTCCGATCTCCTCTACGACCGCGCGATTGCGGGCGGCTTTGTCGGCATAGACGATGTCTTTGAGGTCCCGCCGAATCACCGGCCGGTTGGTAGGGATAACCGTGACCGGGAGTTTGTACACCTTCCAGAACTCCTCGGCCTGGGTTGCGGCGGTCCCGGTCATGCCGCAAACGTGTTCATAAAGTCCGGTGAGAGCCTGCACAGTGATGGAACCGAAGATCCGGCCCTGCTGCTTCAGACCCAAACGCTCCTTTGCCTCGATGGCAGATTGAAGACCGGCCGGCCAGCGGCGATTTTGCGCGATGCGGCCCTTGAATTCGTCCACCAGCTCAATGGAGCCGTTCTTTACGATGTAGTCGACATTCGCCTTCAGTAGCGCATGCGCGTGAAGCGCATCCTGGACGGCGGTCAGCAAGCGAAAGTTGCGCTCGTCAAATATGTTTCCGCAGCCCAGCGCCGCCTCGACGCGGCGGATACCGGCGTCCGTCAAAAGGACGTTGCGGGAGAATTCATCCAATTTGTAGTCGGCATGCCGATGGAGGGTTCTGACAAGGGCGTCCACGCGATATGCCAGCGTGGGATCGTCCGGAACCCCGGCGGCGATCACCAGTGGAATGCGCGCCTCGTCAATGAGAATGGAATCGGCTTCATCGATTACGGCGAAGGCAAACGGACGGTGGACCAGGTCGTCCGTGATGCGGGCCATTCCATCTCGCAGATAATCGAAACCAGCTTCATTGGCCGTCGAATACGTCACGTCACAGCGCCAAGCCGCCCGGCGCTGCTCAGATGTCATTTCCTGCGAGATATGGCCTACCGACAAGCCGAACCATTCGTAGATGCCGGCCATCCAGGACGCATCGCGCCGGGCCAGGTAATCGTTCGCCGTCAGCACATGGGCGCCGCGCCCGTGGAGCGCGAACCAGATTACCGCAGGCACCGCGGCAAGAGTCTTACCCTCACCGGTCTGCATCTCGGCAATGTGACCCCGCGCCAATGCCAGCGCGCCTTGCAGTTGCACGTCGAACATACGTAGCCCAAGCACACGCTCGGCAATGACGGCGGCAAGCGCGAAGGTTTCCACAAGATCCTTTTTGCCGTGAAGGGCGTGCTCGGCGTTTCTTAGTTCGTCGTCAGTCAGCGCGCGCAAGCCTTCGCGCCGGAGGTTGATTGCCCGCAGGCGGACCTCGGACTCACGATCGCGCAGTCCGAGAAAACGCATTACGCTTTCTAGAGACACAAGTCCTCTCCTTTTCGCAACTGGGTTATTGAATTACGCGAAAAGAGAGGAATGAGGCGGGGGGCGCTGGAAGAGGACGGCGGAGTCAGGCTCTGGCCTGATTCGCGATGCGTAAACAGGCGCCGGTGGAAGGCTCTGACGGACAGGACGAACGCTCTGAATGTCCCGCGCCGTTTGCCGCTCAGCCGCAGCCGTCCAAGCAATCTCAGTGACTGCCTCCAACCGCAAGGAAGACACAAACGGCTGTGTTGAAAGCAACGCCAGCAGCGCGGCGAAGACGTATTTGACCACAGCGTGCGCCATTTGTCTGAGTGTCGCACAGATTCTCAGCCGCTCTTCAAGCGCCCTTCGGAACGCTCCCGCCGTGGAATATGTTTTTGGGCGCCGCCATCAAGCAGCTTCCCGCATGACCTCTTCGAACATCTTGCTCGCCGCTCCGATGAGATGCCGGTCTTGAATCTGGTGGTGCGCGATCAGACCGCGATCCAGAGCCTGCCGTAACGCCTGGCGGATGAAACGCGGTTCCACCGTGCCCGCATCTATAAGGTCAAGAATCGTCTGCAGCGGGCGGGTAAACTTGAAGCCCTGGGACGTCTGTACGTCGTCAGCCGGGAGGCTGGCGTAATGAAGTACAACGATGCCCGGAATCTGGCTGTTGCGCCTGAAATGCGTCGGCACGGTCATGGCCGAGGCGGTACTTTGTGTGCGGCTGCTTCTCCATGTCTCCGGCAATAATAAGACCCGTTCTGTGAAAGAACGACGCGAGATTGTTACGCAAATTCCGCATAATCAGTGAGGCGAATCACGATGTCCTGGGATTCGCCGTTCTCCATCGCCCGCCTCAGGAGAGCATTGATTCGGGTTTGGTAACCGCTGCCCGCTCCTTTGAGCCACGCGAGACAGTGCGCGGATTTCACTCGCGCGATCTGTGTTGCTTTTCCGCATACGCTTTCCTCTCCTTCCGCGTTGCTTTACGCGCCGAAATTAAACGAAGCTGCGGTTCTTTTCCTCATCCCAGTCGAATCGCATCTGTCCGGGAGTAATGCCGTACATACAGTATCATGTACAGTACTGTTCGTTTAATGGTCGAAAACTGCTTACTTACTACGCCTCGCTTCCGGAATGGCTCCGCAACACGAAGCGTAGCCCGTGTACGTACACAAGAGGTACAATCAGTCAAGGAGCATGGATTGAGACTGAGACGCAAGAAGCCGAGTGTTGGGCGAAGAATCAGGATCTCATCTTGAACCGCTTCCAGCAAGCCAAGGCTTTGGGCAAACTGGGCAAAGGAACTGTGGCGCGAGTTGCCGGCGAACGCACCAAACAGGCCGGAGCATCGCCTACGATCACTATCCGGCTAGCAGAAGATGACCTGGCACGAGCGAGAACTTTGGCGGCAGAGAAAGGTCTGCGGTACCAGACGTATCTCAAAATGCTGCTTCATCAGGCTCTTGACTCCGAGGAACATAATGCCAAACGCGGGGAACCGCGAGGTTAAGAGCCGCGCTGCTGGACGGCGGGCCGAATTGAGGCGTCCAAAGATCGTTAGCCATGCGCCTGCGCACTGAGCAGAACCGGCTCAAGATTGAGCACAGCATTATCGATGGGCTCCGCCCGGTGTTGGAGCGTGTGCTCCGCGATTGCCCGGAGATCCGATCGATTGTTCCCGGAGTGATTCGGCAGGTTCGCGATGCCAAAGGGCCGCCGCGCATCCGGATCACGGTGCCCGTTTCGAACGGGTGGAAGGCCATCGCGCTGAGCGGCGGAGCCCGCCAGGAACTCTTCGTCAGCACAACCATGACGAAAGAAGGCCTGGAGAAGCGGCTCTCTCAAGCGATTGAAGCCGTGTCCTGATGCGCAGGCACTTGCGGTACAGATTGGCGGTCCCCGGCGGTCCGACATTTGTCTACGTCCGCCCGATATGCAGCGCCGCGATCCCTTCGCTCAGCAACTCAAATCGTGTCTCGCGAAAGCCGGCCTGCGCGATCATCTCCTCAAGCGCCTCCGCCTGGGGAAACCGGGCGATCGATTCGGGCAGGTATTCGTAGGCCGCCCGGGAGCCGGAAAAAAGGCCGCCAATCAGCGGCAGAAAGAACTTCGAGTAAGATCCGTACGCAGCTTTCATCAACCATCCGCGTGGATGCGAGAACTCTAAAATCGCAATCATTCCCCCAGGCCGCAGCACGCGGTGCAACTCAGCCAGCCCCGTTCGATAGTTCGTAAGATTACGGAAACCGAATGCGATAGCAATCAGGTCGAGCGAATGGTCCCGCAGAGGAAGCATCAGGGCATCACCCTCGAATACGGCGGACGCCAGGCGGCGCCCGGCAATTTTCCGCTGTGCCGTCACCAGCATCGGATGGCAAAAGTCGCCGCCTAAAACGGTGTTCCTGGAAGCCGCCTGCAATTCCAGCAGCACGTCTCCCGTGCCGCAACACAAGTCGAGCACCTTGGCGCCGGGCCGTTCCAGGATGGGCGCAACGCGTTTCAGAAGCCGCTTGCGCCACGACCGGTCAATGTTGAAGGACAACAGATGATTGAGAAAGTCGTAGCTGGGCGCGACGTCCTCAAACATCCGTTGCACCCACCGCGCCGCTTGCCGCTCATCTCCCGCGCCCGGCGGATTTGTTCCGGTTGCGGCCATTAATGCCCTTCGCCCCCCGGCCGAGCATCTGCGAGTCCCGCCAACATCGCTTGGCGAA
Source organism: Acidobacteriaceae bacterium (assembly GCA_903970405.1). GTDB lineage: Bacteria > Acidobacteriota > Terriglobia > Bryobacterales > Bryobacteraceae > CAJCIT01. The sequence continues at coordinate 1,414 of CAJCIT010000093.1, read as the reverse complement.
TGAGCCGCTGCTCGACGCCGGGCACGACAATCGCATCCCCCACGCGAATCGGCAAGACGAAGTGAACCGTGCCCTGCAACGTCTTCTTGTCGCTGCTCAACCGCGCCAGCAAGCGATCCGGATCGAGATCGTTGGCCGGTGGCAAAGATCCATATTCCTCAATGGTTCGTACAATGACGCCGGCTTCGGCTTCGGACAGTTTGTCTGTCAGGACCGCAAGATGCGTAGCGGCGATCATCCCCCACGCCACCGCCTCGCCATGCAGAAAGCGCTTATATTCGGTCTCGGCCTCGATTGCGTGGCCAATGGTATGCCCGAAGTTCAAGATCCTCCGCAACCCCCCCTCGCGTTCATCGGCTGACACCACTTCGCACTTGATGCGCACAGCTCCGGCAATCAACTCGTCTACCAACGCAGGCTGCATTGCCATGACGGCGCGCGGCTCGGTTGCACAGAGGTTGAAAATGCCAGCGTCGCGGATTACGCCGCACTTAATAACTTCGTAGAGCCCGGCGCGGAATTCGCGCTCGGGAAGGGTTGCCACCAAATCGGGATCGATCAGAACAGCCAGCGGTTGATGAAAGCTGCCAATAAGGTTCTTGCCGTTTACCAGATTCACGCCCGTCTTGCCGCCCACCGCCGCGTCCACTTGGGCCAGCAGCGTGGTGGGCACTTGAATAACGGGAATACCGCGCATGAAAATCGCGGCCAGAAAGCCGGCAACGTCCGTCACAATGCCGCCGCCAAAACCGATGACGATGCTGGTGCGGTCGGCGCCGAGTTCCACCATCTGCTCGGCCAGCCGCTCTACCGGCTCAAGGCGCTTATTGACCTCCTGGCCGGGAAAAAACAGCACCTCAGCCCGCCTGCCGCCATTGTCAAGCGCCTCTTCGAGCTTCGCGCCGTGCAGCGCCCAGAGGTCTCGAGTGGTCACGACAAAAGCTCTTCCTGCCTTTGCCGGGAAAGACTGCGCAACCTGTTGAATAGCGCCGCGCTCAACAATTACCGGATACGTCTTCAGCGGCGTGCGCACCTCAAACGTGGGCATGTGCCACCGTTTTACCACGCAGGTGGGCGTAGGCCGATTTCCGGCGAGTCGGTTGTATTACTAATCTTTAGAATTACTCGCGCTGCGAAGATTTCGTCAAGCGGCTAAGTTGCCCGTTCACGCGAACCTGTGGTTCCGACCGCGTAAGAACGTTTTCCGGCGGGTTCGCAAGAGAGAGTAAGTCCATTTGCCTCAACGCCTTCCCAGGGAAAAGGGACAGACCCCTTTTTGGCGGGAAACGGGCGACCGCTACTTTGCCGTTGCTTCCCTCAATTCGCAGTTCTGAAGCGACTCGCAGCAGCTCACGGAAAAATGGTAAGCCCTTTTCACTCAACGCTTTCCCCAGAAAACGGGACAGACCCCTTT
>CAJCIT010000092.1 GCA_903970405.1 Acidobacteriaceae bacterium | reverse complement strand
CGGCTTGCCCTGCCGACGCCGGTCTCCATCTGCAAGGGAATATGTTCGTTATGAAGCAGGTTGAGCGGCCAGCGCCCGTTCTGGTGGCGGCGCTCAAGCACGATTTCGATGGCCTCACTGACGCGGCTGTCTGGTTTGATTCCCGCGTTCCGCAGATAATCGAGTCCGCGCAAAACGTCGTAGTGCCAGAACGTAGGGAACGAGAAGCGGAGCCAGTGTTTATCGATGACTTCGCCGGTTCGAAGCGAGCGGAACATCCGGCGCTCCAGCAGATAGTTTTCGGCCCTATTGCGGGCCTGTGTGACGGCCGCGGATTTGCGCCCTGCTTGTTGGTATGCCAGCAGCCCTTCCAGCACGCAGATAGTGGTGTGGAACGAAGAGCGCTTGCTGGGTGGCGCCTCGCAGTTCCAGCCGCCGTCCTCCAACTGCTCGCCCAGGAGTCGATTGGCCAGCGCGTCGTTCGGTTCTTTGAAATAAGAGCCGATGGCGAGAATTCTGCCGTTGATGCAGGGCTCCGTTTCGCCGTGAAGGAAAGGCCGGTTGCCGAGCGGCTTAAAAACAAGCCGCTTTTCGACGCGGTCGATCATTTTACGAGCCTGCTTGCTGGCGGGGTCGAGACCGAAATCCTTCAAGACGGCGAGCGTGTAGAGAGTAATAAGCATCGCGCGGTCCTCCTTCGGCAAATCGTCTCTCCACCCCGGAGGGCTCCCGCCCCAGGCGCCGGCCGGAGATTGGGCGGCGAGAAGTTGGGCTCCCCAACCTTCTGTCGCGACGCGGGACCGCTCAACTGCAATCGCGCCGGGGGCTTCACCGGTAAGATCCCTCATGACCTGCCAACGGATGGCCGGGTCTGAATCCAGGAGCCATTTGAGGTGCGCTGGCCGGGGCGCATAATCGTGTAGGCGCATCGGCTTATTCTCGCAAGCGGTGTATATGTTGCGGCCGTGCCAGGTCCCCAACCAATGCGCTTTAATGGAGAGCGGTCTCAAATTTCGATTCGCTGTTCCTGCGTGAGAAATGGCGGTTGGCAAAGCAATGAAGACATACCGGTTCAAGGCGAAGATTCAAGCCGGAGACGGCGGAGGAGCTTACGTTGTCTTCCCATACGATATTGAAAAAGAGTTCGCCACCAAGGGGAAGGTGCCGGTAAAGGCAACGCTCGATGGCGTGCCATATACCGGCTCGCTCATCAAGTATGGCGATCCGCGGCACATGCTGGGCGTTCTCAAAGCGATTCGTGCGCAAATCGGCAAGGGGCCGGGCGACACCATCGAAGTGGTGGTTTGGAGAGACGAAGAGAAGAGAACCCTTGACGTGCCAACTGAATTCAAGGAGTCGATGGCGAAGGAAGGGCTTCTTTCGTTTTTCGAGAAACTCAGTTTCACCCACCGCAACGAGTACGTCCGCTGGATTGTCGAAGCCAAGAAAGAGGAAACACGGCTCAAGCGGACGGCGAAAGCCATTGAGATGCTCCGGGAAGGAACACGAACTCCATCTGACGCCGCTGCCCGCCGCATGCCGCGTAGCGCCGCCTCTCCCAGTGGGCCCCTGCTACACTAAACCCCAACGCAATTTTCTTGGTCGTTGGCTGAGCCTGCTCGGAACAGTCGCGGAGAAGTGCATGGGCGGCGCCGCGGCGTAAACCAAAGAACAAAATCCGCGGCGAGTGAGTCGGTTGTGCGCGAGTTCCTTGAAAGCAGTGAGAAATCCGCAGCCAGACAGGCACCGATTTTCTTGAAGGCTTGAGGCATTGGCGGAGCGCATCAGCAGGAATGTCGTGCCAGTGACGGGACGGGAGGCTGGCGTTTTCTCCCCTGAATCTGGATCTGGAGGACGAATGCGGATCGCTAGCCAATTCTTGTGCGCTTTCTCTCTGCTCACCGCCGTTATCGGCCGCTGTGAACAAGCTTCCCCCGTGGGTGGCGCATCCTCCGCTGGTCAGGATGCTCTAAAGCCGTCTGCAAGTTATGGCAAGCTGCCGCTCAGCTTTGAGGTGAACCACGGGCAGGCAGATCCGCGGGTGAGATTCCAGGCCAGCGGCCCCGGCTACCGGATATCTCTCACTTCGAAGGATGCAGTTTTCTCGTTCACCCGGACGCCAGCGCCCCGTGCGGCCAGCCGCGTGGATTCCGGCGGACCGAAGAACGCAATCGCCGACGAGGCGCAGCGTGTCGACGTTTTAAGAATGCGCTTAGCCGGCATGCGGCCGAACGAGCCTGTGAGCGGAGAGGATCTGTTGCCCGGCACAGCCAATTATTTTCTTGGAGACGATTCGTCGAGGTGGAGGGCGGGCGTGCCTACCTATGCCAAGGTGAGGTACGCGCGCGTCTATCCTGGCGTCGATCTGGTATATCACGGTGGACAGGGTGAAGTTGAATTCGACTTTGTGGTAGCACCCCGAGCCGATATTCACGCCATCAGGATGGAGTTTCCCGGCGCCTCGCTGAAACTTGAGCGCAACGGCGATTTGACGGTCATGGCGGGCGACGCTGCGGTCACCTTGCACCAGCCGTCGGTCTACCAGCTTCGGGAAGGAAGAAAGGCGCCGGCCGCGGGCCGATTTGAACTCCTTGCCGGGAACGCGGTGGGGTTCGCCGTGAATGGGTATGACACCAGCCGCGAGCTGATCATCGATCCCACCGTGACTTATTCCACTTACCTCGGCGGCAGCAATGGCACGCACGCCGCGGCGATCGCGGTGGACGCGGCGGGGAATGCTTATGTTACCGGCCGGACTTACTCTGCCGACTTCCCAGTTACCGGAAACGCATTCCAAAAGACCGACACCGTCGGGTTGCAGGGCGTCGAGAATGGATACGCCCCTAACGGCGCGATCTACACAGCGTATGTCTCAAAGCTCAATGCCACCGGGACGGCGCTGCTTTATTCCACCTACCTGGGCGGGAGTGGCGGTTACGAATACGGAGACGCCGGCACCGGAATCGCCGTGGACAGCGCAGGGAACGCATATATCTCCGGAACTACAGGCTCGGGCGACTTTCCTGTCACCCCGGGTGCGTACCAGACCACTAATCACTCCGATCTGACCACCTTCCTCACCAAGCTCAATCCGCAGGGCACCGCGCTGGTCTACTCCACTTACCTGGGCGGGACGGGCGAAGACAATAGCACTGGAATTGCGATCGATTCCGCCGGCAATGCATTCGTCACGGGCTACACAAGTTCCACGGACTTCCCCGTCACTGCCGGGGCTTTCCAAGCCGCCGATCCGGTAACTCCCGGGTACCAAAGCGCGTTCGTATCCAAGATGAACGCCACCGGGACGGCGCTGGTCTATTCCACTTATCTTGGCGCCAGCTTGCCGGCAGCGTGGGCCGAGGGTGGCGTGAGCTGGTTTTTGGAGGCCAACGCCATTGCCCTGGATTCGTCCGGCGACGCCTATGTCACTGGGTTCACCACCGCACCCAACTTCCCGGTAACCGCCGGATCTTTTCAACAAACCAACCACAATGCATCAGGATCGAACGCGTTTGTCGCCAAGTTGAAAGCGAATGGCAGCGGACTTGCCTATGCGACTTATCTGGGGGGCAGTAACGGAAGTTCCAATGACTCTGGGAACGCGATCGCGGTGGATTCCAAGGGCGATGCATACGTCGCGGGCACCGCCGCTTCCACCGATTTTCCCGTCACCGCCGGCGCCTTCGAAACGACGAACAAGGAGTCTGGCAAGTACAGCTATCCCACCGCATTCGTCACCGAACTCAATCCCAGCGGAGCAGCGCTTGTATTCTCAACGTATCTGGGCGGAGCCACCGGCGTGGGCGGCGGCTACGGGCAGGATCAAGCCCACGGCATCTCTGTGGATGCAACGGGCAGCGCTTATGTGACCGGGTCAACGTCGGCGAAGGATTTTCCCGTCACTGGCGACGCCTTTCAGCCGGTGAACCCCACGGCATCTTCCTATATTCCAGGCACCAGTGCGTTTGTCACGCGGCTGAACGCCACCGGCTCCGCTCTGCTGTACTCGACATTCCTGGGTGGCAGCGGATATCCAGGGAGCCTCGGAACCGCCATCAAGACGAACCCATCGGGCGACGTGTTCGTGACCGGCGACACCGGTTCCGCTAATTTCCCGGTTTCAACCGGCGCCGCCCAACCTTACAATCCAGCCGCGTATTTCCCCACTTATCCATTGGATGCGTTCGTAACCAGGTTCGGCGGTGGAGCGAGCTCTAGTCTGATTTCCACGACGACCTCGGTTACGTCCAGTGGGAATCCGCAACTGGGGAATACGCCGGTGACTTTCACCATCATGGTGTCGGCAAACAAGGGCACGGGCGTACCCACGGGCAGTGTTAGCCTCACCGTGGATGGCGCGGCCGTCGGGACGCTCAGCTTAAGCGATGGGTCAGTTTCATACTTCGCCGGTCAGCTCGCCGAAGGCCAACACACAGTAGTAGCCGTCTATGCGGGCAACCAGACTTATCTGCCGAGCGAGGGCGGCGTGTCGCAACAGATTGTCGGCGCGCCCGCACGCATGAAGGTAGTTACAGGTTCCGGCCAGATGGGCGTGGTGGGTTCCATGTTCGCGGGTCCGTTGGTGGCGATGGTGTTCGACTCGAACGGGAATCCGATCCCACAAACCACCGGCGGGACGGTGAACTACACAGTCAAATTCACGGGCGCTGGCTTGACCTTCTCCGGCCTCACCTATCCCCAGCCTGGCGAAGCTGCAATGAATGCAACGGCAACCGCGCCCGGGAATCTAACCGCGACGGCCACTTTGAGCGCCGCCCACCTCAGCGTTACCTTCTCGTTAAGCGCCTTCTACGGCTACTCTCCGTCCATCGCCGCCGCCTACCATAACGTGACAGACACTGTCTCTGGCAGTAACTGCAATGGGACTTACTTCAACGCGCACAGCAGTCCCCTGTCTTACAACATTGTGGCGGGCACTTTTACGCTTCCGGGCGGTCTGGCCCTGCAGAAAGTGGGCAGCCAATGGCAGGCGGCAGGCCTCACCACTACGGGATTATCCAGTTATGCGGCCGGCCAGTCCACTTTCAATACGCAGCTTTCCATCGGCGGCGTAGTTACTACGTATGAGTCGGGCACCGTCAACTCAAACGGTATTGTGCAGAACCTGACGTCGGTGGAGACGCTCGACCTGAATACGGGCAGCTACACCTTCCGCCGCCACGTGTTTCGGACCGGCGCCGGGGCCTGCCCATTCTCCGAACAGGAAGAGGAAAGGCATACGGCGGCGTTAGGGGTAACTCTGAACCGCGAGGCCTCCGCCAGCGCTGCCGCCCGTTACCACACCGACCTGACGTTTCAGCTGGGCGCAATTGAAGGGCCCGTCACGACAGTGAATCCGGCCGCCCGTTATCTGCCGCCATACCTTGTCCAGAATGCCAATCCCAGTGGGGTTCCGACCGTACTTCCCGACCCCAAAAGCAACCCGTCAGTGGTGGCCACATGGCCCGCAGCGGTGGGTCTAGCGGCGGACGGAGTTTCGGCGGTAGTGGCGGTTTATCAAAGCCAAAACAGCAGCCGGGTTACGTTTAATCTCTCCTCGCCCGATGCGACCTCGGGAATTGGGGGTTTGAGTCCGTTCTATCCCGGCTATCTCTCCAGCCCGCAGCCCTCGGACGCGCAGTCCCAGGTGGTGGACGCAATTAATCCGGGATGCGGCAGTGGCGGTCCACCCTGTATCTTCCTGGCGCTGGTTTGGGCGCCGGATGTTCTACCAGTCAATCCCGCCGCCGAGCCGGTTCCCCAGGTAGATGTGATTATCGAAGCCGTGCAGGACGGTCTTTGCCGGCCTCGGGGATTTGGAGGGGTGGTCACTGGCGGTCCTGCGCCTGGCGTTGGTACCCAAAATTACTACGCTCTTGTAGACTGTCCGTCGAATGCGCGGAATCCATTGGAACTTATCCCGCCTCCGTTGGTGCTGGTGCACGGCTTGTGGGCAGGCCCCGAAATTTTCCACGTTTTTGAGCCTCTGTTCAACGCGAGCTACCTGGGAGCATACCCGTGGGGCGATGGGGTGTCGACCGCCGACTATAGTCATACCAGCGCCAAAACTCCTCATGACCCAGACACACAAGCCGCCTTGCAAACCACCATCCAGGGTGCGCTGCAGCAGGCGATCCTTGGCGATCGGATCGCCGTACAACGCGTGGATGTGGTGACGCACAGCATGGGGGGCTTGGCTACTCAGATCCTTAGAAAGAGCGCGCCGCCGGATCTTCCGTCGAACCCCGTGCACAAACTCATTAACATCGCAACGCCCTCCAGCGGCTCGCCGCTGGCCAAGGCATTGTGGAGCAATCAGGCAACGGAGGCGGCCACATTTTCGCTTGCTCACGTATTTTGCATTTTCAATAACATTTCCCCGTGTACACTGCTAAACCTGCTTGCGTTTCAGCGCCAACCCGTTGACTCCGGGGTGGAGTACTTACAGAGTGGTCTCGCCGGGGACGAGATGTTTCAGGCCCCTCCAGGCAATCGATGTTACTCGGGAGAGGTGGCGGTGTATGTGCCTCCTTACAGCGGCATCGAGGGCATAAAGCCACCGGGCAGCCAGGTGGAGAAGGATACAAATACCCTGCTGGCAGGATTCGCCGCGCCCGGAACCACGGTCGATAGTCTGCTCAAGTTCCCCAACGACGGTACGGTACCGGCCCCAAGCCAGGTATACTGCGCCAACGATGTAGCCCAAATCAATGGCGTTGTACATATAGATCCGGGTGGTGAAATTGGCGAGATGGATAGTCTCCAGGTCTGGTCGCAGGCGTTTTACTGGTTGATGGGAGGCTTCGGACAAAGTCCGGCCGCGCAAGTTAAAGAAAGCGTTCTAACCAGCCCAGACGTCACGCCGCCAGCGCCCATTTACGACCTGACCGGGTATACCCAAGCGCCCGCCGGGAGCGTCGCAATTCTACCCGCAACAGGTTCTTCGCTGACCATTGGAGCGGAGGTCCAGATCGCGGCCACCTCCCAGACCAAGACAATCGTCGAACTGGTCTTGATGCAGCAGGCTCAGAAGCCGGCGGACGTGCGAGTGTCGATAACCACCACGGCGCCCTTCTCAATGCCGTTCACGCCCATACGCACAGGGGCTGCCAATTTCGTGGCAATTGTGCTCTTTTCCGACATGACTTACAGCGCGACGGCGCTGAATTACCCCTTGAGCCCGTCGGGAGGCGTCTTAGCGCTGTTGCCCGGCAAGACCCCCGCGAACCTGGCGGTGGGCGGGTCCACGTGGTTGAACGCACAGGCGGGTTACGCTCTGGGCCTCGTCGACGCCACCGCCGGCGCACTCTATGGGACGCGCAGCGGAGGAGCGAAGGTGTTCTCGACAGGCGTCGGCGGCGCCATCACGGCAAACGGAAACGGCGTCGACTGGCTGGACATTGGCTTTGGCGGACAGAAGGCGGCAGTGCCGATCAAAGTCGGTTCTTGCAGCTACGTGTTGGGGCCGCTGCAACAGGTGATTGGGAGCGGCGGCGGCGCCGTTTCCATCTCCGTAACCACGCAGGCCGGGTGCGCCTGGACAGCCGATGGCGGAGGCGCGGCATGGTTGACCTTGACCGCCCCCAGCGGAGTTGGAAATGGGAGCATCGGTGCGCAAGCGGCCGTGAACGGCAGCGGCGCGGCACGGACCGCCTTTGTCAGCATCGCCGGCGAGGCGGCGGCAGTAATACAAGCATCCACTGCGTGCACCTACTCGGTGAACCAGCCGACTGGCCAGGTAGCGGCCGCAGGAGGAGTGGGCACTTTGACGGTGACAACTGCGTGTCCGGTGACAGCCTACTCGAACGAATCTTGGTTGATTCCGACGGTGACCGGCTCACAGGTCGACTACATCGCCCTGTCCAATCCGGGTTCGGCTGCGCGGTCGGCCTCCATTGCGATATCGAATCAGAGCGTCACTATCCAGCAGGCGGGTTTGGTGCC
>CAJCIT010000091.1 GCA_903970405.1 Acidobacteriaceae bacterium | reverse complement strand
ACCGAAGTTCTTTCGCTCAAGATCCTGAACCTCTTTATTTTCATGGAGATTGTGCTGTTGACGGCACTATTGTGTAGGCATGTAGTATTGCATATTATTCTTGTGTTTATTTATAATATGTGATACAATGTAGGCATGTATGTGGCCACCGTCCCCAATCGCAAATCGCCGCCCGCCATTCTTCTCCGCGAGTCCTACCGCGAAAACGGCAAGGTCAAATCCCGCACCCTCGCCAACCTCTCTCATCTCCCTCCCCAGCAAATTCAGGCCCTCAGCTCGGCCCTCGCCGGCAAACTCGCTGGCCCCACTGCGCCTCTGCCCGATTCCTTCCTCATCGCGCGCTCCCTTCCCCACGGTCACGCCGCCGCCGTGCTCGGCTTCCTGCGCCACCTCCAACTCGATTCCATCCTCGACCCCGCACCCAGCCGTCAGCGCGATCTCGTCGTCGCGATGATCGTGGCGCGCCTGCTCGATCCGGCTTCGAAACTCGCCACCGCGCGCGGCCTGCAGGCCGAGACCCTCAACAGCAGCCTCGGCGATCTGCTCGATCTCGATACCGCCGACGAGAACGAACTCTATCAAGCCATGGATTGGCTGCTGCCTCGCCAGTCGTCCATCGAACAGGAACTAGCCAAACGGCAACTGACTGGCGGCGGATTGGTGTTGTACGATTTGACTTCCACTTACTTTGAAGGCCGTCATTGTCCGCTGGCCAAACTCGGCCATTCCCGCGATGACAAGAGCGGTAAACCGCAGATCGTCTTTGGTCTACTTACTAACTCCCAAGGCTGCCCGGTGGCGGTGGAAGTCTTTGCCGGCAACACCGCCGATCCGAAAACCGTCGGTGCGCAGATCGAGAAACTCCGCCTGCGCTTTCACCTGCAAGATGTCGTGCTGGTCGGCGACCGCGGCATGATCACCAGCGCGCGGATCCGCGAAGACCTGGCCGCCGCGCACGGCATCCAATGGATCTCCGCCCTGCGCGCCAATCAGATTCAGAAACTGGCCAAAGACGGGCAGTTGCAGATGTCCTTGTTCGATCAAAGCGGCCTGGTCGAGATCGCTCATCCCGATTTTCCCGGCGAACGTTTGGTGGCTTGTTTCAATCCGCTGCTGGCCGAAGAGCGTTCCCGCAAACGGCCCGATCTGTTGGCGGCGACCGAGAAACAGTTAGCGAAGATTGCCGCCGCCACCCAGCGGGCGCGCCGTCCGCTGCGCGGCAAACACAACATCGGCGTCCGCGCCGGTAAGATCCTCAACCGCTACAAAATGGGCAAGCACTTTCTGCTGAAGATTGAAGACGACCGCTTTCACTACGAACGCAAGGCCGCCAACATCGAGCGCGAGCAAAGCCTGGATGGCATCTACGTCATTCGTACGAGCGTGAGCAAAGAGGCTCTCTCCAGTGAGCAGGTCGTGGCCAGCTACAAGAGCCTGTCGGGCGTGGAACGCGCGTTTCGCAGCCTGAAGACGGTTGATCTGCATGTGCGCCCGATCCACCATCGGCTTGCCGATCGCGTTCGCGCCCACATCCTGCTTTGCCTGTTGGCCTATTACGTGGAGTGGCACATGCGGCAACGTTTGGCGCCCCTTTTGTTTGATGACGACGACAAGCCGCAAGCCCAGGCGGCCCGCGCGTCGGTCGTTTCTCCGGCGACCCGATCTCAGTCGGCCCGAAACAAGGCCCGCACCAAACGGACGCCGGACGGTTTCAAGGTCCACAGCTTTCAGACGTTGCTCGCCGATCTGGCCACCCTCGCCAAAAACACGATTCAGCCCACCGACAAGGCAGTTGCTACGTTTGCAATGCTGACTCGGCCCACCCCGCTTCAGCAACGCGCTTTCGACTTGCTCGGTGTTGCCTTGAAGACCGCCTACTGACCGTCTTGTAGGCAGAGCCCACTCTCGCTCCATCGCTAAACTATTGACTTGGCTGGATCAGGCTTGCGCAGGCTCAGGAACTTCGAATTAGAGCGCCACTGCAGAAGCATTCTGCGCCGCATTTGCGCCGTGTGCTCCAGAATGCTCCCGATGGTAATCACCAAAGTCATTTCTCTGCTGTCTCGATTCACTGAGCGTCCTGTAGTCGACTTACGGTTTTTCCCCCTGATTTCCCGCGCGTTGCCCAAGTTCCCCGTTTATGATTCCCCGTGAATCGCTTTGTTCCGACGTTCCCAGTTGTTGATGTTTGCTGGGAACGCCATAACCCCCTGATAATCAAGACGCGTTCCTAATGTTCTCCTTGTTCCCAGTACGTCCAAAGCTCTCTGGATATTTTCTCTGTCTTGATTTCCTGCCAAGGATGTAGACGGTAGAACACTGGGAACAGCTTTTGTTTGCCGCATTTGGACCGGGAACAGATCGGGCACAACACTGAGAACACTGGGAACATTCAGTGTTCGATCCTTCGATAGCGCCATTCCAGTCTCGCTCCCTGGCGCTCGCGGTAGCGTTCCCAGCCGAGCGCCCGGAAGCAACGTGCCACCCGGTTCTTATCCACCTGCGTCCATAATCCCTGCGGCTTGTCGAGGCAACGAGAAAGCACCTCGCCGATAGAAGCGCTTCGACGGTCTTCCGCCCAGCGGGCGATCACTTCTTCCCAGGGGTCGCCTTCATATCGGTCCGCCTGCTCTGCCGCTGCGATTCCGACGAGTTCTGTTGTCTCCAACCACCAAACGCAGCCGCGCTCAAAACGGGCTTTCGCTTCCGCCCATAATTGGTCCCGGTCACGAGCCAATCCATCGATGTCAATTCGACCGCAAGCTACCGGCCAGAACCGCCGCCCGCCGCTGTCATCACGCAGGTAACTGGACTGGTTCACACTTCCGGCGAAAACGCATTGGCGAGGCGATTCGATCAAACGTTTGCCGTAAGGTGGTCGGAACCGATCCGTGGTCCGGCTCATAAACGCTTTGATACGACCAACTTCTGCGCGGCTGAGCGAATCGAGTTCGGACAGCTCGATGATCCAGACACCTTGGGTTTGCAGCACCGAATCCTTGGTCCCCAAGTCCGCTAGTTCGTCGGTAAAGTATGGCCCTGCCAACGTTCTCAGCGCGGTGGATTTCTTGCTGCCTTGCGGACCTTCCAGAATCAGACAGCAATCAGCTTTGACTCCAGGTCGATAGATCCTGGCGACGGCCGAGATCAGCCAGCGTGCGCTAACAGCTCGGGCATAGTTTGAATCTTCGACACCCAAATACGTTGTCAGCCAGGTATCTAGCCGGTTGACGCCATCCCAGGCGACGGAGTCCAGATATTGGCGCACGGGATGGAAAGATCGATCTTTCGAAACGGTTTGCGCAGCCTGTGCCGCCGTACCGACATCCACCAGAATGCCTTTTCGTTGCAGCCATTCCGCAGTGAGCCGATCTTCATGATCGCTCCAGGTGGCGGTAGTGGAAACCGATCCCCAAGGGGCGGGCTTCATAGCCATCGGAGTTAGCAGGAATTCGTTGAAGGCGAGCACGCCTTCCCATTCGGGCGAATGGCGCAGTGCGGTAATGGCATTGGCGAGAACAGGATAAATGTTCCCCTGCGGATGTGCCGGTGTTGGCTTGGCGCGAATTAATTCCTCTCGCCAATTGAAAGCACTGAACCTCACGCGTGCGATTTCACTGAGCACAGCTTCCGGCCCGAC
>CAJCIT010000090.1 GCA_903970405.1 Acidobacteriaceae bacterium | reverse complement strand
CGTAGTCGCGCAACACCTTCAGCGCGGTTGCCTTTTGCGCTTCCGTGAGACCGGAAAGATCCACGCTGGGCAGGTCTATCGCGGTGCGCCATGCGTCGGGATCGCCCGCCGGCTGTTGGGTTGCCTGCGGGTTTGCCCGAGCCGACGTCTGAGGCGGCGACTGGGGTGACGCGCCGGGCTCGGCACACAGCACGCCGGCCGCTGCGGCGGCGAAGAGTGAGACCGTGCGTAGAACGGCCGTCAGAGAAGCCATGCCTTTATTGTAGGGATTCGTGATTCGATCTGGGGCGCGAAAGGTCTTGCGCGAACCTACCCTATGTAGTAATCTACTCTAGAGCGGGGCGAAAAGGTGTAGACTTCTACATAGGTATGAGCGACACGATTAAGCTTTCGCACACCGCCGCGTTGATTCTTCAAACCGTCGACTCCGGCTGCTGCTATGGCTTCGACATTATGGATACCACCGGGCTGCCCAGCGGGACCGTCTATCCGGCATTGCGGCGATTGGAAGCTGAAAAGCTGATTGAATCGGAGTGGGAAGCCGAGGCGGATGCGCTGGCTGAACAGCGGCCTGCGCGCAAGTATTATCGAATGACGCGCGGCGGCAGCCAGGTGCTGGCGGATTCGCAAAAGAGATATCCGCTGCTGCGGAGACTCGCGCCGGCCAGGCCGCGGAGTTAGAAAACCGCAGTGCAACAGTTATGGACCGATTGGTATTAGGACATCGATAGAGACACGGGAGATCCAGAGAGATTCAGCCATGGCGCCCAAACCACCGTTTTCGGTTGTACTTTCCCAGTGGGCCGTCTCACTGGCGTCGCACTTGGTGCCGCGAGCGGAGCGTAGCGAATGGCGCCGCGAGTGGCACGCCGAAGTCTGGCATTGCTGGCGGTTCCTGGTGGACCAGCGCCTCTGGTCATCGCGCGAAGCGGCGCGGCTCTTTCTACGGTGCCTGGGATCGTTCGCCGACGCGGCGTGGCACTTCAGCCAGCAGGATGCGGTGCAAAACCGCGTGCGGGAATGGGCGCGCTCTCCCTGGACTTGTCTGGGTGTGCTGGTTCCCCCGCTGCTCCTGGTGGCCGTGATGAGCCATGGTTTCCCGGCCACGCGGCAAATGATCCAGCCAGCGGGTTGGCGCGATGCCGGCCAGTTGGCATTGCTCTCAGCTCTCGATGAGAACACGAACCGCGAACGGGGCTTCCGCCCCGACGTGATGACGGCTTGGCTTGAAAACAGCCGGATGGTGGATAGTGTGGCGCCGCTCAATTGGCATACGGCCCAGGATGGTTTCCACGGCAGGAAGCCGCTGGTGGTGGCGACGGAGCCCGTGTTATTTTCCACTCTCGGCGTGAAGACCAGTTTGGGTTTTATCCCGTTGCGTACCAAAGGGCTGGTGCTCACTGACGCCGCCTGGCGGACGCTGTTCGGCGGCGATCCCAACGTCATCGGCAAGACGGTGGAATTTGAGAGGCAAAAACTGCCCGTCACCGGCGTCCTGCCCGCCGGCTTCTGGTTCCTGACCCGGGGACCGGCTGTTTTCGTGGTGCGGCCGGAGTTATTCGATTTGCGAGTGATGGTGCTGTTGCGGACTCGCGCCGGCGTCTCCCGATCGCCGCTGGAGCGGGAGTTGACCCGCATCTGCCAGGGGACTGGCTGGTCAATGTTCACGGTTCGGGTACACGTCTGGTTCTTGCGTGAGGGCCTCTGGATGCCCGCCCTTCTCTTCGCAGCCGCCACCGGGGCAGCCCTGTTTCTGGCGGTCTTCCTCTGGCGTTTGCGGCCGGGAGATCTCAAAAAGGCGATGCATGTGGGGCGGCGCCAGGCCACCCTTCGAAGGGGGGCGTTCTTCTTCGCCAAATGCTCCCTGGGCCTGCTCATGGTGTTCTGCGCCGCTCTGGAATGGACGCGCCGCGGACCCAGCGTTCTGCTCACCTACACCGATGGAGCCAGCAGCCCGGTGATGCTGTGGCTTTATATCGTCGGCGCAATGGGCGTGCTGTTCTGGGCCTGGGCCGACCAGCGCGCGCGCTGCCGCGTTTGCCTCCGCCTGCTGACATTCCCCGTACGCATCGGGTGTCCCGGCTGCCTCCTGCTTGATTGGTCAGGCACGGAGCTTTTGTGCGAGGAGGGCCATGGCGTGCTGCACGTCCCGCATATGGTAGCCAGTTGGGATGAGCAACCGGACCGCTGGGTGCCGCTCGACGATTCATGGCGCGATTGCTTCGCCCACGTCAGTTCACCCCACTCCGGGTAAGAGGCGGAGCGCCCTTTTGGAACATGGGAAAAAATTGGGAGCCAGACGGCTCTTTCAGCAACGCAAAGTCCGGCGAGGATCGGCGGACACAAGCCGACCTATCGGTCCCTATCGACAGTCGGCTGCCCAGAAAAACTGACAGACTGAACTGGTGATGCAAGAGAATTCGTCTATCACTTTCGAGCCCATTCGGCACACTTCGGCGCTCCATCCATGGGAGATCGCGCTCGCCGTTGTGCTTTTTGTGTGCCTGATATATTTCGTAATCTCGCGGTCTCGCAAGCGTTCAAAAGAAAGTGGATCCCTGAATTTAGGCGGAAGGTAGGCTCACGGAACTTCCGGAAAGGGAACTTCCGGAAAGGGAACTTCCGAAAAGGGGACTTCAGGGACGGGGAACTTCGGCGCACACAAGCCGGCTTTCCAGGACCGATGACTACGCGAGCAGTGGTTCTTTTCGACTAGACAGAACAAAGACTGCGACCAGGGCGGCCGCGAGACCCGCCGCGGCGCCGATACCGAGCGCCCAGCGAGGGCCGAACTGGTTGGCAACCCAACCGGCGATCGGAGCGCCAATCGGTGTTCCCCCCAGTGCAATGGCAACCCGCAGGGCCATAACCCTGCCCCGCATCGCTGGTTCTGTTGAGAGCTGCATGATGCTGTTCGTGCCATTGGTGAAGGTCAAGGCAGCCGCGCCGATGACTATGAGAGCGGCCGCAAACCACCAGTATCCAGGCGCCAGCGCGGCCAGGGTGCAGCCGAGCCCGAAGACACCGGCGCCCGCCAAAAGAGACGCTAAGCTTGGTCTCGCCCGGCCCGCGGCAAACAAGGCGCCTGAGAGAGTGCCCACGGCCATGATGGAGGAGAGCAGGCCGAAACCGCGTGCGTCAGAGTGGAAAACGTTCACGGCCATGGTGGAGATGAAGATCGGAAAGTTCAGGCCAAACGTGCCGATCAGAGACAACATGATCAGGATCGCTCTGAGGTCTGGTTTTCTCCAAACGTAACGAAACCCCTCTAGAAATCCGGACGTTGTGCGATGTGCTCTGGCGCTTGCGTGCAGTTCGGAGCGCCGGAAGAAAGACATCGAGATCAGAACCGCCCCGAATGAGAGCCCGTTTAGAAGAAAGGACCAGCCGATGCCAACTCTCGCGATGAGCAAACCGGCAACGGCGGGACCAATCATACGGGCCGCATTGAACGAGGTTGAGTTCAATGCCACGGCATTCGGGAGATCCTCATCGCCAACCATCTCCGCCACGAAGGTCTGTCTGACAGGAGTATCCAGCGCCGCGACGGAGCCGGACAGGAATGCGAACACATACACGTGCCAGAGTTGGATGACTCCGGCGATCGTGAGAGTTCCCAGGACCAGCGCAAGCACGCCCATTGTTGCCTGGGTCGCCATAAGGAGATTGCGCTGATTGAGGCGATCCGCGGCCAATCCCGTCCAGGGCAGGAACAGAAGTTGGGGAGCGAACTGGAGGCCCATCACGATACCCAGCGCTGACGCATCGTGATGGGTCAGTTGCGTCAGCACCAGCCAATCCTGAGCCACGCGCTGCATCCACGTACCGGCGTTGGAAACCAGGCCGCCCGCCGTCCACAAGCGGAAGTTGAAGCTTCTGAGGGAGCGAAAAGTGCCGGACACTGGGTTATTCATGTCCGCGCCGGCGTATTGCCTCCATGAAACTGGCCGAAATGACGCGCCGCGTGGAGGCTGATGAGCAGCGCGCCCAGGCCGAACGCCAGGATGTGGCTTGTCGCCCCCGGATTGAAAGACCCGACGCGCGTGACGAGCACATACCCAACCACCGCGTTGAAGAATCCCCAAACCACGTTGACCGTTGAGGAGGAGAGCCCTTTGCCGGGTGGTTTGGCGAAGGGACTCTGGAAGGCACGTCCCATCGTGCCGGCGACAAAATGAGGAATGGCGTTTGCCGCAAAAACGCCCCCAAAGAAGTACGATACAAGCCAAAGCCAATTCATGACGCAGCGTTCCTTTCTTCGAACAATCTTTCGAGTAGCGAGATAATTTCCTTCGTCGACCCTGTTTCGCCGACCCGAGGAAAGACGTTCCTGATGGTGTACTGGTGCGCCTCCTCTCGGATATCGGTCATTCCGTCGATTGCGAGGGTGACGTTGAATCCCTGCTCGTAGGCCTGGCGGGCGGTTGCCTCAACGCCACCGGATGTCGCCACTCCAGTCAAAACCACTTGGGTAACCCCTCGGGCCTTGAGCTGGTGTTCAAGATCCGTTGTTGCGAATGCGCCCCAACTTCGTTTCGTGACGACGATATCGCGAGGTTGCCGATCCAGCTCCGGCAGGAAGCCGGTCCAGCCCTCGGTAAACGATGTGCCGCTGCGTGGACCCTGCTCGGTCCGGCCAAGTGGCCGTCCCGCCACATTGACCAGCACCACTAGAAGCTTCTTCGCACGGAAAACATCTATTAGCGCCCGCGCCCGGTCAATGATCTCGCCGATGGGATGAATGAAGTTTCCGTTGACGATCCCTTTCTGCAGGTCAATGACGATCAACGCGGTATTGGGATCAAGAGTAGTTAGCGGAATAGAGTTCCTTTCCTCGATACAAAGTTGGCATGGGTAGAGGCAGTACGCTGTGGATTCACTCCTCAACCAGCCGCGTAAGCAGTTCGAGTGCTGCCTGAAGCTTCTCCTGCTCATGGGCGGAAAGCTTCTGCGAGATGATCGTGGCGAGCCAGTCCTGTCTCGCGGCCCTGCCCTCCCGAATCCACCTCAGGCACTTGGGCGTGAGAGACATCAGCGTTTGCCTCCCGTCGTTCGGGTCTGGTGCACCACTCACCAGGCCGGCTTCCTGCAGCGGCGTCACCACAGCGCTCATGGATTGTGGACGCATGGCTTCCGCTCGCGCCAGACTTGAAACCGTAGCCGAACCGTCGCTTTCGAGTAGAAGAAGAACAGAGATCTGTGACGGCGTCAGGTCGCTGCGTCCCCCATGCTCGCGTAAACGCCGCTTGAGCTTACCGCATACGGTACGGATCTCGGCAGCAAGCGTCGAAGCGAGCCCGGTCTGAGCTGAAGACCTTCGATTGCTCACCTGATCAATATATCATGTCTACAGGTAAACTGTAAAGCCTGGCTGCATAGTTACGCGAGCTGCTCGCCGATACCGAGCGCCCAGCGAGGGCCGAACTG
The DNA here is from genome assembly GCA_903970405.1 of Acidobacteriaceae bacterium. Lineage (GTDB taxonomy): Bacteria > Acidobacteriota > Terriglobia > Bryobacterales > Bryobacteraceae > CAJCIT01. The sequence goes on along the minus strand of CAJCIT010000090.1, from coordinate 1,838 downwards.
GTTGGCAACCCAACCGGCGATCGGAGCGCCAATCGGTGTTCCCCCCAGTGCAATGGCGACCCGCAAAGCCATAACCCCGCCCCGCATCGCTGGTTCTGTTGAGAGCTGCATGATGCTGTTCGTGCCGTTGGTGAAGGTCAAGGCAGCCGCGCCGATGACTATGAGAGCGGCGGCGAACCACCAGTATCCAGGCGCCGGTGCGGCCAGGGTGCAGCCGAGCCCGAAGACACTGGCGCCCACTACCGTGCGGCCACCGACAACCAACGGGCGCAAGGGCGACCCCGGGCTGTCAAATGACCGAATGTCGCCAGTTTTCTTGAGCCTCTCAGAATTACGGTTCCCTCGATATGTTGCATTCAAACTCTTCGCACTGGCTGCGTGGCTGGCATCCACGTGGCCGCTGGTCTGCATAGCGTACAGGTGCAGGTTAGCGACAAATTTGCGATTTAACTTCAAAGGAGAATTAGAATGCTTGGCCTAGGATTGGTTGGGACTCTTATTGTGATTGTGTTAGTGGTCTGGGTGCTTCGCAGGGTGTGAGGCTGTGAACGCCGACATCTGATTTGTGCAATGTGAGGCCGGACGAGGCGGGCGCTTTCGGCGCCGCGCTACGGGCCTGTGCGCTTTCAAGGCCCGACCGTCAGGGAGGGATCGCAAAAGGGTTGGCAAACAAGGCGAGATCGGATTTTTGCGCAGACTGGCTCGGGGGATTGCAGTCCCTCCCTCACGGTCGGGCCTTGGCGGTTGCGGTTTCACCGCAAGACAAAGCAAGTTCCTTACCTGTGCGGGCGACTTGCACAGCATAAAATGTCGGCATGCCTCTCAACCGCCGCCAGTTTCTTGGAACCCTCGCCGCCACTGCAACCCTCCGCGCACAATCTGCCAATATCTGGGGAGGTCCCGTGGTCGACATTCACTTCCACATCCGCAAGACCCCAGCGGCCAACAACGCTCACCTGGATGGATGCGGTGTCTCGAACGCCATACTGCTGACCGGCCTTAACTCGATTGATGCTCTGCACTCGACCGAAAGCCAGTCGCCGCACCGCTACGTGTGGTCGGCCAGCACTGACGTCACTAAGCCCGAAGCTCCTCAACTTCTCACTGATGCCGTGAAGAACGGCGCTATCGGCCTGGGTGAACTGAAGGCTCACGTCGCATCAGACGGTCCTGAACTCCGGCGGCTCTATGCGCTTGCCGGGGAACTTAACGTGCCAATCCTGGTGCACTTTCAGGAGGTCCCCCACTATGACGGCGAAGGAGTGTTCAGCACGCCGTTCAAGAGTCTGGAAGCCATGCTGAAGGCTTATCCGAAAACGCGCTTCGTGGGCCACGCCGATGCCTTCTGGGCCAACATCAGCGCCGACTACGCTAACCAGTCGGCGTACCCTTCCGGGCCTATCAAGCCTGGCGGCCTTACGGATCGGCTGCTGTCGGATTACCCGAACCTCTACGGCGATCTCTCGGCGAATTCAGGCAACAATGCGCTGTCGCGCGATCCGGGCTTCACACCGGCGTTCCTCGCGCGCCATCAGGACAAGCTCATGTTCGGCAGTGACTGCTCGTGTTCTGACGGTCATGGCGCGGGCATCTCGCAAGCCAATAACCCCGCTGCGGCGCGGCTGGCCGGCAAGTGCGTTGCTCGCGAAACGCTGACGGTTCTCAAAGACTCCACCTCGCCAGAGGTCTTCCGCAAGCTGACGTGGGAAAACGCGCACGCCGTTTATCGCATCACTTCATCCACACTGTCTTGATGTTCACGAATTCGCGGATGCCAAACTCACTCAACTCGCGGCCATAGCCGGATTTCTTCACGCCGCCAAACGGCAGGCGCGGGT
>CAJCIT010000089.1 GCA_903970405.1 Acidobacteriaceae bacterium | reverse complement strand
GGCATGGAGAACGTGTACCACTGTTCAGAGTAATAGCCGGTGGTTGTGGCCGTATTGGTGTAAGTGAAGACGCCCGACGAGTTAGCGTTCCCGTAATTGGCGTTTGTGCCGTTGAGCGTCATATTCACCGGGATGTTTGGGATGGCGTTCGGAATGGTAATGGTGTACTGGTCACCCACCATGAGGGCATTGCCGTTCGAGGGATGGGTGAGGTTTTGAAGCGTGGCGGTGGGTTGCTGGTTCGCGACCACGAAGGAAATAGGGGCGGGCGATAACTGGGTGGAACCCGTGGACCAAACTTCGGTGTACCAGCCGACGTAGGCCGCGGTTTCAGTGCCGCTGATTGGCCCCCAGTTCCCATTCGAATCCGTTTGAGGCGTCCAGCCGTTGTAATAAATCGGGCTGCCGCCGTCCACCGTCTCCGAACTCGCCACGGTTGAGTTGGGCGTGCCGGATATTTTCACCATTACGGCGTCGTTGACCAGAAAGTTCGGCGACAGATTCGGGTGGGTGGGATTGTACTGGAAAACGAACGGCCCGGAAGCGACGATGAACTGAAGCGGGAAGGGACTGCAAGGCACGCCATTCACGCTCCAATACTCCGCCCAAGCGCCAAGGTAGGGAGAGGTTTCCGTCGCCTGGATCGGGAGCGATCCGCCGGCGCCGATCGTCAAGCCGGTATTGACGTTGCTGTCCGCGACGACGCCGTTTTGGAGGGCGGTTACGTAAATCTGGCCATTCGCCGGGCCGGTGATGGTGAACGTGCCGGAATCATTGACGTAAAAACTGGGGGCTATGGTGGGATGCGTGGTGTTTGTGACCTGGACGCTGCACGTCTGGCTGAACGCGACACCGGCGCCGGCAAGCAGCAGCGTTGATGCGAGCGAAGCCCAGACCGCGACACGCAGCCGCCCGGAAGGCGAACAGCAATTTCGAAGGTGGAGACGGCGAAGAAGGCTGAGTAGGCAGAGGTCTGCCTTCTGAAGTGGAAACACGCGGCGAAATCCCCCGGGTCAAGGCTGCCCGGAGCGAGGCCGGGTACGTCACAGGAGGACAAGTGTAGCAGCGAGGGGGAGAACGGTCAATGAGTTTCTGTGATTTGTTGTGGAGTTTGTCCGTGGGTTTGCTTCAAATATCGAGGGAATTGGCCGGTTAATAACCGGTCGTCACAGGCTAAACCCCGGCTAAAGCCTATGCCGCCAAAAGCTCATGGACGCGGCTTCATGAGGAAAAAGTGGCCAATCTCAAGGCACGGACCTCTTAATCCGAGTTTCCCTGGCTGGAGCCGGGCCAACTCACGCCCGCGCCCAGCCTCGGCTTACCGGACCGCCGCGGCCTTCGTCTTGTTGTTGGCCGTGCGCTGGTTCACCGCCGAAGTCTTGCGGACCGGTACTTTGTGCGCCACTCCGTTCCCGTTATGGGTGACTCCGTTCCGCGTACCGGCATTATGCACCAGCTCGGGCGTCTTCCCGTTGGCCGGCGCCGCGTTCGGCGTCAGCTTTCCCAGCAGCACGGGCCGCTTGGCGCCTGTAGCCTGAGGCACGTTTGAGGGGCGGGCATGCGCGGTCTCATAAGCCATCACCGCGAAGGCCACCGCTTCCTTGGCGTCGACATCCAAGCCTACTTCGCTTGACATCATCACCGGGATGGGATTCAGCGCCTTCCGCAGCATCGCCAGCAGCGCCGGGTTGTGCGCCCCGCCGCCGGAGACGAACACCTCGTCTACCCGCATCTCGGGAATCACAAAGTTTCGAATCCCCAGGGCGATGCTCTCCGCCGTCAGCGCGGTAGCTGTCGCAATCAGGTCTTCGGTGCTCAGCTCGGTATCCAGCAACTTCGAAACGAACTCCGCTCCAAACTGCTCCCGGCCGGCCGTTTTCGGCGGCTTGGCGCGGAAGTATTTATCGCGCAACAGCTTCGCCAGCAGCTTCTGGTCAAACTGTCCGCGCGAGGCGAAGCCGCCATCGCGGTCGAACGTCTGGCGTCCCAGCGTAATGCGGCTTACCAATTGGTCAATCACCATGTTGCCCGGGCCCGTGTCGAAGGCAATCAGCCGTTCGGCGTTGGTGTTCGGCGGAATCGCGCTCAGGTTCGCGATGCCCCCGATGTTCAGTGCCACACGCCCGCGTCCGCGGTGCCGCAACAACATGTAATCGAGGTAGGGCACCAGCGGCGCGCCCTTGCCGCCCGCCGCAATGTCCCGCTCGCGGAAATTTGAAATGACGTCGATTCCCAGCCGCTCGCTGATCACGCTCGATTCGCCGATCTGCATCGTGCTCGCGACCTTCTTGCCCAAATACTGCGCGCCCTGCCCCTCGTGGAAAATCGTCTGCCCGTGACAACCGATCAGCTTGATGGACGCCACCGGTATTTCGCCGCGCTCCGCCGTCTCTTCAACGGCTTCCGCATACAACTCTCCCAGGAGGAAATTTAAACGCGAGATATCGCCCGTCTGCGCCGCCGTATTCGACATGCCCAGCAAAGCCTCCCGGACCTTTTTTGGATAAGGAACCGAGTGACTCGCCAAGACGTTGACCTTCGCCTTGAAGCCCGAACCGGTGATGTCGATGATCGCAACATCGATCCCGTCGAGCGAGGTACCGCTCATGATGCCTGCAACTCTCATCTTTTTTGTAACTCTTGCTGCAATTCCTGCAGAATCTTCAACGCCTCTATCGGGCGGAGCTCATTGATATTTAAAGCTCTTACTCGATCCGCTAACCCCTCGTTCACAGGTTCAAAAAGCTTGATCTGGTAAGGGGCCTGGGCGTCGCCAGGGCTCAGTTCTCGGCTTACCGACTGTTCCCTTCTTTCATGATGCAATAAAACGTCACCCGCTCGCTGAATTACTTGCAAGGGAAGCGCCGCCAACCGGGCCACCTCAATGCCATAACTCCGGTCCGCCGCACCCGGTTCCACCTTTCTTATGAACAAGATCTGGTCGCCAGACTCCTTTACCGCCACGTGCAAATTTCTTACCCCGGAAAGTTTTTCAGCCAGCTCCGTCAGCTCATGGTAGTGGGTGGCGAACAGCGTTTTGGCCCGAATCGAATCATGGACATACTCTACAACCGCCCATGCCAGCGCCAGCCCATCATAAGTAGACGTCCCTCGGCCGATTTCGTCCAGTACCACGAAACTTCTTTCTGTGGCAGTGTTCAGGATCGCCGCCAACTCAGTCATTTCCACCATGAACGTAGACCGCCCGCGAGCCAGGTTGTCCGCCGCTCCGATCCGGGTAAACACCCGGTCCGCTAGGGGCAGCATTGCCGTTTGCGCCGGAACGTACGCCCCCATCTGCGCCAGAATCAGCATCAGCGCCGCCTGGCGAAGGTAGGTCGATTTCCCGCCCATGTTCGGTCCTGTGATGATGGCGATATACTCCCCGTCGGAATCTAGGTATAAGTCGTTTGGAATGAAGCGAACCGCATCCGCCTCGGTCAGCTTTTCGATCACCGGATGGCGTCCTGCCTCAACTCTCATCACCCCGGTTTCCGAAAACCGGGGACGAACCCAGCGGTTCTCAATGGCAACCGCCGCCAGGGCTGCCGTGACATCCAGTTCGCCGATTACCGACGCAATCTGCTTAATTCGATGCCCGGCCGCCGCCGCAATGCTCCTAACTTCTTGAAAGACGCTCTTTTCGAGTTCGAGGATACGCTCCTCCGCCGCTAAAACTTTAACCTCCAGTTCCTTCAGCTCGGGAGTGGTGAACCGTTCGGCGTTCGCCAGCGTCTGCTTCCGCTCATAGGCGGCCGGCGCCAGGTGCTGGTTCGCTTTCGAAATCTCGATGTAATACCCGAAGACGTTGTTGAATCGGACCTTCAGGCTCTGAATCCCGGTCGCCGTCCGTTCGCGCGCTTCAATCGCCGCTATATACTCCCGGCTGTTTCGGCTGATGTCGCGATACTCGTCGAGCCCGGGGTGAAAACCGTCGCGAATCGTGCCCCCGTCGGCTAGCGAGACCGGCGGTTCGTCGGACATGGCCTTCAGGATGAGATCCCGCACATCCTCCGCTAAATCGACGGGTGTTCGGAGCCTTGGCGAAGTCAGCCCCTGCCGAATCCTTTCGATGTCCGGTAGGGCGGCGAGTGAACGGCCCAGCGCCAGCACATCGCGCGGTCCGGCGGTACCCATGGCGATGCGGGCCACCAGGCGTTCCAAGTCCAGAATGCCGCCCAGAGCCTTGCGCAAATTCGTGCGCGCCACCACTTTCGTTACCAGTTCCTCCACGGCGTCCAACCGCGCATCGATCTCAGCCTGATCGCACGAGGGCTGCAGAAGGCGCTGCCGTAACAATCGCCCTCCCATGCCGGTGGCGGTTTCATCCAACACCGAAATCAGCGTCGAATCCCGGCGCTCTCCGGCAAAAAGCGGTTCGGTCAGCTCCAGGTTCCGCACCGTCGCCGCATCCAGAACCATGGAATCGCCGCGGCCGAAATAGACCGGGCGGTTCAGGTGTTCGATCGCTGATCGCTGCGTGTCACGCACATAGTGCAGCGCCGCTCCCGCCGCCGCCGTCGCCAGCGGCCGGTCCCCCAACCCGCATCCATCCAGCGACGAGAGCCGGAAATGTTCGAGCAGCGCCCGCCCCGCGTAATCCGCGTCGAACACCCATGCTTCGAGCGGCGTTTCGATGCACGCCGTGGAGCCTCCCGCTCCAAAGACCGGTCGCCCCTCGGGATGCAGAACCTCCCGCACGTTGAGGGTCTCGATCGACGGAGTGAGCTCCGAAGTCTCCATTTCGGTGGCCCGAAACTCGCCGGTCGAAACGTCTACCAGCGCCAGGCCGCTGCGCTCGCCTTTGGTATAAACGGCCGCGACGTAGTTGTTTTCGTGCGATTTCAGCAGGTGGGATTCGGTTGCGGTACCCGGCGTGATGACCCGCGTCACCTCGCGCCGCACCAGTTTCTTACCCGGACCGGCCTCTTCCATCTGCTCGCAGATCGCGACGCGATAGCCGCGCTGGATCAGCCGAGCAATGTAGCCTTCGGCCGAATGGTATGGAACGCCGCACATCGGTACCGGCTCGCCCTTTTCCTTGTTGCGGGACGTGAGGGTGATTTCGAGTTCACGGGCGGCCGTGACGGCATCTTCGAAGAAGAGTTCGTAGAAGTCGCCCATGCGGAAGAGAAGCAGCGCTCCGGGAACCGTCTGCCTGGCGGCCTGATACTGCCGCATCAGCGGAGTGGAGGCCTCTATCAATGTGAATCCCCACGGCGTGAAGCCCCAATGCGCCGGCCCGGCCGGTCAGGCGTAGAGGCCGCGCAGCTTGATGGCGAATGCCACTCTATCCAACGCCAGCATGTACGCGGCGATCCGGTTGTTGACGCCATGCTTTTCGGCGTAGCTGATGACATCGTTGAAACTGTCCACCATGATCTCTTCGAGACGCTCATTGACCAGTTTTTCGTTCCAAAAGTACCCTTGACGGTCCTGCACCCACTCGAAGTAGGATACTGTGACTCCGCCTGCGTTGGCCAGGATGTCCGGAATGACGAAAACCCGCTTCTCCTGCAGGATCGAATCGGCGCCGAATGTTGTGGGGCCGTTTGCCCCTTCGCACAGAATCTTCGCTTTGACGCGGTCGGCATTTGCCGACGTGATCACATTTTCCTTCGCCGCCGGCAGCAGAATGTCGCAGTCCATCAGCAGCGCTTCGTCGCGGTCCACTTCTTCCGCGCCGGCGAAGCCCTTCACCGAGCCCGTCTCCTTGCTATGCGCCGCCAACGCGCGGATATCCAGTCCGTGCCGGTTATAGACCGCGCCATCGTATTCCACCACCGCCACGATCTTGTATCCGAACTCCGCCATCAGGCGCGCCGCCATACCGCCCACGTTTCCGAAACCCTGGACAATAACGCGGGTGTCTTCGGGACGCATTCTGAATCGCGCCAGCGCCTGATTCGACACAATCAGGCAGCCGCGGCCCGTGGCCTCGCTGCGTCCGCGTGACCCGCCCAGGTTCAAAGGCTTCCCCGTGACCACGGCAGTCACCGTGTGGCGCTTGTGCATGGAGTAGGTATCCATGATCCAGGCCATGGTTTGCTCATTCGTTCCCATGTCCGGCGCGGGCACGTCCCGCTCCGGTCCGATGAATTCGAAGATCTCGGCCGTGTACCGCCGCGTGATCCGTTCCAGTTCCCCTTCGCTCATGATCGCGGGGTCGCAGATCACGCCGCCTTTGCCGCCGCCGAACGGGATGTTGACCACGGCGCACTTCCACGTCATCCACGCCGCCAGCGCGCGTACTTCGTCGATTGAGACATCCGGGGCGAACCGAATCCCGCCTTTGGCGGGGCCTCGGGCGATCGAATGCTGAACCCGGTATCCGGTAAAAACTTCAATTCTTCCGTCGTCCAGCGCGACGGGAAAGTTTACTGTTAACTCCATGGCCGGCGTGCGCAGCACTTTGCGCATGCCGTCATCCAGGCCCAGTTTGCTGGCCGCTTCATCGAAACGGTGTGCGGCGCTTTGCCACGGATTCACTTCCTGGTCGACGGACGGGGTCGTTTCCAGAATCATAGGACTTTGGCTCCTTTTGAAAGAACCGCGAAAGACGCCGGGAGGGGGCTCACGCCGCCGGCCCAAGACTGTCGAAAAGAAGCCTCCGGCACGTGCGCTCTTTCCCTCGATCGTTTCACGGCTTCCAGTCGCCATTATGACAGTACCCCGCCTATCTATCGGATTTTGACCGTGAACCGAACAGGGTGCGATTGCGTCTATGTACTCTGGAGAGTGCAATGACCCCCGAAGAACAGAAAATGCTCGCCGACCTGGCGGCCAGAATTTCGCAAACGCCGCCCATCGCGCGCGACCCCGCGGCGGACGATTTCATTCGCACCCACATCGGAAACCGCCCGGACGCCCTGTATCTGATGACCCAGACCGTGCTCATTCAAAACGCGGCGCTGGAGCAAGCTCGTGTCCAGGTGGACCAGGCCCGCGCCGAAGTCCAGCAATTGCAACAGCAGGCGGGCTCGGCCGGCGTCGCACCGGCGGGCGGCAGTTTCCTTGGCGGCGCCCGTCCCTCATCTGCTCCTCAGAGTTACTCGCAGCCGGTTTATGCAGGCTATCCGCAAGGCAGTTACCCGCCGCCCCCCGGCTATGGCGCCCCTCCGCCTCAGCAGTCCGGGGGTGGTTTCCTGCGTAGCGCGGCGCAAACGGCTGCCGGGGTGGCGGGCGGCATGCTCGCTTTTCAGGGCGTAGAGGCGCTGCTGGGCGGCCTCACTCATGGCTTCGGCGGTGGCGGCCAAGGCTTCGGCGGCGGCGGTTTCGGCGGACCCGGTGAAACCATCATCGAGAACAACTATTACGGCGAGCCTGAGCGGGACCGCGACGCCGGGCGCTTTGACTCCCAAGGCGGCGATAGTTTCCTCGGCCCGGACGCCGGCGCCGATTACTCGAGCTCCGACGTCATGCCATCGGACGCTGCTGTCGACGACAGCAGCTCTGACGACTCGGGCACCGACGATTTCTCCGGCGACGACTCATCCGGCAGCGATAACTTTTAGTAGCAGGTTGGCCACCGAACACCTCTCCTTGTTATCACGCTGCGGCCATTCCTTGCTATCCAAAGACTATAGATTGCTTGGGTTGGGCACCGGAACTTCCTGAATAGGAAACCGCCCTGAAACTCGGTTTCAACCAAATTTTCAGTCGCGGCCGATCGAGCGGCCCTATTAGGCTGGAAGATCCTGGGAGTAAACGCTGCCTGCGGCACTCTAGTCCAGTTGCACGCCTGTGATGGCTGGGCCAGGTTGGGAAAACACACAAGTGATGGCTTTCGTTTGCATCCAATCGATTCGGATGCCAGTCCTCTTAACCTATATTGAATTGATGTTCTTGTCGCCAGTTCCTACAACTGAGCGATGTCAAATCACACATCCGCGGTCCGCTGCGGGAACGGATCGCCCTTTCTGATAGGCTTCGGAGAACAAAAGCATGCAGTATCACGAGTACACTAATCTAGGTGCCTACGATCAGACAATCGCTTCACACATTTACATGGACGCTTGCAACGGGTCGATTGCGTATCGACTGCTCGAAGCCATCGGCTTCCCTTGCAGAGGAAAGAGAGTCCTGGACCTTGGTGCCGGAACGGGTCAGGTATCGAGATTCCTGGGAGGGCTGCCAGGCTTGCTGGTCGAGGCGTGCGACGTCGACGATGAGGCCGCAAAATACTTCCGGTCTGACGCCGAGCTCAGAGACGTACCTTTTCACCAGTTGGACTTCCTCGCCAATGAACTGCCGCACCCGTATGATGGAATCGTTGCCCGGGGAATCTACCACCATCTTCCAAAGTCAGAACGCCCTCGATTCCTAAAGAAGATGACAGAGAGCGCACCGGTCTTCATTCTCGCGGACGAGGGAATCCGGGAGTACAACTCTGAAGAGGAGCGCCTTCGCAACTGCGCAAATTGGTACGGTCTCGTGATAATGGAAGCTCGGCGGCGTGGATTTAACCAGTTGGCGGAAATCGAGTCAAGCTTCCTTAAACATGAGCAATTGCAGTCTGCCGATGATGGCGGTGACTACAAGGAGAGCCCTACGCAGCTCATTGCCGATGCCGAGAAGGTCGGTCTGAAGCCTCCCATCATTGACCGGTATGGCCCGTGGGAGGAATGCGGAGGCGGTTTCTACACGGCAACATTTGTTCGTTGAGTCTCCACTAGGCGTCCCGGCAAGTTAGCTTGAGGGTAAACAGGTGAAACATTGGTTCAAAGAAATCGTTGGCTGGCTCCCACTCCTCCCCGTTGCCGCACCCTTGGTGCTCTTCATTATTCTAACGAGCCGAGAAACGGCCGCGCCGAATCCAGCGCCTACAACCCTCGCTCAGACGCCGCCGGCGGTGTCTACGTCGAAAACTACGCCGCCGCCCATCCAAGACTTGGATCCAAATCGCACGTTGCGATATTGGTTCCTCGTTGCTGCGGTGCTCCTTGGATTAGTCGCGGGTGTCAACTCCTTGGTCGGTGTATGGCGTGAGACAGAGGGGGGTGCGAAGGTTTGGTGGGCGAGCGTTTATGCGAGTGTGCGAGACGCCCGACAAGCTTTGATCATAGGCGGAAGCCTTGCCGCAGCCGGATGCGCCATCCACCTCCTTTACACCAAGGGCGGACCGGTGCATGACCAATATGACGCCGCGATCGGCATTTACCTCACAGCGTTGACTGCGAGCCTAGGAGTGCGGGCGTTCTACTCTAGAATAGTTCCCATAACTGATGTAAACACTTTGCTCCGTATGCTAACTAGAGACCTAAGGTCTTGTCACAGCGGTCCCATGTGGCTTGTCTACCCAGCCCTAAACATTGGGTATTACCGCAATTACAGGGGAGAGGCGGAGCCGGAAATCATGGGAGAGTTCAAGGACGCAATTTCAAAATGCGCAAAGCGCCTCAGCGGCGCAGCATATGCCATTACCTACCCCACAGGGCTTTATGAGCCGCTATATAAGTGCTATCACGAAAGCCAACGCGGGCAGAAACCAACGAGGAAGCCCGAAAACATTGTACGGGAGAGTGCCGAATACGCGAAGATCATGCTCGAGCAACTGCGCCTAGACGCAAAATTGGTCTCGGGCGGCAACGCCCCGACGGCCTCAGGCGCTTCTCAAACCTATGAAATCGAACCAGGAAACTTCCCCCCGCACGTTATTCTAATTGGCGACATAACCTATGTTTTGCTTAGCTATGGTTTCCCTATTTATGACGAAGTGGACAAGAAGTTTCAAGCACTGCCAGGCGAAAATGAACTGATTGATGTGCTCGCATACAGGCGAGAGGATTCTGCACTTACGAAAATGATCTCAAAGCATTTGGGATACCTCGTGGCTCCAAAGAACGTAAATATCGCACCCTCCACTGCGCTAGCCATCTCAGAAAAGAATAAAGAAGGTTAACAATGAGCGTTCGCCGTCTTATTATCTTGACCGCAGCTATCGCAAGCATCGTCCTGGTCTTCATGCTGGTCCCTCGCAGGATGGGCAACGACAATGGCAGAATACAGATTGCGATTTTCTCCATCGTTGAGATTGAACCCATCGCCGAACTTCGGAAAGGCTTTCGTGCGGAATTTGAACAATCGGAATTCGCACATAGCCACAAGGTCGAGTTCGTTGAGTTCAACGCCCAGGGAGACTCTGCGCTCGTCAATCAGATTTCCGACCAGATTGTATCGAGCAAGCCGCGTCTCGCATTCGTTCTCGGAACTCCTGCTGCCCAGGCACTTCAGAAGCGATCTCCTGATCTGTTAATCGTCCAGGGGGCGGGAACCGATCCGGTTTCCGCGGGTCTTGCGGCCGATTGGTCCGGCTCAGGCAGAAACTACATCGCAACCTCCGATCTCCCGCCATTGGGTAAGCAGCTGGAACTGATCCACATCCTGACCCCGAAAGTCGTGCGCGTAGGCGTTATTTACAATCCAGGCGAAACCAATTCGGTGGCCGTTGTGAGTCGCTTGCGAGCCCTTACTCACGGCAGAGGAGTTTCCTTGGTGGAAAGATCCGTCTCCACTTCTGGCGATATTCCCCTTGCACTTGCATCCCTCCTGCATCGTGTCGATGCGATATATCTTCCTCCTGACAACACGGTATATAGCGCCATCCCGGAAATCGGCCAATTTGCGAAGGAGAATCAGATTCCACTTTATGCGACGACCCAAGGCGCAATGGACGCCGGAGCCTTGGCGGCACTGTCACTGGATTTTGTTGAACTCGGGAAGGAATCCGCGGATCTGGCGCTGGAAGTTCTCAACGGCAAGGATCCTCGAACAATTCCGATAACCGTTAATCGAAATCCGTCAATTCAGATCAGTGCAAGAGTCGCTAGGCAGTTGGCCGTGGATACTTCGGCAGCCTCGAAGCTGGCGAAGGTGAAGGTCTTCAACTGATGGCCGTGGAATTCAAATTGTTGTCGGTGATCGCAGAAGGAATAGTCTTTGCGATCATCGCCATGGGACTCTACGTGTCCTTCAGTTGGATGCGGTTTCCTGACCTGACCCCGGATGGCAGCTTCGTCCTCGGGGCGGCCGTGATTGCCATACTCGCTTTGCACGGCTACTCGCCGCTTATATCGCTGATTCCGGCCTTCTTGTTCGGAGCGGCAGCGGGATGCCTCACTGCCGGCCTTAATCGATGGTTAAAAGTGCCTGCTGTCGTTGCGGGCCTTCTTTCTGCCACCAGTCTGTATTCTCTGACTTGGCTTTTGCTGGGTAAGCCGAATCAATTCATCGATCCTCCCCACACAATCAGTGGTTCTTCTGTTGGTGCCGCCGGCCTAGCGATGCTCACCGCGGCGTTCGTCGTAGTTTGGGCGCTGCTATTCCTGTTTCTCGTATTTGTATCCAACACCTTTTGGGGCATTCGCCTCCGGGCACTTGGCGAGAATCCATTACTCGCGCATGATCTTGGAACATCTCAGACTGCCCACACATTCGTAGCACTCGCGCTCGCCAATGGCTTCGCGGCTCTTGGAGGCGCACTGTTCACCCAGCGCAGCTACTCGGCGGATATCAATATGGGCGTCGGGGTCACCATTACCGGGCTTGCCACTCTCATTCTCGGTGTGCTCATCGCGGGGGGAGACCAGAAGCCGATCTTTGTGCTTCCGGCTGTTCTCGCGGGCGCTGTTCTCTATAAGAGTGCGGTCCTTCTGGCCCTGGAGTGGGGTGTCCCCCCGGAAGCGTTTCGCGTGATTTCATCTCTAATGCTTGTACTGGCATTCGTGGTGGCCCGCCGAACGGCCATGGATGTTCTTCGAGGTCTGAAATGGAACTGAGGATATCTTCAATCACGAAGGTCTACGAGAATTCAAGGGGTGGTCAGCGATTTGCGCTCACGACGCCTGAGATTACACTGACTTCGGGGACGATTCTTTGTGTAATGGGACGCAATGGCAGCGGTAAGAGCGTATTTATGCGAATGATCGCCGGCGAAGAAGAGGCCTCAGGCACACCGGTTCGCCTTTCCGATGGCACTAACAGTTGGAGTGCTCATGCCAGACCGTGTTCGATCATTCGGCAGAATGTCGAGCAAAGCCTTGCCACAGATCTTACGGTCGAGCAGAACTTGTTTCTTCGCCTGGGCCCCGGATCAATGCTCGGCGGTCTCGAAGGACCTACGAGTCGTAACATTGAAATTGAAGCGCTATTGAAGCAGCACCCTGCGCTACTCGGAAAGTTGCGGCAACAGTGTCGCGGATTGTCTGGCGGGCAGAAGCAGGCGCTTGCGTTTATCGGCGTAACTTGCAACCGGACCACGCTCCTGATTCTCGATGAGTTCCTCTCTTCTGCCGACTTTGAGACATCGGCTTGGCTAATGTCACAGGCCATTCAGTATGCCAAACGTACGCCAGCCTGTGTTGTAATTGTCACGCATGATGTGGGGCTCGCGATTGCGAACGCGACACGCATCATAATTCTCAGAAACGGTTCGGTCATAGAGGATTTGAGTCGGGGTGATACTCGGTGGAACGCGGGGTTTGTGCGCGATGCGATCACCGCCGAACAGTCCTCAAACTGACTTGCGTTAAAAGGAGGGCCGCATGGAAACCGAAATGGGGCGGTCTGCCGCCTTAGTCCGCTCACCTCCGGCCTCGTCCCAAGCAAACGGTCACAGCCTCGCCAAATTAAATTCTCGGCCCACAATCACTTCCACTGACCACCGTAGCCAGCAGTTGGTGCCTTCGAGACTCCACAGAGAATAAAGGCTTTACGAGAGGGCGCGTCTGCCTGGCTCCGATTTTCCCCACCTCCGTCCAACTCCCTATTTGGGCGTCCACAGGCCGTTTGCCGGCACTCAGATCTCGCCCTCCATCAGCTATCTTCACGAGCGACAGAACCTAACCATGGAGCATCACTTTGACCGCCTCGCGCGCCTCTCGGGGAGCGGGCACTCCACAAAGAGCGGCTGGCAGTGCGGTTGCCCAAAAACCGTTGCGGCCGAGCCGCCGGAAACCCGTGAACTTCCTGGCCCCTAGGGAAATCTGTGGGAGGACGCGCTTATTGTCTGTGTTCCTCAGCCATTTCTGGATTCGAACGGGTATGGCCGCACATTGACCCCGCCTCATACGCCTGCTGCCTGCGTTCGCTCCTAATTGTCTGAGGCCATTCTGCCGAAAGGCTCTATGTATGAGGCATCGAACGCACCTGGGACTTTCCAGGATGCACGTAATCGTGGGAATAACCCTGTTGTTTGCGGCGGCTCAGGCGTTCGCGAACGACAGGCTTTTGACGTC
>CAJCIT010000088.1 GCA_903970405.1 Acidobacteriaceae bacterium | reverse complement strand
CTTCATACCGTGTGTGAGAGCGCGGCCTGCCCCAACGTGGGCGAGTGCTGGAATCGGCGCACAGCCACGTTCATGATCCTCGGTAACGTCTGCACGCGCCGCTGCGGCTTCTGCGCCGTCCAAAAGGGCGCGCCGCTTGAGGTGGATTACGATGAGCCCCGCCGTGTGGCTGAAGCCTGCGAAGCTCTCGGTCTGCGATACGCCGTCGTCACCAGCGTCAACCGCGACGATCGCAAGGACGGCGGCGCGGAACTTTTCGCCGAGGTCATCGAGGCCATTCGCCGGCGGATTCCAACCTGCAAGGTGGAAGTGCTGGCGCCTGACTTTCAGGGTTCGCACGCAGCCATGGAGATCGTCATGAACGCGCACCCCGATGTGCTCAACCACAACACGGAGACGGTGCCGCGGCTCTACCGGATGGTGCGTCTCGGGGCGCGCTATGAGCGGTCGCTCGACATGCTGCGCTATGCCAAAGTCCTCCGCCCCCACGTGCCGACGAAGTCGGGACTCATGCTCGGCCTCGGAGAAACGCAGGAGGAGGTGGTGCAGGTGATGCGCGATCTGCATGAACATCGCGTCGATATCCTGACGCTGGGCCAGTACCTGCGCCCGTCACCGAAGCACCTACCCATCATTCGCTACGTACCGCAGCCGGAGTTCGATGAATATAAGAAGCTTGGCCTTGCGATGGGCTTCGCGCATGTGGAAGCCGGACCGTTGGTGCGAAGCTCGTATCACGCGGATGGCGCGGAAGAGAGTGCTTTGCGGGCCGCAAACAGGTAAAGCGCCGGGCTCAATGACTGCCGGCTACGCCTGAGAGGACTGCCCGTGTCTTGTCCCTGGAGCCAAGCCATGACGGCCCAGGCATCGAGAACCAGATCGGGCACGGCGCCGGCCAATGCTGTCATTGGAGTCTGCGCCGGTCTTTTGCGAACTCAGCTTTCTTTTCGCGTTTCATGATGGTGAAGACATCTACTCCTGACAAGGAGCCCTGGAGGGCGGCGAGGGACTCCGGGGCGGTGTTCGGGACAGCCAACGCCCAAGACACGAGCGCCTGATGTACCGCTTCCTGGACAGTCACGCCACGACTGGCGGCGAGGCTCTTGATGCGGCGCACCTCCGGCTCCGGGAGGCGCACAGACAAGATCTTAAGATGCTTGCCCGTTGGCATGCCTACATTTTAGCTGATGTTATTGCGGTGTGAAGCAAGAGACGTTTCTTATGGTCCGGCAGTTAGGGTCGACGTCATAACACCTGACCGGGCCGATTTTCAATCGGCGGCCGGCTGCCAGCCTTGCCCCACATGTGCTATGCCTCACGCCGGCAGCGTCAGCACCGCCTCGCACCCCGGGCCCGGCACAGCGTTCCGCAATGCCACCGACCCGCTGTGCGCCTCGGCGATCTGGCGGCACAGCACCAGCCCGATGCCCGATCCGCCTTTCTTCGTCGTGAAAAACGGCACAAACAGGTTCGCCGTGTTCGATAGGCCGTGCCCCTCATCGCGCACAATCAGTTCCAGCGATTGTCCCGCTCGCTGGGCTCTGACAAAGGCCCGGCCGCCGGTTTCGAGCGAAGCGTCCACGGCATTGCGGATCAGGTTGATCAGAGCTTGTTCTAACTGATCCGGATCGCCGGTGATCGTCAGCGGCGAAGTCTCCTCGAAGAACACCGGCATCCGCGTCTCGAGGCCCGCCACGCGCCGCAACAGCGTATTCACTTCCACGGGGACAAACCGCGGCGGCGGGAGCTTCGCCAGCCGCGCATAAGAGCTCATGAAGCGGCTCAGCGCTTCCGAGCGCGACGCAATCACGTTCAGCCCCTTGGACATGTCCTCTTCCCAATCTTCCGCGCGCGGATCGGTCTTCACTAGCAGTTCCAGGCTCCGTGCAATCGACTTGATGGGCGTCAGCGAATTGTTCAGCTCATGTCCCAGCACGCGGACTAACCTCTGCCAGGCCTGCAGCTCCTCTTCGCGCAACGGGCGCGTCAGGTCTGTTACCACAATTAACTGGTGCGGCACCCCGCCCTCGCGAAAGCCGCTGCGCTTGATGCCCCAGCGCCCGGCGCCGCCCGGGAACGTCCGTTGAATGGTCTGCTCCGCTTCGCCCACCAGGTATTCAGCCAGGCCCAGCGACGTAGCATCGCGCGCCAGAATGCGTTCGGCCGGCTGCGCCAACAGCCGTTCGCCCGCCTTATTCACCAGCCTCAGCGCCTGTCGCGGATCGAAAGCGAAAACGGCCACCTCAATCTCCTCCATGACCTTTCGCAACAGCGCCGTGGCTTCCACCGCGCCCAGGCGCTGGGCCCGCAGTGTGGCTGCCATCGCGTTCACCTGCACCATCGCTTCGCCCAGCGGTTCAGCAGGGTCCTCCACACGCGCCCTGATCGAATAGTCGCCTTCCCGCATGGCCTCGAGCAAATTGGCTAAAGTTCGGAGAGGACCGGCCACACGCTCACGCACCGCGAAAGCCAAGAGCAGCCAGCTTCCCGTCACCAGTGGAATCAAAGTCCAGAGTTCCTGCTCCGAATGCCTCTCTCGAAGCAGCAGAAACAAGCAGACCGCGACCGCCGGCAGCCCTGACCCGAGCGCTGTCAGCAGGACCCGCTTATCGTGGCTGAGCCTGATCCCCATGTTCCTTGAAGTCAGAGCCCGTATCGCTGCAGGCGCCGGTACAACGCGCTCCGGCTCAATCCCAGCGCACTGGCCGCATGGCTCACATTGCCGCCATAGCGGGCCAGCGCCTTCTTGATCAGGAACGCTTCCACTTCCTCGAGGCTCATGTCCTCCAGCCGCGGCGCCGCCGCCGGACCGGCACGCAAGGCCAGATCGCCGGCCCGCACGATGTTGTCCTGGGCCATCAGCACCGCGCGCTCAATGACGTGGTTCAGCTCGCGCACGTTGCCGTACCAGGGGTGCTCATGCATGGCCTGCAGCGCTCCATGGTCGAAACCGGTCAAGGCCTTCCGGTAACGCTGCGAATGCACTCCCAGAAAGTGATTCGACAGCGGACCCAGGTCTTCCCGCCTCTCGCGCAGCGGCGGCAGATGAATCTCAATCGTGTTCAGCCGGTATAGCAGATCCTGCCGGAAACGGTTGTTCGTCACTTCCTCATTGATGTTGGCGTTCGTGGCTGAGATCACCCGCACGTTCACGCGCTTCGTCTTCGAAGACCCCACGCGCTCCATCTCGCCGGCTTCCAAAACGCGCAGCAGCTTCGCCTGCAGATTCATGGGAACGTTGGCGATTTCATCCAGGAACAGCGTCCCCTCATCGGCCAGTTCGAAGCGCCCCACGCGGTCCATTTTGGCGTCCGTGAACGCGCCCTTCACATGCCCGAACAGCTCACTCTCAAACACGCCCTCCGCCAGGCCGCCCGCATTCACGCCGACCAGCGCCTTGGTGGCGCGCAGCGAAATGGCGTGCAACGTTTTCGCTACCACTTCCTTTCCGGTGCCGGGCTCGCCCGTGATCAGCACGTTCGCGTCCGACGGACCGACCCGTGAGATCAACTGCAGCACGGGCTGCATCACCGGAGATTGCGCAATCATGGTGGGAAGGTTGTCACCGCGCAGAAGGGCGTTTTCGGCCTCCAACCGCTGCCCGCGGCGCAGCGCCTCACTCAATTCCAGTTGCGTTCGGACGATGGAGGAGAGCCGCTCATTCTCCCACGGCTTCTGGATAAAATCCTTGGCGCCGCGCCGCATCGCTTCCACAGCCAGATCCACGCTGCTCCAGGCCGTCATTACAATCACCGGCAGCATGCCGTCGACGCTCTGAATCTTCGCCAGCAGTTCCAGTCCTTCCTGCCCCGACGTCGTATCGCGCGTGTAGTTCAGATCGATAATGGCGAGATCGAAGTCCTTCTGTTCAATGGCCCGGACCACCTGTGCCGGCGATTCCACGGCCTCAATCCTGTACCCCTCGCTCTTCAACAACAAGCGCAGTGCTTCGAGTACGTCGGTTTGGTCGTCGGCGATCAGGATGCGCATCTGCGCGGGTACGATTCGCATGTTGACGGTCCTAAAGCCCGCAGCCCCCGCCGGCGGGCAACGCCAATTCCACGGGCTGCTGGAGCTTTAATTTGTCGAAGAAATCCGCCAACAGAAGGGCCGGCGGGCAAATGCAGACCGCGGAAAAAAAGAGAGCCGCGGTTCTCCGCGGCGAAAGCTGCACCATTTTTGGCAATTGTAACGAAGCCTTCCGCATCGGGCGTTCCGAGCCATGCTCCGGCCCTCTTATACCCGCGCCGCTACCTGTTCTCGCGCAATCCACCCGTCTTCAATCTGGATAATCCGGTTCCCATATTCGGCGTTCTTCTCGTTGTGAGTCACCTGAATAATTGTCGTTCCCTCGTCATTGAGCTTTTTGAAGATCTCCATAATCTCTTTGCCCTGGCTTGAATGCAGGTTCCCCGTTGGCTCGTCGGCCAGAATCAGCTTGGGACTGGCAATCATCGCCCGGGCAATGGCCACTAACTGCTGCTGGCCGCCCGATAGCTGGTTCGGATAGAGATCTTTCTTGCCAACCATGCTGAAACGGTCCAGAGAGTCGCACACGATGCTTTCGCGTTCCGACTTCCTGATGTTCCGGTAGGAGAGCGGAATGTCCAGGTTCTCGTACACCGTCAGCGAATCCAGCAGGTGATAGCTCTGGAACACGAACCCGATGTATTTTTTGTAGATCTCTGAGCGGTCTTTCTTGCTCAGCTTGTGGATTGGATGGTCCAGAAAATAATATTCGCCGGTCCAACTGCTGTCATGCATCCCGAGCAGATGCAACAGCGTGGACTTTCCGGCGCCCGAAGGCCCCATGATGGAAACAAAGTCGCCTTCGTGGATCTCGGCATTCACTCGCCGCAATACGAAGGTCTTTGCCGGACCATGCTCAAAATACTTCTCGACGTTCTTAAGTCGAATCATCGCGACAACCTTTTCTTCTTACCGTCTCCCGGCCGTCGGCGCGGTGGCCGTACTCATATCGTAGCCGCGAGGTGCGTCAGGTCTAATCGGCAACATGAGGGGATGGTCCAGAAACCGGGGGGCGCGGCGCGCGCCAGTCAATATGGGAGCGGCGCTTTCCTAAGCGATTCGCAGCCAGCTTGAGATGGGGCAATGGCCCTGCACAGGCCTGATGTGGTGGCTTCGGTGCAAGTGCTCCAGCGCCTTGGTTCGCTCCACGCGCAGACGCTCCACAATCTCATGCTTTCTCATGAACACGTCATGACCTGTCTGCGCCGTACCGAAAGTCAACAGCAGGAGACCTATCGCCAATATGTCGACATGGCGCCGGATGAAAAGCCGGGTACGCATTAAACCGGTACCTCCTGGTTCTCCTCCACCACGCGGCCGTCAAATAAATGAATGGACCGGTCGGCATAACGCGCATACCGCGGATCGTGCGTCACCATGCAAATGGTGGCCCCGCCGCGATGCAGCTCCCGCATCAAATCCATCACCTGCTCGCCATTCTGCGAATCCAGGTTTCCCGTCGGCTCGTCCGCGAGCAGGATAGAGGGATCGCCCGCCAGTGCGCGCGCCACGGCAACGCGCTGCTGTTGACCGCCCGATAGCTGCGATGGATAGTGCTTCACGCGGTGCGACATGCCCACACGTTCCAGCGCCTCATACACTTTCTGTTTGCGCTCTGCCGAGCCCATGCCGCGGTACGTCAGCGGCAACTCCACGTTCTCATAAACATTCAGATCGCCGATCAGGTTAAACGCCTGGAAGATGAACCCGATCTCGCGGTTGCGAATGCGCGCCCGCTCAGACAATTTCAGATTCTCCACCGGTCTTCCGTTGAGAACATAAATTCCCGAAGACGGCGAATCCAGCAGTCCGAGAATGGCCAGCAGAGTCGACTTTCCGCAACCCGACGGGCCCGAAATCGAGACATACTCGCCCTTCTTGATGTCGATGTGAATCCCCGCCAGCGCATGCGTTTCCACTTCGTCCGTGACAAACACTTTCGTCACGCCGTCCAGGTGAATCATCGAGTCCGTTGGTGCGGCCATTAGTTTGGGTTCTCCTTGATTTTCGAAATACGCGAAACGACTGCCCTTAGTTCAATCGAATCCTGGGCTGTGAATCCCACTGCGACATATCCGACAAAATCACGTTGTCGCCGGGCTTCAGCCCGTCCACCACTTCAATTGCATTCACCGAGGCGCGGCCGAACTTCACCTTCACCTGGGTAGCGCCTTTCCCATCCGGGTCCACTTTGAACACGCTTGCCGTCTGTCCCTGCTGCGCGAACACCGGACGCTGCACAAACACTACGTCTGACAATCGCTCCAGCTCAATGGTTCCGTCGACGCTCAGCTCAGGCCGTGACCCCGGCGGAAGAGGTCCTTCCAGTTTGACGTCGACCAGCACCACGCCATTCTGGGCGGCTGGATCGATTCGAATGACGTGGCCTGGGATCAGCCCGTTCCTGGTATCGATGCTTGCTTCCTGGCCCACCAGGATGTCGCGCATCTGCGTTTCGGCAATCTTCAACTCGGCTTTCAGTTTGGCCGGCTGGGCCACCTTCGCCAGAATCGTTCCCGCAGGTACGCGTTGGCCCACTTCCACAGGCACTTCCTGAACCACGCCGTCAACGTTGGCGCGGATGTTCAAGTCATCGGCGTGGCGCCGCTTCACGTCGTAATCGGCCTTTGCCTTGTCCACTGCGACTTCTTCTTCCGCAATCTGCGCCTTAATGGAATCGTCGGCGATGTCCAGGCGCTGCTTTTGGAGTGCCAGACGCTTGGCAAGTTGTTCCGCCTTATCGACGGACAAGCGGGACTCCAGGTCTGACTTCAAGCCCAACCGGGTTAGCTCCAAATCGCGATCGGCCGTCAGCTTCGCCTGCGTATAATCCGATTCCAGCGCCGCTAATGTGGCCCGCTGGTCAAGCTTCGTACTCTCGAGCGTCACACGCAAGTCTGACAGCTTCGCAGCCTCCGACCGCTGCGACCATTGCGCCACTTCCGCTTCCAGTTCAATGTCCGGATTGCTCATCACCATGATCACGTCGTTGGCTTTGACGGTCTCGCCGGCCCGGTGGTTAATCTTGACGATGCGGCTATCGACGGGCGCCGGCAAGAACACGATCTCCTCCGGCGTCAGGCGCCCGACCCCGTGTACATTCCGGTCCATAGGCCCCCGCTGCACTGGCCCCCGAAACAGCGTTCCGCTATCCACAGACGGGGCGGCTGGTTTCAGGCGCATCAATGCCAGCGTGGTTCCCGCCAGGGCGATCAGGAGGAGAACAATCAGAACAATGCGCTGAATCGTCTTGCGCCGTTTTACTTCTTTACCGCGAGGGATATCCATGTCTGCCTTGTTCTTAAGGGCACGCTGGAGACCACGCGGTTCATCGACGTAACTTATTGATTTAAAGAGACCACAATCGCCAAGCTCCGCATTTCAACAGTGTAATCTGTCCGCTTTTGGGATTCACATGCTCGCCCCTGCCGTGTGGGGCTGGCAGCCCGCGGTCGATTTAGCAATCGGCCATTTCCGCGCAACCCAGCAAGGTTGTCAAGTCGGTTGTCAACCCGCGGGCCGGTTTTGACCAGCCGCTCCAGGCTGCCAGCTCGGCCGGCAAACGGTTAGGATTCGCACTGACGATTCACGCCACGGCCTCACGTTCGCCCACCCGCGGGCAAGGCCCACGCGTACACCACGTTGCCAATCAACGTGAGCACGTACTGCCTGCCATCCAGTTCATACGTCAACGGACTCGATTCCATACGCGCGTTCATCGGCACGTGCCAGAGTGTCTTCCCCGTCAACGGATCCAGCGCCAGGAGATTGTCAGTATTGTCAGCGGTGAACAGCAGGCCGCCGTCGGTGGTCAATATGCCGGCCACTCCTTCGCCATCGCCCAATTCGTGTTGCCATCGAACCTTGCCGGTCAGGTAGTCGATCGCCTCCAGAATGGAGTTGGCCCACAAATTCCTGTCGCGCCCGGCCCAGCCCTCCGGCTTGCCGTCCGCAGTCATGTAGAAGATGCTCCAGATGCGTCGGCTGCTGACAAAGAAGAGGCCGGACTTCGGATCGAAGCTTGGCGCCATCCAGTTCGTGGCTCCGTCGGAACCGGGGGACACCAGCACTCCATCCGGCTTCGGCTCCTTCTCAGCATTGGGGATGGGCTCGCCGCGGCTATCGATTCCCTTCGCCCAATTGGTCGGAATAAACGGCGACGTCAGGATGTGCTCACCGGTAGTGCGGTCAAGCACAAAGAAGTAACCATTGCGGCTGGCCTGCGCCAGAAGCTTCCGGTGGACGCCGTTGTATTCGTCATCGAACAGGACCGGGGTCTGGACCGCATCCCAGTCATGGGTATCGTGCGGCGAGGGTTGGAAGTGCCAGGCCAGCTTTCCGGTGTTCGGATTCAACGCGACAATCGAGCACGTGTAGAGATTGTCGCCCTTGCGAATATCGCCGTTCAGAACAGGGTTAGGATTGCCGATGCCCCAATAGATCAGATCCACGGAGGGGTCATACGTCCCGGTCATCCAAGTCATGCCGCCGCCGTGGCTGGCTGCGTCGGTGCCTTGGGGCCATGTCTCGGCGCCCGGTTCACCGGGCTTCGGCTCGGTATCCCAACGCCATTGCACTTTGCCTGTAGCGGGATCGATGGCCGTCAGGAAACCGGGAATATCGGTGACATCGCCGGAGACGCCGGCAATGACGTGGTCCCGGACCACCAGTGGCGCCATGGTAGAGAAGTAGCCGAGTTTCGGGTCGGCCAGCTCAATATCCCAACGGACATGGCCGTTCTTCGCCTCAAGCGAAATCAGGTGGCAATCCGGCGTTTCGAAATAAAGCCAATCCTTATACATGGCGACGCCGCGATGCCCAATGTGATCGCCCTTCGATTCGCGGAAGTAATGCCAGATGACGCGGCCATTGCGGGCGTCCGCCGCCCAAACATTATCGGGTGTTGTGAAATAGAGGATGCCGTTAACCTGGAGGGGCGTCGATTTCAGCACCACCGACTGCAACGGCAGCACCCAGGCCAGCGATAACTGCTGAATATTCGACTGGTTGATCTGCGAAAGCGGGCTGTGGCGGCGGCCGGAGTAGTCGCCGTTGTAAGTCGGCCAGGTGTTGCGGGCAGGCTTCAGTAGATCGGTCGGGTCCAAGCCCTGGGCGGAGACTCTCCGCGGGGCGAGCGCGGCCCCGAAAACTGCCGTCAAAACAATCGTGGTGATGATTCGATTCATGTGTAACTTGTCCATGTTGCGGCCAGCCTACTTCAGAGTGGCTAAATAAGCGAATAAGTTGTGGAGGTCCGCGTTTGAGTATTTAGCCGTCAAGTCGCGGTGTCCTGCCAGCGGGTCATTGATCTCTGCTTTCACTGTGTCGCGGCGCCAAGACCTGTACCAGCCGTCGTGATCCACCACCGCAATCGTAAATTCGTCCGCAACCCTGAGCTGGCCTTCCACGATCGATCCGTCCGGCAGCGTCACCTTGGCCGTGCGCCGGTCCTGGCCGGCCGGGTACACCATACGCTGCTGAAGGTCCACCGGCGCGTACTTGGACGCGATGTGAGCCAGGTCGCCAGTCACCGAGTGACAGCCGGCGCAGCCGCCCGCCCCATTGAAGTACGCCTTCCCGGCGACGGCGTTGCCAGTGAGCAGTTTCGCGATGGGATAGTCTCCGGGGACGCTCGCGCTGTGCTCCGCCGCCTCCGCGCGAGCGTGGAGAAAGTTAACGATATCGGCGATGTCGCTGTCCTTGAGGGTGGCAAAAGCGGGCATGCCCTTGTCGACGCGGCCGTTGCGGATCACCGGCCTCAGCAGGTTGCCGTCTTCGTCGTGGTTGAGGATCACGGATCGGATCAAGTCAGGCGCGCGATTGCCCGTTCCGTCATCGCCATGGCAAAATCCGCAACTGGATTTGAATTGCGCTTTGCCGCGCTCAATGGAGGCGCGCTGTTCCGGAGAAAGCGGCGGCGGCTTAACAGCAAAGGCCGACATTGGACTCAGAGCCCAACCGATTAGCGCTGGCAAAACTACGGGTTTAAGGAGATGGGTCATGTTGCGGATTATGGTGTTGCGGATCATGATAGGAGAAAGAAAATATGCTGACAGGCGGCCGCCGCCCCCGCCGGCAAAGCGGTCGCCGGCAACTCTGAGTCTTTATTCTAGACAGGTACGAATCAAAAGGGGCGCTCCCTAGCGCCCGAGGTTTCTCTGAGGGGTGGCGCGCGCCCGGCTCGACATGAGATAAGGTTCATAGGTGCCGCAGGCGCGCTGGCGGCAACGTTGGAAGAGGTGAGCAAACAATCTATGCAATCAATCGAACTGGAAATTAAACCGCACGGCTCGTTTCTGGCGGACCTTTGGGTAAGGGAGGCGGCGCCCAGCCCGGCGTCTGGTCTCCCGGTCCCCCTTCGGGCCGCCGATGACGAGGATGAGTTGGACGAAGAAGACCTTGACGATGAAGACCTCGATGACGCCGATGACGACGACCTTGAGGATGTGGACCTGGACGACGAGGACGAAGACGATGAAGACGACGACGATGAGGATGAGGACGAGGATTTAGATGAGGATGAGGAAGAATAGCCTCGCCAAGCGCTTAGTTCTTGGTTAGCCAGGCATCCAGCACCATCAGGTACCAGAGCTTCAGGGGTACTTTGTTCGCAGCCTCAGCCTGCTGAACGGTTCGCTGCAGTGCCGCTCGATCGATCCACCCCTGGCCGCAAAGAGGGGAGTCTTCGTTCAGCCGTTTCAATGCCGGACTCCATTTCTCCGCGAGCCAGGTTTCCACGGGGATGGTGAAGCCGCGTTTCGGGCGGAACGCGACTTTGCCGCCTAGTTTGCGCCGGGTCAGTTCGCGCAGAATTGCCTTGAGGTGGCCGCCGTGTAGCCGCACTTCAGAAGGTATGGACAAGGCCAGCTCCGCCAAACGATAGTCGAGGAAGGGCGACCGCGCTTCGAGACCGCAAAACATGGTCGTACCGTCCACTTTGGGCAGATACTCGCCGGCGAACTGGGTCTTGAGGTCGTAGAGAACCAGGTCGTCCAGAACATGTTTGCCGGCCGCGGCGGAGAGCGGAATGGCGCGCTGCGGCACCCTGGCGCCTGCCAGGCGAGGTCCCAGCAGATGGCGCGACTCAAAGAACGGCAGCCCGTCTTTCACCCGAGTCACAGCCCCCAGACCGCCCATGGCGTAATCGATGAAATGCTTGGGCCTTCGCAAGGAAGGTACGGCGTTCACCAGCGGACGGATTCCGCGCCAGAACGAAGCCGCAAAGGGAGGAGCGGCGCGCGCGGCTCTCTGCGCCGCCGCCATGTGTTTGTGGTAGGGATAGCCGAGGAAAAAATCGTCGCCGCCATCGCCCGTCAGCAACACGGTGGCGTGGCTCTTCACCGCCCGCGAAACGCGCAACATACCCAAGGCGGAAGAACAAGCGAACGGCTCACTGAATGCCTGCGTCAACTCGTCGAGGTTCGGTTCTTCCTCGGCAGGCAGTTCCACCACTTCGTGCGAAATGCCTAGAATCCGGGCCGTTTCGCGCGCAGCGTTCGATTCATCGGCGGCGTCGCCGGGCGTCGAAACCGTGAATGCCCGAATGTCGGCATTCAACTCGCGGATGGCCCAGCAGACCAGCGCCGAATCGATGCCGCCGCTCAATAAAGCGCCCACCGGCACGTCGGCGATCAGCCGTCCCTTCACGGCATCCAGCAGCAGCGTTTCGGTCTCCTCCACCGCTCCGTCAAAGCCAATGCGCCGATGGGAAGAAGCGTCTGGCGGGGTCCAATAAGTTTGCTTCGAAACCAGCCCGCCGCGCCAGGTCACGATCTCGCCGGGTTGAACCTTCTCCACGCCCTGGTAGATGGCGCTCTGATCGGTCACGTAGCCAAACTCCAGGAATTCGGCAATGGACACGGGGTTGACCTCGCCGGCCAGCCCAGCTTTCTTGAGCGCTCCCGCCGTCGAAGCAAAGGCAATGCGCTGCGTGGTGGCCAGGAAGTACAAGGGCTTCACGCCCAAGCGGTCCCGCACCAGGGTCAACGTTTGGCGCTGCTGGTCCCAGATGACGAAGGCGAACATGCCCTGGCACCGCTTCGTCAACTCCTCTGCGCCCCAGACCCGGTAGCCGTGCAGCAAAACTTCCGTATCGCACTGGGAGTGGAAGACGCAGCCTGCTTGCTCCAGATTTCGGCGCAGTTCCAGGAAGTTAAAGATGCAGCCGTTAAAGACGAGCCCAATTTGGCGGTCGTCAGAGATCATGGGCTGATGCCCGGCCGGGCTCAGATCGATAATGGCAAGCCTCCGATGGGCCAGACCGATGGTCAGTCCCTCGCGGGTGCACCAGAGATCGAGTCCCTCGCCATCGGGTCCACGCCTTTCCAGGGCAGAGAGCATCGCCCTGCATTTGGCCGTGATGGCTGCGGGCGATTCAGCGGCGGCGTAGCCTGCAATTCCACACATTTGTCAGTAAGGACCCATCGAATTCGATGATCCCATAGGATGGCGCCCACTGTTCCGGATGATGGGCCGGTTCACGCAGGCTTGACTGGGCGAATTACGCCGCCGGGCACCTTGTAATGGTGGCGCTCAGCAGACCACGAAGCATCTCCATACTCGCCCATGTTGACCTTACCGGCCATTTTGTCGCCCTCCACTTGGCCCATGAAGTCGCAAAAGATCCGAGTGCCATGCGTTTTTGTGGAACTGCGGAATCGGACCAGATTTGCTGCAACGGCGCCGCTCAAGTCTCCCGAGACAAACTCGCCTTGGTGGGCGCCGACAACCTTGCCGCCGTTTTGTTCCAGAATAAAGGTGTGGCGCGCGGAGCCTCGCAGATACCGAATGGTGACGTCCCACTGTCCGGCGACTGAAACCGGCGTGCCTTCAGGCAGCGGATCCACGGCAAAGCGCGGTGGCTTCGCCAGGACTTCCGCGATGCGCTGTCCTACTACCTTCGCGTCGCCGGGCATCATCATGTAAGGCGTAATTGAAATGGAACTGGCCATGTTATCCGGCCGGTTGCCGGAAGTACCGCCGAGCACGATCCTCTGTTCTGTGTCGAGTAACACCTTACTCAGCTCCGGACCCGTGATGCCGAGCTTTTCGCCATCCCACTCAATCAAGAGTCGCGGAGAACGGTTAGAGAGCCCCTCTTCGGCGCCGTAGTTGCGGCTGGTTACGCCACTCACCTGCTTAACGCTTGCCGAAATCTCATCGAGCCAAGCCTGCCACTGTTTCCACTCCGCCTCATGGTCACGCTTCTTCCATTCCTCGACGGCCGTGAGCATGCCCATGATCTCCTCCTTGCCCACCTTGAGGGAACGGCCGTAGGCGTGGTGAGGGGCGCTGTTAGCCCATGCTGCCTGGAGGAAGTTCTTGTCGCCCAGCAGCAATCCTGAGGCCTGCGGGCCGCGAATGCACTTGCCGCCGCTGTAGGCAACAGCGGTTGCGCCGCGCTGCAGATGGACATTCGGGAATGTGAGAATCTCGGCAGCCGCGTCAACCACCAGCGGGATGTTGTGACGGCGCGCCGCGCCGGCAATCACGGCGGTACCCAACGGCCCGTCATCGCCGTCACCTGCCAGAACGTAACACATTGCGGTTCGTTCGTTGAAGGCGGCTTCGAGCTCGGCTGGCGAGTTGATCTCAACGATTTTGACGCCCACCATCCGGATGGAGTGGTCATAGACGTTCCGCGAGTACTCCGGGATGATTACTTCATTCTTGAGGCCGGTCAGGTCAGGAAGCTGCTGCATCCGCTCCGGGTTCGTGCCGGCGATGGAAGCGGACGTGCAATGGGTCAGAGCGGCGCAGCAGCCGGCCGTGACAATGCCCCAATCGGCGCCCGTTAGTGCAGCCAGCCGCTTGCCGACGCCTTCCATGAGTTCGTCCATCTGCACATACGATCGCGATGCCTCATCCATCGCCTTCTTCACTGCCGGGAGCGTCTGCGATCCCGTAATAATGGTGAACGTGCCCCTCGCGTTGATAACGGGGCGGACGCCGATGGCCCGATAAATGTCCTCGGGGTTCGATTCGGCTGCAGCCGAATCGCCCATTGGCCCTTCAGCGCCGGCAAGCGGCAGTGCGCCTGCTAGACCAAGCAGCCCGCCTTGGCGGAAGAGCGTACGGCGAGTGAGACGGTTGGATTGAGCGGGCATAGTGTGCTCTTAATAACGTCTCATGGCGCGGCCCGGTTTGTGAGAGGCCGCTATACTCTTGGCTCAGGCCCATGACTCGCCCGAACGATAAGAGAAAGATTCTTGAACACTATGACATGGTCAGTCCGTACTACAAGTCGCTGTGGGGAGACCATATCCATCATGGGTATTGGGTGCGGGGCGATGAGACAAAGGAGCAGGCGCAGCAACAACTGATTGAGCATCTTGCGGCGCTGGCCCGGATTCAGCCGGGATCGAACCTGCTGGACATTGGATGCGGCTTCGGGGGCACCAGTTTGTATCTGGCCAGGACCCGGGGCGTGCACGCAACCGGCATCACCATCTCGCCGGTGCAGATAAAAATGGCGAACGATGCGGCGGAGAAGGAGGGTCTGGACGCGCATTTCGAACTGATGGACGCCGATGAGCTCCACTTCGATGAGACTTTCGACGTGTTGTGGTCAGTGGAATCGATTTCGCACTATCACGACCGAAGACGCTTCTTCGAGCGTGCGACTTCTTATCTTGCACCGGGTGGAGCCTTCGTGCTGACCGATTGGTTCAAGAAGCCCGGGCTGAGTGAGCGGGACACCGAGAAGTATGTAAGGCCCATCGAGAAGAGCATGTTTGTGGAACTGGCGACGATGGACACCTACCAGCAGTATCTGGAAGCGAGCGGCTGCCGGATTGTTCACCGCGATGTTCTCAATGAACAGTGCGCGCGTACCTGGAACGTGGCGCTGAACATTATTAAAGAGAAGGCGTTCTGGGAGTTGGCGTTGCGCCACGGCGCCGACTTCATCGCCTTCCTAAGGGGTTTCCAAGCGATGCGCGACGGGTTTAGTTCGGGCGCGTTCGTCTATGGATTGTTCGTTGCGGAGAAGCTGCCGCAAAGTCCCGCGCCGGCCCCTACACCGCTTTGAGCACTTCAGGGAGCCGCAGCAGCGCCTGGTCTCCGCTGTCATTCGGGACGGAGCAACCGGGCGTGAGTATGAACTTTCTGCCTGCCGCTGCCTGCGCGGCTTTCCATTGTGAACGCAAGTCGTCTTCGCTAAGCGACGTGTACCGCACTTCGTCGATTCCTCCGGCAATCACGCGCCCCGGATACCGTTTCCGGACCTCGGCAATCGGAATCTTTGAGACAACCTCGGAGTAGTTGAAGACGGTTGCGGGCAACGCGCCAACCTGGGCCAGATATGGCGCTTCCACGTGAACGTGCAGAATGTTGAATTTCGCGCCGGAGATTCCCTTTAAGAACTGCCGATCGAAGGGCGCGCTGAACTTCTCATAATCGGCCACGGAGAGTTCCTTCTCATTCGCATTGGCGACGGCGAACAGAATCCCGGAGGCGCCCAAAGCCAGTGCCCGCTTCGCATGCTCGATTTGCGATCTGGTGATTATGTCCAGCGCGTGCAGAACGGCGGTGGGGTCTTTGTCTTTGAATGCGAGTAGATCGTCCTTCGAAGAGAGCTTTTGCGCGACGTTCCAGGAGTTGAAGACGGTCTCAATGAATTCTACTTTGCTGGAGAGACCGTCACGGATCAGCGTGAGCGCCTGAAGTTGTTGCGGAAAAGGATTGGTGTTGAGCTTGAGTTCGTACCAGGCGCCGTCCGGCTTCGGATACGGGAAGTCGCTCATTACCTTTACCCAATCCGTGCGGTACCGCGCATGGAAGTCCAAGGTGCGGCGAGCGTGCTCATCGGCCGTCTTCAATCCGAAATGGTGCCAAAACGAAAACGGCGGACGGTCCACTTCCCGCCCGGCTAGAGCCAGGTCCACTCGCTCTTTGGGCGTGAGCGCGTTTGTCGTTGCGGTCTTGGCGGAGAATGCTGCCGCCGACGCCGCGATGCCATAAAGGAAATGTCTGCGATTCATGGGTCCTCTTTAATGTTTTCCGGATTTTAGCAGCCTGTCATCGAGCCGCCGTCGAGCGATTCGCGTTGTGATATGCCGTCAAAATGAGTGCTTGGGGCGCTCCCGGCTGTTGCCGGCGATTCGCGGCTTGCGTGGTTCTGAGGAACTCGCCGTAGAGGGCGCTCACGACCACAGCGATGAATAGTACAACCGTCAGAGAAGGGCTCAGGTTTTGGCTGACACCTCAAATGACCGTCTGCGACGATTCGAGATGTCAGCCTCCAATGGAGTACATCGGCCTTTGCGGCGCTTCGAAGGTTGGTGCGCCGATGCTATGGCCCGGCCATTTCTCCCAGACCGTTTTCCGGAACAGCCGCTCCAGCTCCTGGTCGGAGTCTTCCCGCAAGGCGGCACGGATGTCCGTTTCCTCCCTGGCGAAGAGGCAATAGCGAAGCTTTCCGTCAGCCGTCAGGCGCAGGCGATTGCAGTTTTGGCAGAATGGCCGGCTCACCGACGCGATAAAGCCGACTTTCGAGCCGTCCGCGAAGCGATACTCGACGGCCGGTGCACGGGGGTCCGAATCGGCGATCGGTTCCAAAGGACCAAACTCGGCCTCGAGCTGGCGACGCATTTCGGCGGCGGTCAGAACCTGGGAGGCATCCCAGAGCCCCTGCGCGTCCAGCGGCATGAACTCGATGAAGCGAATTTCCATGCCGCGCTGGCGGGCGAATCGGGTGATGGGAATGACGTCTGGCTCCGTCAAGTTCCGAATGGCTACGGCATTCAGCTTAATTTCAAACCCGAGACTGAGCGCCAGATCGATGCCGGCGAGCACACGGGCGAGTTCGTTCCGGCGCGTTATTTGAAAGAACCGCGCTGGGTTGAGCGTGTCGAGATGAACGTTCAGTCGCCCCAACCCCGCCTTGCGGAGATCCCGCGCCCGCTCGGCCAGCAGAACTGCGTTGGTGGTCAGGGCCAAGTCGGTTAACGGAAGCTCTGCCAGCGATTCCACTAGATCAGCCACCCGGAGACGCAGCAACGGCTCACCACCGGTGAGCCTGATCTTGCGAATCCCAAGTCTCACTCCGGCTTCAGCGACGCGACGGATGTCGGAAAATGACAACATTCCGGAGACCGGCCCATAATCGCCACCTTCCTCCGGCATGCAATAGAAACAGCGAATGTTGCAACGATCCGTAACGCTGATCCGGAAGTCGGTATGTGTGCGGCCGTGTGTGTCGATCAAGCCGCCGCTGCTCGGAACCGGGCTGGCTTCGGACGAGCCCGCAGTCTGCCTGGTTAAGGGCGTTGGCGGAGCGATCTGGATCAAGTGAGCCACAGCGTTGCACTCTCATGATCGCATTGCGCAGGCCAGCGGTGCAGGCGGGCGGCGTGCCTGGTAAGGGACGCGTGCTGCGTACACTGATAGGAGTGGTGCAAGGCGGAGCGCGATCCACCACAATGCTGTGACTGCGGACCTGATCTGTTGAAGATCCCTGACATGCGCGGTCAGCGGCGGTTACTCGCCATGGCTTGGCGGCGGTCGCCATTAGGGTCGAAGTCTAAACGATTCTCCTCGCACTGGCATTCAACACTCCTTCGGCTCTTGGTGTGTGAAAACTGATTTGATCAGAATTTGCGACGCACATTCTCCGCTCCCAGAAAGCGGCCAAGGGCCCGTAAACGACATCGTAACTGGGTTCTGGTCCCGTCCTTCCATGGTCCGACGCTCCCCTCCGGCAGTGATGAATCAGGCTCCAGTAATCGTCGGCATCGAAATCGCCCCGCACAAACGCAAGAGCGTCAAGAGTTGCAAGGGTGGGTCTATTGATCGTAATCTCAACCACCGCCGGCTTGGCACCCGGATTAGCCCGGCCCGCTGATACCCAGTCAGCCCACGTCCGAGCTTGACGCTTAACAGTTGTGGTATAAAACCCTCTGCCAAAATCAGTGTTCTCGGTACCCTTTGAGACCAGAACCGGGCCCGACACGATCATCGACGCGAATTTGTCAACCGTGCCGTGATAAACAACAACGTCATGGTTTGGCCACGGCGGAGACATAATCTGGGAGGAGGCCATAGTCTTTCGTATTGTGCCATGCGTCTCTGGTGGCATCAGGAGGGGGTGCCTTTCCGCCTCAGCGTCCGAACTCTAGCCCTCTTTTTGCGTTGTAGCCCTATTCAGCCGCTTGCTGGGAGTCCAGCCCAGGGCCAAGCTTTTATTTCCTGATTCGAATCAAGGGCTTGCTGGCGTTCTTTCGTGGGCCTAGTTTGCCACTGGGCGACCCTTGCGTCAAAAGGTGGCTACAAAATGATTGGGCCTTCTGGTGCTTTCCTCCCTGGAAGACGCGTGGGTTTTTCGACGGGCCTAAAGAAGCTAGGTGCGGCAACCGAAGAGACATTGTAGATTGCGTAGGATTGCGTAGGAAATGTGGAATGCGAACAAAATGGAAAGGAATCTAGCAATTGTGGATCCGCGTGAGGCGCTTGCACTCGCGCCGCACTTTTGGGCGGCAGTGGAAGATTGTCTGGTGAGCTTCCATCGGGTAAACCGGGGTGAGGCTGCACAAAAAGTGACAAGTCTGTGGCGGCAGCT
>CAJCIT010000087.1 GCA_903970405.1 Acidobacteriaceae bacterium | reverse complement strand
AGTGCACCCCAAAAGTGAGACAGCAAGTTAAGGGGCTAAATTCATTGAATGGAGAATCTCAATGGAGTTGGCTCGACGAATTTACAGCCGCGAGTTGAAGATCGCGGCGATGCGCGAAATCGATAGCGGCCGCAGCGTGGCCGAAGTAGCCCGGCAGTTGGAGCTGAGCCCCAAATTGCTGGAACGATGGCGGGGAGAATGGCGTGCCCAGGGCGAACTTGCCTTTCCCGGCATCGGACGGAGGACAGTAGAAACCCCGGGATTCGATCAGATCCGGCAGGCGGCCGAGTTGGAGCGGAAAATCGGTCAACTGACGATGGAGAACGATTTTCTAAAAAAAGCGTTGCAGCATTTCAGAATCCATCACCGGCCGGCCATTCTGAATGGAGAAGCTGCCTGTACGGACAAGTCCGGAAAAGCGTCGGGGAAGGGCAAACCGTGAAGCAGTTGTGTGAGATCGTTCGCCTCAGCCGGGCCGGGTACTACCGCTGGGAGGATCGCCAGGCGCGCCCGCCGGATCCGGCCAACATGGAGTTGCGCAGTCAGATCCAGCAGATCGCGCTGGACTGGCCGGCTTACGGATACCGGCGTATCACGGCGGAACTGCGACGGCGCGGCCAGCGGGTGAATCGCAAGCGTGTCTTGCGGCTCATGCATCAGGATAATCTGCTCTGCCTGCGGAGGAGGTCGTTCGTCAAGACTACCGATTCCAACCATGCCCTGGCGGTGTATCCGAACTTGGCCGCCGATCTGGAAGTGAGCGGTATCAACCAGCTCTGGGTGGCCGACCTCACCTACATTCGGCTGCAAACGGAGTTTGTGTACCTAGCCGTCATCCTGGATGCCTACTCGCGCCGGGTAGTCGGCTGGGCGCTGGGCCGGACCTTGGAAGCCGAGTTGGCGGTCAGCGCTTTAGAGATGGCTTTGCGGCAGCGTCAGCCCTCGCCGGGCATGGTGCACCACTCCGATCGGGGTGTGCAGTACGCCTCGCATGCCTACCTGGGCATTCTGCAGGAACGCGGGATTCGGATCAGCATGAGCGCCAAAGGCAATCCTTACGACAATGCCCAGGCGGAGAGCTTCATGAAAACGCTGAAGTACGAGGAGGTGTATCGCAATGACTACCGCGTTCTGGAGGATCTCTTCGCCGGAATAGGCGAATTCATCGAGCAGGTCTATAACGAAAAGAGGCTGCACTCGGCGTTGGGCTACCGCCCTCCCGTCGAGTTTGAAGCTTTATTGCCTTCGCCGGCCAGCGAGGCTCGGGTTGCACTATGAAAACTGAGGGCGCCCTCGGAAGGCGTTTTTCAAGGCATAACGAAATCTATCAATCCGATGTTGTCATTCCTTCTTGTAAACCGGGCGTTGGCGCCGCCTCCCGTTGGTCGGCGCCGTGGCCCAGCTATAGGACGCGACGGGAGGTGCACGCCCTGCCCATCGTCTTGATGAGTTTCGACCGGCTATTCCTCGATCGGGTTGCTCGCCAGCAGAGCCCGTCTCCGCTTCACCGGCAACCCCAACTTAAACCATCGCCGTGTTGGATAGATACATCTTTTCATCGAACGGCGACCACCCCCTTAACTTCGTTTCTCAGCCCAGGGTGCACTTCAAAATCTCCTGTCACCCCTGCTGTCCCCAACCCAGGCACTTTCCAAAGCCCACGACAGTATCCATCGCCAAGCGTCGATCCCGACTCCACATCCGCGCCGCCGGATGCCCCCAACCCGCAACCCCTGGCCGCCTAAAATTAATCCGCTGTCAGTCTGCGAACCGCAGTCTGCCGGCTTCTGTTCTTTGACAACCCGCCTCCAGTAAGTGCCCGCCTCATGCGACCCCACCCACGCTCCGCTCAGACGAAGGCCAGAACGCCCAAAATCCACGCCAAGAAACGCAAATTTTCATCTCCTGACCCAACTGCGCGCTCGAATTTGAAGCCCGCACTCACCCGGCCAGTTCGTTTGGTCGCGGCCATCTAAAGGCGGCGGTTGGCCACCGCCGCGCAGCTTAACGAGCTGCCCTACATGTCGCTACTGCCAGCCGCCACCGAGGGCTTTGTATAACTGGACGACGCTCAGCAGCTCATTCAACTTGATCTGCCTGAGATCCAATTCGGCTTGCAGCAGATCGCGATCGGCATCCAGCGCATTGAGTTGGGTATCCACGCCGCCGTTATAGCGCATGTACGCCAGCCGTTTTCGATCCTGAAGCGTCATCACCAGCGCTTCCTGCTGCACCCGGCTTTCTCTCACCCTTTGGTGGGCAATCAAAGCGTTCGATACTTCGGTGAAGGCAGTCTGAATCGCCTTCTGATACTGAACCAGTGCGCTATCCCGTTGGGCTTCCGCCAATCGCGTGGCTGCTTTGAGACCTCCGGCCCTGAATATGGGTTGCGAGAGTTGCGGGATAACGCTCCACACGCTACGTGAGGCGCTGAACAGGTTCGCTAATTCGGTGCTCTGGCCGCCCAGCAGCCCGCTCACGCTCAACTGTGGAAAGTAAGCCGCCTTAGCCACGCCGATGTCGGCATTCGCCGCAATGAGGTTCTCCTCTGCCTCGCGGATATCGGGGCGCCGCTCGAGCAACGCGGATGGCAAGCCTGGAGGCACTTCCGGCGGAAACGGCTGCTCGTCGAACTGACCGTGGCGGATCACCTCGCCCGGATTCTTTCCAAGCAGCAGGCTGATCTGGTTTTCCGTCTGCTCGATCTGCTGATGAAGCACGGGGATGGTCTCCGCGGACGTATCCACCAGTTGCTCGGCCTGCCTCAGATCCAATAGGTTTGCGATACCGCCTCTTTGGCGGTCTTGAGTCAACTGCAGCGATGCCCGCCGCGATTCAAGCGTCCGCGTTGAGATTTCCAACTGGTAGTCCAGCTCGCGCACCGTGAAGTACTGAGTCGCGACGTCGCTCACCAGCGTTGTAATGACGGCTTTTCGGTACTCTTCGGCGCTCAACAGATTCGCGCGTGCCGCTTCGGTGGACCGGCGCAAGCGTCCCCAGATGTCCACCTCGAAGGACAGCAGGCCCAGCGACGCTTCTCCCCAATTGCGATCCTGATGTGGGAGAACCGAGGCAGGCAGCGGAGTTGCGCCGTCTCTCGAAAGCCGGGTCAACTCGAGATCTCCAGTCGCGCCCAGTTGCGGAAATTGATTGGATCGTACAATCCCAAGATTCCCGCGCGCGGCCTCCACCCGGGCCACCGCGTCGCGCAAATCGTAATTCTGTTCGAGTGCGGTCTTAACCAGCGCTTGCAAATCAGGGTCTTTGAAAACCTGCCACCACTTGAGGTCCGCGAAGGAGGCCGCTTCCGCAGCCGGCAGTGGATCGGGAGCGCGGAAGGTTTGCGGCGCCTGCACGTCCGGACGGCGATAATTCGGCCCGACCATGCAACTCGTCAGCCAAAGGGAGGCAATGGAAACCGCTATCGCCCGGTAATTCATATCAGTCTCCCTGCCCCGGCGACGGAATCATCTCGGGAGCTTTCCCTGGCTCCCGAGAGGCGCCTGATAGCTTCTCGACCAAATAGAAGATGGCCGGAATGAAGAAGATGCCCAGCCCGGTCGCCGCCAACATGCCGCCGATCACTGTAGTGCCCATAATCTGGCGGCCCACCGAACCGGCGCCGGATGCGATCCACAGCGGCACGCATCCAAGGATGAATGCGAACGATGTCATCAAGATCGGACGAAGGCGGAGTCTCGCGCCTTCCAGCGCGGCGTCCACCAGGGGCGTCCCGCTTTCATATCGCTCCTTGGCAAACTCGACGATCAGAATCGCATTCTTGGCCGCTAAGCCGATCAGCATCACCAGTCCGATCTGCGAGTAAATATTGTTCTCAATTTGCACCATGTAAGAGGGCACGAAGGCCGAGAGCACGACGCGGCGCAGCCACAAGACGCCAAAAGCGCCGAATATCGCCACCGGAGTACTCAGCAGCACGCTGAACGGCAGCGACCAACTCTCATAGAGCGCCGCCAGAATCAGAAACACGAACAACAGCGAAAACCCGAAGATGACAGTGGCCGAGACTCCTTCGCGCGCCTTTTGCTCCTGATGGGATATGCCCGCATAGTCGAAGCCCATTTCGGCGGGCATGGTTTGTTTGAAGACATCTTCCAGGGCATTTGTAGCCTGCTCTGAGCTGTAGCCGGGCGCGGCGCTGCCGTTGAGCTGCGCTGACCGGTACTCGTTAAAGCGCAGCGTGAACTCGGGGCCTTGCCGGGATTCGAAGTTCGCTACCGCTGAGAGCGGCACGGCCGCCCCGCTGCTGTTGCGGACGTAGAACTGTCCCAGGTTATCCATGTTAGCCCGGTAAGGGGCTTCCGCCTCCACGTACACCTGCCAAGTGCGGCCGAACTCGTTGAAGTAGTTGATGAACGTCCCGCCCATGAAAGCCTGGATGGTTTTGTAGACGTCGGTGATGGCGACACCCTGTTTCAGCACCTTGTCCCGGTCCACATTCACGAACTGCTGAGGCACGCTCGGTAGGAACGTGGTGGTGAGTGCGCCAATCTCTGGACGCTTGCGGGCGGCCGCCATGAATTTCGACAGGTTATCGGCCAGAAACTTCACGTCCCGCCCGGCGCGGTCTTCCAGTATGAACTGAAATCCGCCGGCGGTGCCAATGCCGGGGATGGCCGGGGGCGAAAAGCTGAAGACCGTTCCTTGCGGCAACCTACCCAATTGCTGGTTTAGACGGGCTTTGATCTCCTGATACTGTTCCGAGCTGGACTTACGATCGCCCCAGGGTTTCAGATTGACGAAATAGAAAGCGTTGTAACTGATCCGGACGTAGCTGAGCAGGCTAAAGCCGATTACGCTGCTGTAATACCTTATGCCGGGCGTCGACCCGAGGATCTTTTCCACCTCTCTCGATGCGGCCGCCGTCCGCCCCAGCGAGGCCGAATTCGGCAATTGCATGTTCACGTAGAAATAGCCCTGGTCTTCATCGGGCAGGAAGCTGGAAGGCACGCGGCCGGCGAAGAAAAACCCAGCCACGCCGAACACCACCAGCCCCGCCATGGCCCATGCGCTCTTTCGAATCAGCACTCCGGATTGACGGACATAGCCGTGCGTGGCGCGCTCAAACTGGCGATTGAACCAATCGAAGAACCTCCGGAGCAGCCCGTGGCTTTCTTTGCGCGGCCGCAGCAGTAACCCGGCCAGGGCCGGACTCAGCGTCAAAGCATTAAAGGCCGAGAGGATCACCGAGATGGCGATGGTCACGGCAAACTGCTGATAGAGCCTTCCGGTGATGCCGGGAATGAAGGCGGTCGGCACAAAGACCGACGAGAGAACCAAGGCGATACCGACCACCGGTCCCGAGAGCTCCTCCATCGCCTTTCGCGCGGCGTCTTTCGGAGCAAGACCGGCTTCGATGTGGCGCTGCACGCCCTCCACAACGACAATCGCGTCGTCCACAACCAAGCCGATGGCAAGCACCAGTCCGAAGAGCGAAAGCGTATTGATGGAGAAGCCGAACGCCGGGAAGAACACAAACGTTCCGACCAGTGAAACGGGAACGGCCAACAGGGGGATCAGCGTAGCTCGCCAGTCCTGCAGGAAGAGATACACCACCAGGATCACCAGCACGATAGCGATCAGCAGGGTCTCGACAATCTCCTTGATGCCTTCCGTCACCGCGGCCGTCTGGTCAAGCCCAACCGCGAAATCCATATCTTCCGGGAAACGCTGCTTCATCTGCGCCAACGCCTTCCGGACGCCGGCGGCCGTTTGGACGGCATTGGAACCCGGCAACTGGTACACCGCGATAATCGCGCTCGGCTCGCCGTTCAAGCGTCCGATGATGCTGTAGTCCTGCGCGCCCAGCTCGACGCGGGCAACGTCCTTCACTCGAACGATGCCGCCATTAGGAGCTTCACGCACCACCACCTCTCCGAATTGTTCCGGCGAACTCAGGCGGCCTTGGGCAAGCACTGAATAAGTGAACTGCTGGTTCTTCGCGGCGGGCTCTCCGCCCACCTGACCGGCGGGGTTCACCGTGTTCTGCGCCTGGATGGCGTTGACGATATCGGTCACCGTAATGCCCAACTTCGCTAATTGGTCCGGCTTCACCCACAGCCTCATCGCATATTGCCCAGCGCCGAAAATCTGCGTCTGGCCGACGCCATACAGCCGCGCCAGAGGATCGTTGAGATTGATATAGGCGTAGTTGGCCAGGAACGTGGCGTCGTGACTGCCGTGCGGCGCATACAACGCGATCAGCATCAGCGGAGCGGTGGTTGACTTCTTGATGGTGACGCCGTAGTTGTTCACTTCGGGCGGAAGCTGAGCGGCGGCCAGATTCTCGCGCGACTGAGTCAAGATCAGGTCGATATTGGGGTCGGTGTTGACGTCGAAGTCGACCAGCAAGGTGGTCTGCGAGTTGGCGGTGGCATTCAGCGAATACATGTAATCCATGTTGTCCACGCCGTTGATTTGCTGTTCGATTGGCGTAGCGACAGACTGCTCAAGGGCCTGCGCGTCGGCGCCCACGTAAGTGGCCTGCAACCTGATTTCGGGCGGCACGATATTCGGAAACTGAGCCACGGGCAGCGAAGCGATGGCGACGAAGCCCACAATCACCGTCAGAATTGAAATGACCATGGCCACAATGGGCCGGTTAATGAAGAACTTAGACATCAGTTGCCCCCCGTGAAGGGCTTCGGATCAACCTTCGCTCCGGCACGGGCCTTTTGGACGCCCTCGGCAACCACGCGTTCACCGGGCTTGAGTCCTTCCGTCACGATCCACATTGTGCCGACGCGGCTGCCCATCTTCACCGTCCGAACTCCAACTGTGTTCGTGTTGTCTACCACGGCCACTTGATAACTGCCCTGAAGCTCCGTAACCGCGCGCTGTGGAACAAGCAACGCGGCGTCGTTGGTCTGGATGGCCGCGCGAACCTTGCCGTATTGACCGGGCCGCAGCCTGTTACCGGGATTCGGGAAGAGCCCCGTCAACTGAATGGAGCCCGTGGCGGGATCCACCTGGCGGTCGGCGAAGAAGAACCTGCCTTTATGCGGATAGGTGGTGCCATCGGCCAGGATCAGGTCGAGTTGCAACTTCGTTAATTCGCCTACCCCGCCCCGCGTCAAGCTGAGATACTCCTGTTCGCCGGCGGTGAAGATGGCTCTAATGGGATCCACGGTTGAAACCGAAGTAATGGTTCCGCTGCTCGGACTAACCAGATTCCCCACCTGCACCAGAGCTTGCCCGGCGATTCCGTCGATGGGCGAAGTAAGCCGGGTAAAGCTCAGGTTCACCAGCGCCGCATCCACCGCCGCCTGGGCCGATTCCACTCCGGCGTTGCTCGCCACAATTTGCGCCTTAGCCGTTTCCACGCTGGCCTTCGCCGCTTCCACCTGCGCCTTGGCGGACTTGTTGTTCTGCACTGAATTGTCCAGGTCCTGCTGCGTAATCGCCTGTTCCTTGGCAAGCGGCGTGTATTTATCTACGTCCAGTTGCGTCCTCTGCTGGTTCGCCTCCGATTGCACAAGCTGTGCCTGGACCTGCGTCAACTGCGCCGTGGACTGGGCAAGCTGTCCTTTGGCCTGAGCCAGTTGGCCCCGGGCCTGCGCCAGCGCCGCGTCAAAGGGCCGCGGATCGATCTCAAACAGCAATTGACCCTTCCTGACGAACGAGCCTTCCTTGTAGTTCTGGTGGCTCAAATATCCCGTCACCTCCGCCCTGATGGCCGCGTTAACCATTCCGTCCAGCGTTCCGATCCACTCGTGATAGAGGGGAACGTTCCGCTGCTCAACGGTTGCCACTTCCACGCTGGCAGGCGCTTGCGGCTTGGCCGATGCGCCTGTGGAGCAGCCAGCCGTTGCTATGACTCCAATTGCAATCGCAACTCCCGCCAACTTCTGTTTCAACGAAATAGTCATGCGTGCCTTTCCCCGGTTTTGCTTGATCGAGCCGACACCCCTACGGAACCGCGCGCTAAGCAAGCAGGTGACAGCAGGTGATGCTCCTCACACAGGTAAGCCGACCACTAAGTGGATCCGCTCCCCAAACCCGCTATCTTGTGACTGTCCCACACGCCGAGTGAGCCGCGACCGTCAGGGAGAGACCGGTTGCCTGGGACCTGCTTCCGCGGTCGCTCCCTGACGGTCGCGGCTCACTCGGCCTGGACTCTCCGGCAAATCCCCCTACGGCCGCGCTCAACCGCACGCCTGCCGACGAACTGTTAAGTTGTGTGATGCAGGAACGACACACCGCGTCGCAGGCCATTTCATACGCGGAAGACAGTTTTTTTGGAGAATTTGGTTTCGAGGAAACGCCCGTTTCTCACCAGGGTTTCCGCGTCGCCCGAAAATGCGCTTTGGGCGACGTTCTTTAACGACGCATCCAGCAGCCGCAGTTGGTCCACCAGGGTTTGGGCGGCGGTGCGTCCATCGTTGAGCGGTTGCACGTGGGCGTAAAATCTGGGCAATCGCAAATAAGCGCCGAGCGTGTCAGGAAGATAGCGGCGGATGGTTTCTAGGACGGTGAACGAGTCCTTGCCGGAGATGGTGCCCCGATTGCGTAACTCATCCAGCCGGGGCAACAACTCGTAGAGTGTGTTCTGAATGCTGCGCAGAGGATCCAGGGCATCGTTCGGTATGGCGTTGGCTACGCTGTCGACGAGCTTGCGCACCTGTTGCGCGGCATGTTCCGGGGAGAATTCGGTCCGTTCCGTTGTCTCGGCCAGTGAGCCCTTCGGCCAGCCCAGAGCGCCGGCGGAGTAGAGGCCAGCCACTATCGCCGGCCAATAGGCGTGGATGACGCCAACAAAATAAAGTCCGAGGCCAATCAGGGCAAGCACACATCCGGCGATGTTGCCGTTGCCATATAGGAAGAGGCGGAAGCGCTGACTGCGCGTTACTGAGGGCCTTTGGGGTAAGAGGGAGCCCGGGTTATTGGTA
Organism: Acidobacteriaceae bacterium; assembly: GCA_903970405.1. GTDB lineage: Bacteria > Acidobacteriota > Terriglobia > Bryobacterales > Bryobacteraceae > CAJCIT01. The sequence continues at coordinate 6,228 of CAJCIT010000087.1, read as the reverse complement.
GCCACGGATCTCCTTGAAGACCGACGATAATGAATTCGACCGCGAGTCGAACATCCGGCCGCCGGTCAAGTCCGCGAGCGCGCGGAGGTCCGTTTCGTTGCCCTCGCCAAACAGAATCGGAAAGACGGGAATGCCATGGACGCTTTGACCGTCGCTGCCGCTGTACCACTGCTCGAACTCTTCGCGCGTGAGGCCGCGGTTGTTTTCACCGTCGGTCATTAAGACAACCGTGTAATATCGTTTCTCTGTTCCCCGGCTGCGCTCCTGACTCAACTCAGTAAGTGCGCGCTGAACGCTGGAATAAATCGCGGTGCTGCCTTTTGCCACCAAGGGATCGATGAATGCGGTAATGTCGGCGCGGGTCTTGGCATTTTGTGCGGCGGTCGAGCCCATCGGAAATATCAAGGTTGGCCCGGTCTCCGTCGAAAACGTGACGATACCCACTTCTTCGCGGTTTTGGAACCGCGCATAGCGATCGGAGGATTGGGTGGGACTGGACGCCAGCAGCAGCATCGAGTTCTTCAGGGCAGTGATGCGATCGCCCCGCATGGAACCCGAAAGATCGAGCACATAACGAGAGGAACCCGGCACGCGGACGTCGGCAAGAAAGGTATCGAGCAACGCCGAGATCAGCGAGGCCTGACCGGGGAAAGGAAGTTCAATCAGCGTCCGTTTGGGTATGGCGGCAGCGGCCACAGCATCCGAGTTGACAGGGCGGCGCAGGGTCCGCGCCGACATGCGGGTCTGGAAGTCCGCGCTTCGAAGATACGCCGCTAATTTGTCATAGTCGGCTCGCCGCGCGTCATTGAGAAGCATCAGGGGATAATCGGCGGTGATGATGCCTTCCCTGGGATAAACCAGCGTCAGGGGCTCGGGGAGCTTGCCACCGGCATTGAGCGAAAGCAGGACGGACTCATAGTTGATGATTCCGTCGACCTTCGATGGGTCATGCTCATAACTCTCCGCGAGCCAGCCCGAAGAGCCGGAGGTGAGAGATTCACCTTTGAAGAAGTCGGCGAGCCGGGGATTCTTGAGGTCTGCCTCCGTGAGGGCGTCGGGGTTCTTGGCGAGTGCCGCCGCCAGTCCAATTGTGGCCGTCAGACCGGTGTTGCTGGAGGCCGGGTTGGTCATTCCGAACGTGAACTTACCGGCCTTGGCGGCGTCGGCGATATCCTTCCACGTCGGCTCTTCGGTGTCCCAGCCCAGCGCGTGCGCCTTGGAGGCTTTCAAGCCCAATACAACCGGCGAGAGCATGGTCTTTTCCTGGGCCAGAATGCGCCCCTTCATGGCGGGATTCATCGCCAGGTACTTGCCGTGCGAAACCCACAGGGCGTCGAATTGCTCACCGGCGGCGATGCGGTCGACGGCATCCAGTGTTCCTGAGTAGGTAAATTTCAGATCGAGGCCGGTGGCGGCGCGAATGTCCTCCTTGAGGCTGCCCTCAATGTCTTTGAGTTCGGAGCCGGCCAGGATGGAAAAAGAACTCGGCGGCGGGGCGGGCTTGTTCTGAAACGTGTTCGATGAGTTCGGGCCGCACGAGGTGACAATGGCCGTCGCGATGCCGGTGGCTGCGAGAACCGCAATCAGGCTCTTATTCATAACGGCCATTTCCGATGGGCGGACGGTCTACAGGGCCACCGGACCGGATGGCGCGCCGCTTGTGACGTCGGAAATCGCTTTGACGGCGGTTTGTTCGCGTTTCATCCGCGCCTCCCCCTCGGCCAGTATTCCTTTGAGCAAAGTGATATTCGAGCCCATCGTTTCGATGCTCTTTGAGCGGAACTCGTCCATCTTGTCGAGCCCTGCCATCACCGTGTCGAATGAGGCCTTCAGCGTTTGAACGCCGATCAACGGATTGTTTTGATACTCCACCACGCGATCCACGTGGTCACCGAACATCTTGGAAGTGGAGGCCAGCAGGCTTTCAATGGAGGCCGAGCTGAGCTTCAAGGCTTCCATGACTTTCATCTGATAGCCCTGCGCTCGGGCGAGCGTAACCGCAATGGAGAGACTCGACATGCCGATGGTGGCCATCCGGTCGCAGCCGTTGTGCAGCTCGCGCCCGGTCTTCCGCAAGCCTTCCAGCATCTTGTAGCCGTTGATGCAAACCAGCAACTGCGTCTTCACGTCTACGCTCGCCTGGCGGGCGTAGAAAAGAACTTCCTGCTCGATGGCCTTGGCGCGGGCCGGGTCCGTTGTCTTCAGCTTGGCGACCGCCCCGGTGAGCGTCTCATCCAGATGATCGATGAAGATGTCCACCCCTTTTAACTTGATTAGGGCGTCAAGCAGCTTGTTCATGGTGGCGAACAGCTCCTGATCGTCGCGCGAGAGTTCGTCCTGAACGGCGTACATGTTATCGATCAACCGGCGAATGGAGCCGCTGGCGCTGTCGAACTTCTGCAAGTAGTTCCGCAGGGGGTTGCCGAAGGGAATCATGCCCAGAATCTTGTGCTGAGAAAGAAGGTCGCCTTCCTTGCCGGGGTTGAGGTCTTCAAACAGCACGCGCATCTCGTTGATCACCCGGTAGGCGGGGTTCGCGGTATCGCCTACGAAATTCTTCTCCATGAATTTTCCGGTTAGTAGCGCGCTGTCTCCAATCTCCTTGCGGCCGAGCCGGAAAGCGCTGTCCAGACGGGCACGAAATTCTCCCGAGGTGACATCCACGTGAAGCAGTTCAGCGATAAACTGATCGGCTTGCCTGATGGCCGCGGCGCGCGTGTCCTCCTTGATCGGGACCATCGCCGCCGCCGCGTCAGGCTCCTTGACAGGCTTCATCGGCGCAGGCATCTCCAGCGTCAGTGGCGGTTGCGGGGCCGAAATCATTTCGGTATCGGAATCGGACGGCACTGTTGGAAACTCCTTATCTATTGAGGCCGGCATCGACGCGGCCAATCAGCTTTTCGAGGATGTCATACCTCGGAGGATCGATCACATCCACAATCGTGTGCGGAATGCCAAGCCCTTTTGCTTCCACTGCCGCAAAAAGCTCCGAGCTGTCCTGAGTCCGGAAGCCGTAGTGCTGGGCAATGGAACTGACCTTGGGATTGGAAGTCATGACTTGAGCGAAGCGCTCCCCGTTATCGGTGAGCGCGACGATAGTGTGTTTCGAAAGGATGGTGGGCGCCGGATAGAGCAGGACCATGTCCGGGTTCGGTTTGTCATGAGACAGGACGTATTCCAGAAACTGCTGCTCATAAATCATAACCAGCGGCGATTTTCCAATTCCCATCGCCGTGTAGTCCTCAAAGGGTCCAGCCGAACTGGACTCCTGATAACCCTGCTTGGAGAACAAACCCACCATGCTGGACGCAACCTTATTAGCGTCGGCATCAGTATCCACCACATTATTTCCGTTGGCGATGTACGCCGCGAGACCCAGATACATAGCGCCGGAGTTGGACTTGCGCACGTCGGTGGACGTCACCAGCACCGCCTTGCCGACAGGGTAAGCGGTATTGTCGGGCAAATCCTTCCACCGCGTATCCTTCTTCATGATGTCAACCAACTTGGCCATGTCAATGATGAAGTAAGAACCGTTCTTGCTTGAGACAACGCCGGACTTCTCGAGGACCGGAATCAAGGTTTTCCAACTGGCAACCGCCATGGGGGTAAAGAACGAAGGATAGACATGCTTCGATCCGCTCGTCTCAGCGATCTTGAGTGCGGCGTGGGTGCCGGCCGGGTATGCGGCGTCAAAGGAAGCTAGATCGGGGCGAGTCGCGATTTCGCGCGAACCTGCCTTTTGGACCGTGATGGCGATGCCCTCGGAATCGAGGACTTTCGCCAGTTCGGGATCGGTCAGGAATTTTTCCTTTTCAGAGCCGGTCAGAACCTTTACGGTGACCCGGTTGGCTATTCGCCGGGCCGCGTTATCCGCGTCCATTTTGTCCCGGATCGAGTGCCTGATGGCAATTCCGACTCCGGCTAGCAAGACGACGGCGAGAGCGGGTCCAACTGCTTTACGAAGATTCATTCTTCCTGCCGCTCCCTGCTCACGACACTAGCAATACGCAAAGGCGCCGGGCGGTGTTCAAGAAAAGCGAGCAAGGGTGGGCGCGCCGCAGACTGGGCCCCTTCAGAATTTTGTCACGCTACCGGGGCAAACTGCGGCTTGACGCCCTATCCGACTGCGCTGATTGCGTCCTCATTATTAAACGGGTGATCTCCAGACCTATGCTTACTCGCCTACGGACGCGGTTCAGCGCCGGCGACAGTGGAAGAGTTGCCGTCGATCGTTTGCCGCCGCCACGAGTACGCGCACGAACCCGACTGAGCCGCGACCAATCAGGGAGCAACCGGTAACGGTCCCGATATATTTCCGGCGTTTCTCAGAAGGGGGTAAGCCCCTTTGCCTCAACGATTTTCCAGCGAAAAGGGACAGACCCCGTTTTAGACCCCGTTTGACCCCGTTTGGGGGGCGGATTGGGGCGAAGAACGGCAGTCGCTATTTGCGGTTGCTCGCTTCCATCCGCGGATCTGTGAGCGAGTTCCGGGGGGCTCGCAAAGGAGGGTAAGCCCTTTCCCCTCAGAGGTTTTCCCAGGAAAAGGGACAGACCCCTTTGGGGCGGACCAAGGCGGACCAGGGAGCGACCGGCGTGCGGGTCCCGATGTCTCTCCGGCAGCGCTCAGAAGAGGCTAAGCCCCTTTGCCTCAGCGATTTTCAGGGAAAAAGGGACAGACCCCTTTGGGGCGGATGATGAAAACGAAAAGCCGGGCATTAGGCCCGGCGTTGTGTGGGGAAAACCTGACGTCACCTCACGCTTCAGGCGTAACATGGGGCCAGTGGCGGTTGGCTACGGAAGCGGCTGTTGCGGGACGCGTGCAGCTTCGGCTTGGAGGGGCGGGTTTTGAAACAAGATCCAGGCTCGAACCAGTGAAAACTCGAAGCCAATCCAGAACGAGGGTGTGCGGTAAGTTGGTTTTTTTGAGAGATATAGAAGGATTGAATAAGACAGGACTTACGGACCGACCGGGGCAGGTTGCGGACGGGGCGTGATTACCTGCCGTGTGTCGATGGAAATAATTGTGGAGCGAGAATCTTTTATTTGGCGAGGCTGTGACCGCCCGCTCTGGGACGAGTTCAGAAGCTGAGCGGACGAAGGTGGCAGACCGCCCTGACGCAGGGAGGATTTCGGGTGTGCGCCCACGAACGCCTTGGCTCTGAAAGTCCCCTTCGGCGCCTTCCGCCTTAGGCCAGTCTGTTCCCAGTTTCTGCTGAGGATTCTCAGGGAAGAACCCCACCTGTCCCATTTGGGCCTCCATTTGGGCCTGTCAGGCTCCGTCTCACTTTTTTGGGTGCACTCCGCTCAACGACCGTCCCGAGTTTCGTCCCACGGGTGATCAGCTCATTAGCCAATTGCTGGGCGGGAGACCCCTGTGCCACCCGAATGAGACAGCCGGCCTTCCATAGACCCACCACAGGGGTCTGATACACGGACCCAATCCCCGGGATGTAATGGTCGAGGTCTTTCATTTCAATAACATCCAGCATGTTAAACAATTCGAAACTCAAGGTCTCCTGAGCTCGACGACACTCGATCAATGATCGCCTGGGCAAGCTCGACATCTTGACGGGAGTAGCTTGCGAGACCAACCAGTATCCGAATGCCCGCCGAGGGAACGGGATCCCCTTTCCGCCATCTCTTTATACCAGCGTCTTCGATAGTCTTCCAAGACTCGGCGTCCACTTCGGGCTGAAGCTCTGGGTGCGCACTGCTTCTCTGAAAAAATCGAGAAGTTTCATGGCCGTGTTTGTAGAAACGCCGTTGTTGATCCACACGCCCGTGTCGATTAGTTTAGTATCCGCCAGATTTCTGACGTCTGGGCACCAGGCCCCAGCCATGTCGTGACGTTAATTGGCGTGCTGTTCGTGAGTACAGGGACGACTGCAAAGCAGGGACGGAGTGCCCTTTCCCCTCAGAGGTTTTCCCAGGAAAAGGGACAGACCCCTGTACCCTTCAAATAAGCCCTAAGAGGAAAACCAATTAGGGTGCGGCCACACTGACGGGAGTGCCCATAGACCCTTGCGACAAAGCGCCAAAAAGGGACGTGCGCCCCGGCAGTGCGGTCCTTGTTGCACATCCCGTCGGGAGTTCGCGCGCAAAGCGCCAGTACAGGGCTGATGAGGCAGCGAGGGCGGGGCCGGGACAGGAGCGTTGTGCCGGAGCAGTATCCCGCGGGGACGCGACCCGAGCGCTGACGCGAGTGCGGACTCGCAGGGCGGCCACC